>JBDRSE010000385.1:0-14893 GCA_043825095.1 bacterium
TCCGGGGCGCGATCTCGGCCAGGGCCTGGGTGATCCATTCGAAGAAGGTGGCCAGGTGGCGCTTGACCATGTCCATGTGCGGGCCGCCGCCGGTGAGCTGCTGCTGCACCAGGCGCGGATAGATGCGGTGGGCCTCGATGAAGTCCAGGTAGGCGTCCAGCACGCGGTGCATGCGCTCGACCATGGTGCCCTTGCTCTTGAAGGCCTCGTCGAGGGCCTCGCGGTGCGCGCTGTAGTAGCGCTCCAGCACGCGCTCGAACAGCTCCGGCTTGCTGCCCCAGTAGTAGAAAACAAGCGCCTTGTTCACGCCGGCGGCGTCAGCGATATCCCGCGCGCTGACGCCATCATAACCGAATTTTCCAAGCAGAACAGCGGCCGCATCGAGAATTTTCAGGGCCTTTTCCTGCTTGGAATCATTGTTGTTTTTTACTTCTGCCATGGGTTCCAGCTAATTTTGACCGCTCGATTTAACCAAACGGTTTGACCGGTCGGTCAATACATGGTATATCACGTCTCGATCTGAACGAGCAAACAATTTCATTCGAACCCGGAGAGAGACATGGGAGTCACAGCGAAAAAAAAGAAACTGAAGAAGAAGATGAAGGGCGGAGAGATCCTGTCCCAGATGTTGGCGACCGAGGGCGTCGAGAAGATCTTCGGCATCATCGACGGCACCTACTTCGGCTTCTACTCCACCATGGGTGAGCACGGCATCGACCTCGTCACGCCCCGGCACGAGACGAGCGCCGTGCACATGGCGGGCGCCTACGCGCGCCTCACCGGGAGGCTGGGTGTCTGCATGGCCTCCAACGGCCCCGGCGTGGCCAACGTGCTGCCCGGCGTGGCCGTGGAGAACGCCGAGGGCAACCGCGTGCTGCTGATCACCAGCTCGCGCCGGGTGCCGATCATCTATCCGGATCGCGGGGGCACCTTCCAGTACTTTCCCCAGGTGGACGTGATCCGGCCCATGGCCAAGTGGAGCTGCTCCGTGCCGTCAGTGGACCGCATGGCAGAGATCCTGCGCCGCGCGCTGCGGATGTCGTACACCGGCCGCCCAGGGGTGGTGCACGTGGATGTGCCCGAGGACATCATGAACACGCCGGTGCAGCCGGATCCCACGTGGTTCCGGGAGCCGGCCAAGTACCGCATGTTCGCGCCCCTCACGCCCGCGCCGGCCCAGGTGGACGAGGCGGCGCGCATGCTCACCCGCGCGAAGTACCCGCTGATCCACGCCGGCTCGGGCATCATCCACGCCGGCGCCGAGGCGGAAGTGCGGCGGCTCGCGGAGCTGCTCGAGGCCCCGCTCACCACGAGCTGGGCCGCCCGGGCCTGCCAGGACGAGCGACGACCCCAGGCCATCCCGATGATCTACATCGACGCCATCAACAAGACGCGCAACGACGCGGACCTGGTGCTGGCCCTGGGTACCCGGCTCGGGGAGACCGACTGGTGGGGCAAGGCGCCGTACTGGGCGCGGCCCGAGCAGCAGGAGCTGATCCAGGTGGACATCGATCCCGAGTATCTCGGCAACATCCGCCCCGCGGACCTGCCCATCCAGGCGGACGTGAAGGTGTTCCTCAGGCTGCTGATCGATCGGCTGGAGCGGTCGCCGCAGTCGGTCTCCGCGCTGTCGGCTCGCCGCGCGCACCTGGGCACGCTCAAGGACGCCTGCCGCATCCGTCGCGAGCAGCTCGACGAGTGCCTCGACGATGACTGCGTGCCGCTGCACACGGCGCGGGTGCTGGAGGCGTGCCAGTCGGAGTTCCCCGACGATGCGATCATGGTGGTCGACGGCGGGAACACCGCGGTGTGGTCCAACTTCTACCACGAGATCCGCGTGCCCGGCACGGTGGTGACCACGCCCAAGATGGGCATGCTCGGCGCGGGCGTGGCCCAGACCCTCGGGGCCCAGGTGGCCCACCCGGATCGCTGCGTGTACTGCGTGATCGGCGACGGCGCCATGGGCTTCCACATGCAGGAGGTGGAGACCGCGGTCCGGAACGAGCTACCCGTGATCTACCTCGTGCTGTGTGACCGGCAGTGGGGCATGGTGAAGATGAACCAGCAGTTCGGCCTGCGGCCGGTCAAGACGCTGCTGCTCAAGTCCCTCGGCCCCGACGAAACCATCAACGCCGACCTCGGTGAGATCGAGTTCGACAAGCTGGGTGAGGCCATGGGCGCCCACGGCGAGCGGGTGGCCGACCCGGCGGAGCTGCCCGGCGCCATCCGGCGCTGCCTCGCGGCGAAGCGGGCCGCGGTGATTCACGTGGACGTGGATCGGGTCAAGCACATGTGGGCCCCGAATCTCAAGACGTTCAAAGAAATGCACGAGGAGCCCCGGGGATGAGTCGCCCACCGAGTGTCGCGAACGCGGTGCTGATCACCGGCGCCGCCGGCTACATCGGCAGCCTGGTCACCCGTGCGCTCGCGGAGAACCCGCAGGGGCTCCGGCGCATCGTGGCCACGGACGTCCGCGAGCCGGCGCCCGACGCCCGGGCGTCCGGCGTGACGTACCTGACGCTGGACGTGCGCGCGCCGGAGCTCCGGGACGTGATCGTGTCCCACGGGATCGACACCGTGGTGCACCTGGCGGCCATCGTGACGCCGGCGCCGGGGCAGACCCGGGAGTTTCAATACTCGGTGGACGTGGAGGGCACGCGGAACGTGCTCGACGCCTGCGTGGCGGGTGAGGTGCGCAAGGTGATCATCACGTCCAGCGGGGCGGCCTACGGCTACCACGCCGACAACTACCGGATGCTCGACGAGGACAGCCCGCTGCGCGGCAACGTCGAGTTCGCCTACTCCGACCACAAGCGGATCGTGGAGGAGCTCCTCGCCGAGTATCGCGAGCGCCACCCCGCGCTCGGCCAGCTCGTCTTCCGGGTGGGCACGATCCTCGGGGAGTCGGTGAAAAACCAGATCACCGCCCTGTTCGAGAAGCCGGTGGTGCTGGGCCTCTCCGGGGCGCCGGCGCCCTTCGTGTTCATCTGGGACCGGGACGTGGTGGCCGCCATCGAGGCCGGGATCCACGGGCCGGGCACCGGGATCTACAACCTGGCCGGCGACGGCACCATGACCCTCCGGGAGATCGCGCGCAAGCTCGGCAAGCCCTACGTCTCGCTTCCCACGGAGTGGGTGGCCGGGGCCCTCGGTGTGCTCAAGCGGCTCGGGCTCTCGCAGTACGGGCCGGAGCAGGTGGGTTTTTTGCGGTACCGGCCGGTGCTCGCCAACGACCGGCTCAAGCGGGAGTTCGGCTATACGCCGGCGCGCACCTCGCGGGAGGTGTTCGACCTGTATCGAAACAGCGTGGCGTCCGCCGGGAGGTAGGGCGTGGATCAACCGTTCCACTATCGCGAAGAGGGCCGGCGGCTGCGGGCGGCCGCCGGGAAATTCGCTCAGCTCGATGGTGTGCGGCTGGCCTACGGCACGCTGGGGGAGCGGGGAACGCCGGTGCTGCTCGTCATGGGCTATACGGTGCCGGGGAGCGCGTGGGTGCACCAGGTGCCGGCGCTGTCTGCGCATCACCGGGTGGCCTGGTACGACCACCGGGGGTGCGGCGCCACCGAGGCCGCGCCGGGGGCGTACTCCATGAGGCTGCTCGCCTCGGACGCGGAGCGGCTGCTGGATCACCTGGGCTGGGACACGGCCCACGTGGTCGGCGTCTCCATGGGCGGCATGGTGTCCCAGGAGCTGGCGCTCCGGGCGCGCCGCCGGATCCGCAGCCTCACCCTCATCGCCACCCACGCCGGGGGCATGGTGTCCCGGGTGCCGCCCTGGGCCGGGCTCAAACGCTTCGTGCACGCCAACCTGGCCCCGCGTAGCCAGCGGTTCGAGATCCTCAAGCGGCTGCTCTTTCCCGACGACTTCCTCGCGCGCTGTGACCAGGAGTGGCTGGAATGGGTGCTCCGAAACGACTTCGGCACGCCCATTCCGACGCGCTACCGGCTGTCCCAGCTCGCGGCCGTGATGCGCCACGACACCCGCCGCCGGGTCGGACAGCTTCGGGGCCTGCCCACGCTGGTCGTGGGTGCGGGGCGGGACGCGCTCGTGCAGCCCGCGGCGTGCGAGCGGCTGCATCGGCTCCTGCCCGGCTCCCGTTTCCACGTGTTCCAGGAGGCCGGGCACGCGGTGATCCGCCAGTGCTACGCGGCGCTGAACGAGCTCCTTCTCGAGCACTTTGCTGCCGCGGATCGAGCCCGATCAGGGTGAATGATCAAATTCTCTTCGACGTCTTGATCTCGGGGTGAACATCCACGATGCTGGCAGTCTTTACGCATCGAGGCTTTTCATGCGCAGCTCCTCTGACACTCAACCACGCCGGAACCAGGCGATTCGGAACCAGGCGATTCGGAACAAGGCGACTCGGAACAAGGCGACTCCAGTCGCCGCTGCCGTGGGCGCGGGAGCGGCGGTGCTCTTCCTGCTCGCCGCGGTCGCGGAGGGTCTGGCCCGTGCACAGGACTCCATTGGTCTTCCGGACGTGCCGAGCGGCAAGAACCCGTCACCCGGGGCTGGCGTCAATGTTCCCGCGAATCGGCGCGCGCGGCTGTTCCGGCGCTGCCAGGCGGCTCGGCCCGGCGCCTGCTTCGAGCTCGCGGTCCTGCTCGACTTCGGCCAGGGGGTGACCCCCGACAAACCCCGGGCGCGCCGGCTGTATGCCAAAGCCTGCGGCCTGGGTCACGGCACGGGCTGCAACAACCTCGGCGCCATGTGGTTTGCCGGCGAGGCCGGCGCCAAGAATCGCGTCCAGGCCCGCCATTTCTACAAGAAGGCGTGCGACCTGCGCAGCGGGCGCGGGTGCAGCAACTACGCCTTCCTGCTCAAGCACGGCCAGGGCGGCGCCATGGACCGTGTCCAGGCGCGGACTTTCTACCAGCTCTCGTGCAAGCTGCGGGAGGGGGACGGCTGCGTCGGAGCCGGCATCATGTGGGCTCACGGCCAGGGCGGCGCCAAGAACCTGTTCCGGGCCCGGATCCTGTACGACACGGCCTGCCGGCTCGGGAGCGGCCGGGGCTGCACCAACGTCGGCTATTTCTGGGACACGGGCCAGGGGGGAGCCAAGGATCAGGCCAAGGCGCGGGTCTTGTACGAGAAGGCGTGCAGGATGGGGCGCGCCGCCGGGTGCAACAACCTGGGCATCTCGTGGCGGGACGGCGACGGCGGGGCGGTCGACTACCGTCGGGCCAGGCGCTTCCTACAGCGCGCGTGCACGTTGGGTAGCGCCGGCGGCTGTCACGGCTTGGGGCATCTGATGACCCAGGGCCGGGGCGGGCGCAAGGACGCCGTCCGGGCCCGGCAGATCTACCGGCTCGGCTGCGGGAAGGGCTATGCGCGGAGCTGTACGGCGCTGGGGTTTCTTTGGGACATGGGCCGGGGGGGAGCCAAGGACCAACGGCGCGCGCGCACGCTGTACGGGAAGGGCTGTGGGCTCGGCAGCGGCCAGGGCTGCTTCAACCTCGGGCTGTCCTGGCAAAACGGCGAGGGCGGCCCCCGCAGCCCCGGGACGGCGATCCGGTTCTTCCGCAAGGCGTGCTCCCTGGGCCTCCAGAAGGCCTGTCACAAGACCCGGCTGAGGCGCCGCCGCCGGTAGGCTTCCCTTACCAAGACAGATTGGTCATACTCGGGGAACGTGCGATTTGCGCGAGCCCCTGGAGGGAACCATGCGACGAGTCACGAGTCTGCTGGCGCTGGCCGCGCTGCTCCTGACGGCCTGCGGTGACGACGACGGCGGCAACGACAACGTCAACGGGAACGTCAACAACGACAACGCGAACACGAACACCACCGGGGTGTGCGGCGACGGAGTGTTGAACGTGGGTGAGGAGTGTGACGACCCGGCGGGGAACAGCGACACCGCGCCGAACGGCTGTCGGACGGACTGCCGCCGGGCGCACTGCGGGGACGCCGTGGTGGACGACGGGGAGATCTGCGACGACGGCAACACCGAGGACGGTGACGACTGCCGGTTCGATTGCGGGCAGGACTTCACCCAGTGTGGCAACGGCACCCTCGATCCCGGGGAGGCGTGTGACTTGGGAACGGGCAACTCGGACCAGCCCAACGCCGAGTGTCGCACGACCTGTCGGGCCCGCGGTTGCGGGGACGGGGTGGTGGACGACCAGCTCAGCGAGGCGTGCGACGACGGCAACGTCGCGAGCCACGACGGCTGCTCCAGCGGCTGCACCGCGGAAACTGCCGTGTGGGAGGAGCTCGTCACCCTCGACGCGCCGACGGGCCGACAGGGTGTCGCCATGGCCTACGACTCGCGCCGGCACCGCCTGGTGCTGTTCGGGGGCGGGCCGGAGGGCGCGTATTTCGGAGAAACCTGGGAGTTCGACGGCGTGAACTGGCTCGACGTGACCCCCGCCATCTCGCCGACGCCGCGCAAGTTCCACACCCTGGCCTTTGACGACGCCCGGGGCGTGGTCGTGCTCTTCGGCGGATCCAGCAACGCCAGCGAGTACCGCGACGACACCTGGGAGTACGACGGCACGACGTGGGTCGAGACCTCACCGCCCTTGTCTCCGGCGGCCCGGAATCGACACGCCATGACCTACGACTCGGCGCGGGGCGTGATGGTGCTCTTCGGCGGGCTGGATCCGTCCTACCTCGGCGACACCTGGGAGTACAACGGGACGGTGTGGCTCGAGAAACCCGTCACCGCGGCCCCGGCGGCCCGGCGCTCCGCGGCCCTGGCCTTCGACGCGGCGCGGGGCGTGACGGTGCTCTTCGGCGGGGTCATCTGGGATGTCAGCGATTGGCGCTATTCGGCCGACACCTGGGAGTACGACGGCAGCCAGTGGATCGAGTCCACACCGACGAGCTCTCCCACCGGCCTGGAAGGGCAGGCGATCGCGTACCTGCCGGGCCAGGAGCGGGTCGTGCTCTTCGGGGGCGAGGCGGCCAGCGTGTACTTCGCCCAGACCTGGGTGTACGACGGGGCCACCTGGACCGAGCCCACCCTGGATCCGGTCCCCACGGCCCGCAGCCGGCACGGGTTCGCCTTTGGTGGCTCCCGGAACGGGCTGGTGGCCTTTGGGGGGCTCATCAACGACTATCCGTTCTACCCGCGGGACACCTGGTCCTACCGCCCGGTGAGCGCCTGGCCCGACGAGCAGTGCGACAACGGCACTGACGACGATAGCGACGGCCTGATCGACTGCGCCGATCCCGACTGCTTCGGCCGGCCCTGCGACGGCGGCCATTGCGTCGACCGCACCTGCCAGTAGCACGCTGCCGACGCCCTTGATCCGCTGCGCTCGGCTCGCGCACAGCGATGATCCCGCTCCGCTTCGGCGGCTGAACCTGCGAAGACGGCGCGTGCTCAAACATTCGGTTTCTCGCTACGCGAGAAATCCGAAACTGCGCTCGCGCTCGTTCTTCGCAGGTCGCCGCCTGCGCTGCGCTGGCGCACAGCGATGATCCCGCTGCGCTTCGGCGGCTGAACCTGCGAGAACGGCCCGTCCTCAAACAGTCACGTGCATCGTGTGTTCAACCCGTGCCGGTTTTGGGGGCGTATCTGCCACATGGGAGGATCGTGGCTTGACGAACGGCACGTGAAACTGCGGGCGGGCTCGTTTCTCGCAGGGCGCCGCCTCCGCTCCGCTGCCGGTATGCTCAGGTGAATTGCGCTGAGCTCTTCCCCGATTGCGTTCGTGTCTCCGACCTCCGATCTCCGACCTCCGATTCACAATTTTCAACTCCCAACTCCCAACTCCCAACTCCCAATTCCTGGTTCCCAATTCCTGGTTCCGATCCGATCTGATCTGATCGGCATTGGGGTCAGGGGGTGGAGGGGGTGGGGAGGGCGGGGAGGTAGACTTCGAAGGTGGCGCCTTGGCCTTCGGAGGAGCGGACCGTGATGGCGCCTCCGTGATCCTTGACGATGTGCTGGGCGGTGGAGAGGCCGAGGCCGGTTCCGTGGGCGTCACCCTTGGTGGTGAAGAAGGGGTCGAACAGGTGCTCCAGCACGTCGGCGCTCATCCCCGGGCCGTTGTCGCTGACGGTGATGCGCACGCACGAGCCCGGCTCGACGGGGGCGTGGCTCCGCGCGAAGGTGTTGTCCACGTCCACCCGTTGCACCTGGATGCTGAGCCGACCCTCCCGGTCACCGATGGCCTCGTAGGCGTTGGTGCAGACGTTCAGTAGCACCTGGAGCAGCTGTTGTGGGTCGGCCAGGATCTGGACGTCGGCGTCGTGGATCGCGCTCCGGATGTCGATGCTGGCCGGGAGGGACACCTCGAGGAGCCCCACCATGTCGCCCACGACGGTCGCCACGGGCAGCGGTACGCGCTCGGATTTTCCGCGGCGACTGAAGGCGAGGATCTGCTCGACCAGGGCCTGGGCGGCTCGGGCCGCCTGAAGCGTTGCCTCCAGCTTCTCCCGGGCCGGGTGGCCCTTCGGAAGATCGCCGTGGGTCAGCGAGGCGAAGCCCAGGGCCACGCCGAGCAGGTTGTTGAAGTCGTGGGCGATCCCCCCGGCCAGCGTGCCGATCACGGCCACCTTCTGCGCCTGCTCGAGCTCTGCGAGTCGCTGCCGGACCTCCCGCTCCGCATCGTCCCGGGAGCGCTCGAGCAGCTGCTTCGCCTGCTGCTGCTTGGTGACGTCATGAATGATGAGGATGCGCCCGAGCACGTCTCGGCCGTGGACCAGGGTGGTCTGCGAGATCGAGAGCTGCCGCGCGGCGTCCCCCTCGAACAGAGCGACCACGCGATTGCGATAATCCTCGATGTCGATGAATCTCCGGAGCAGCGCAAGCTCCGGCTCCGCCGCCCTGTGGGGTGAGAAGAGCGCCCTCGCAGAGCGGTTGAGTCGTTTCACGACCCCCTCCGGGTCGAGCAGCACGATGCCGTCCCGGGTGTCCTCGAACAGGTCGCTGACCACCTGTTCGACGTCGATCCGCATGAACCCGTGGCGGAGAGTCGCGCGGTAGATGAAGAAGCAGAAGACGACCAACGCGGCCGAGCCCAGCCGCGGGGCGGAGCGGTAGCCCAGGATGTCTGGAATCAGCACGTTGACGGTCCAAACCGACGCCAGGGTAATGACTCCTCCGATCAGGATCAGCGTGAACGGTCGCCGGAGGGCGGCATCGCGTTCGTGGCGGCGGGCGCGTTCGATCAGCCCGAGACCGAGCAGCGAGCACAGAGACGGCAGGACCGTCAGCACCGGCACTCCGATGGGGCCCCGTACGATCGACACCCCCCACGGGTGCCGCACGGTGCCCCGGGTTCCCAGGTCGGTGAACAGGTCGAGGAGGACTCCGAGCAGGGTGAGCGCGAAGAGCAGGTAGAACACGGCGTCGTTCGGCCGCCGCAGGACGCGGTAGGCGAAGTTGAGAAACCAGAAGCCGCAGGAGATCCAGAAGATGGACAGGAGTCGCTGCAGGGTGAGCTCGTGCCCGCGCGACAGCGGGGAGTAGTGGATCACCTCGATGAAGATCCAACCGGCGCAGACGAACATGAACATTCGAAAGGCGCGGTTGACCGCCGCGTCCCGCCGCTGGCCGTAGATGGCGCCCCACAAAAAGAGGCAGACGACCAGCGAGGCGAGCTGGAGAAGCAGCGTCGCGTTCATCGGTCGAGCAGCCTTCGGATGGCTGTTCCGAGGCCGGCCTTGGACAGCGGTTTGGGGTGAAACTCCACGGCGCGCGTGTCGTCGAGCTGTGTGAAAGAGCCGCCATCGGTGTAGCCGGACATGAGGATGATCGGCAACGAGGGATCCAGGGTCAGCAGCTCCTCGACGAGCCGGTCTCCTTTCATGCCCGGCATGGTCTGGTCCGTGATGACCAGGTCGTAGGGCGGTGGAGCTCCGCGGAAGGCCTGCAGCGCCTCCTCTCCGCTCGTCACGGTGTCGACGGTGTAGCCCAGCGCCTCGAGCATCCAGCGAGCGGCCCGCGCCACGAGCTCATTGTCATCGACGATGAGCAGCCGTTCCGTGCCGCCCGCCACGGAGAGCTCCTCCGAGATCTGTCGGGCAACGTCGCGGCGCACGTGGGGCAGGAGGATCGCGAAGGTCGATCCCTCCCCGGGCGTGCTCTGTACCTCGATGGCACCCTGGTGATTGGAGATGATTTGCAGCGTGGTGGAGAGGCCGAGCCCGGTCCCGTGGTGGGCGGCCTTGGTGGTGAAGAAGGGCTCGAAAATGCGCGCCCGGGTCTCGGCATCCATGCCGTTCCCTGTGTCACTGACGGCGATGCGCACGTACGTCCCGGCGGTCAGGCGAGGGCGCTCTACCGCGGTCGCGGCGGTCAGCTCCTCGAAGGTCACCGCGACGCGGAGGGTTCCTCCGCCCCTGTGCATCGCCTGAACCGCGTTGGTGCACAGGTTGAGCAACGCTCGCTGGAGCTGCGCCGGGTAGGCCGACACGGTCGCGTTCCCTGCGTCGTCCAGGTGCTCGAGGTGGATGTCGGAGGGGAGTGACTTCTCGAGCAGCGCCAGGGTGTCGGCCACCAGGTGCCCGATGGTCGTCGGCCGCTGGTCGGGGGGATCGACCTGCCCAAGGTCGAGGATCTGCTGCACCACGTCCCGGCCGCGCCGCGCGGCGCGGAGCACGGCGTCGAGGTCGCTGCGGGCGGCGTGACCCTCGGGGAGATCGTCCCGGGCGGCCGTCGTGGAGCCCATGATCACGGCGAGCAGGTTGTTGAAGTCGTGGGCGATGCCGCTGGCGAGGGTAGTGATGGCCTCCATGCGCTGGAGCTGGGTCAGCTCCTCGGTGCGCCGATGAATCTCGAGCTCCAGCTCAGCCCGCTTCTCCGCCAGCACCTGCTCCGCCTGCTGCTGCTCGGTGATGTCCTGCAGGACCACCAGGTCCACCTGGGACCGACCCCGCGGGCGGCTGGCCAGCGTCGTCAGGGCGTAGGTGCGTTCCTCACCGCCCTGCGGGTAGGTCAAGAGCTGCTCCTCCTGCCGCGCCGCGGGACGCCAGCCCGGCAGGATCGTTGATACCTTGCTGCCCACGAGGGACGCTCCCGCGCCGCTGAGCAGAACGCGAGCCGTGCGGTTCGTGTGCAGGATGTGTCCTTTCTTATCGGTGACGAGGATGCCCTCGTGAACATTGTCGAAGAGCTCCTCGGCGACCTGCTCCGCGGTGATGGACAAGAAATCGTACCGCGTCACGGCCAGCACCACGGCGTAGACCAGCACCACCGTGGACGAGGATCCGAATCGCGGGAAGTTCAGCGCACCCAACAGAGGCAGCGCCACGTTCAGCGCCACCACGAGCAGAAAAGTGATCGAGCCCCCCACGGAGATCAGCGCCAGGGGCATGCGCAGGCCGGTGCGGGGCTCCCGGAACCACTGACGGATCACCAGGCCGAGGCTGATCAGGGCCGACGAGGCCGGAATCAGGCAGATCAGGGGGTAGGTGATCGGTGTGTAGATCGGCGCGATCCCCCAGGCGGTTCGGGTGAACCCCCGGAACAACAGGTCCCCACTGAGGCCGATCGACGCGCCGACGATGGTGGCGACCAGCAGGGCCCAGAAGAGGGTGTCGTGGGGGCGACCCAGGAGGCGATAGACGAAGTGGAGGCACAGCAGGCCGGTGGCCATCCACAAGGGGGTCATGAGGCGGTGGATGAGGATCTCGTGTCCCAGGGAGAGCGGCAGGTAGGCCAGCAGATCCAGCAGGAGCCAGCCGGCGCACACGGCCGTGAAGAACAGATAGGCGCGGTTGACCGGCGCCTGCCGCCGCTTGCCGTAGACCACGGCCCAGGCGAAGATCATCAGCAGCCAGGCAACGAAGGGCCCCATGGCATACCAGGTCAGCACGGCAGGAGTGTACCTCCGACCGAGGCGGATCGGGAAGGGGCGCGCGGGAATTCCCTAACGGCGGTGTCGCCGCAACCGGGCGCGCACCTCGGGGGCCTCCTTCGCCGCGGTGGCGAGGACCTTGGCGCCGATCCGCAGCAGCTCCGCCGTGCCGCGGACGAAGTCTCGGGGCGGGCTCCCCAGCTCCGGGAATCCGTCGTCGTTGCCCGTGAGCATTTCCCAGTTGTGGAACAACCGGCCCCAGTCGCTCTGGAGCGCCTCGTGCACGCGGTTGTTCCCGTTGAGCGGATACCAGTACAGGTCGTGGTAGATCACCGAGGCCAGGTAGGACCACGGCGCCAGCCACGTCTTGAGGGACCACTCGATGACGTTTTTCAGCCGCCCCCAGTAGATCTCGTGCTGCATGCGCGCGGCGAAGGTCAGATCCTGGAGCGGCCCGTCGAAGTGCCACCGCTCCGCGGCGGCCTCCCGGTCTCCGACGATCTCGATCTCCGCCGGATCGCCGCAGCCGAGGCCCAGCTCGTGGGCGAGGCGGATGTACTTGATGTCGAGGGGATTGAAGCCCATCAGCTGGGCCGCCACCGCATCGATGGCGACCTGGTCGGCCGAGGCCAACAGGACGTTCTTGACGTGGGGCACCATGCAGCGCGGCCCGGGGCCGTCCCCGACGAAGGTCCCGTCCATGACCGCGAAGACGCCGCGGTGGATCTTCTTCTGGATCATCAGCAGATCCACCAGGGTCTCGTGGATCACCGGGTGGGTCCAGTGCCGGTGCTCGTTGAGCAGTCCGCCAAAGGCGTTCTTCATCGCCCCGGTGGTCGTGGTGAACACGTGGGTCTTCACCGTGGGCAGGTGAATGATGTTCTCGCCGAGGAAGCGCTTCGGGATGTGGAACCCCTGGGGATAGACGTCGCCTAGCACCAGGAACCGGTCCGCCAGCTCGCCGACGGCCTCGCGGATGGGGATCCACTCCTCCCCCTCGTACAGGTGGATGTTGCGCAGCCCGTGCGCCTGGATCACGTCGAGCTGCTTGTTCTCCCGCTCCCCGAGGTGGGAGTCGATGACCACCGTCCGGTTGTGACAGCCGTGCAGCAGCGACGGGTCGTAGCCGTCCCGCTTCAGGGCGTGGATCACGCCGTCGAGCTGCCAGGGGGTGGTCGAGCTCGCCGGATAGAAGAAGTGCCAGCTGATGTTGATCTTCAGGGCCGTGTCCACCGTGCGGTCCACCACGTCCTGGTATCCGGCCAGGTTCATGAGCTCGTGGTAGTCCCGGCGCACGGTGGCCGGTGTGGTCTTGAGCACGGCAACCTTGGATCTCGTCATTTCACACCTCGCGGCGCCGACTGTACTGAATCAACGCCTTGCCGTCCATCGGGAGCAGTATCCCATGGTTTCCTCCCGGCGGCTCGCGTGAGACAACGATCTCCGGAGTGCGCCCCATCGCACAGTGCCGAAACCAGATCGACAGATCCGCCGCTGCGCGGCTCAGGACCCCCCTCCCGTCCCCTCAAGGGGTAGCCCGCGCTGCGCGCGGGGGCGCTGTGCCGCCTTCTGGGTGAACGGTTACCCCATGGTTTCCTCCCGGCGGCTCGTGTGAGATAACTGGGTGAGATAACCGGGTCGGCGCGGCGGTCGGCTTTCTGGAGGTCCCGTGCGTGCGATGTTTTTCGCGGTCGGTTTCACCCTCTGTTTGGGCTCCTGTCGTACGGTGCGCCAAACGGGGCGACCGCCGAACTACAAATCGATGCCCCTTTGTGAGCGGGTGGTGTCACGGATGATCGGCTGCTCCACCGACCCGGGCTTCAGGCAGCGGGTGCGGTCGACGCGGAAGCGTGCGGTTCGGGCCTGTGAGACCGAGGGGCTCAAGGCGGCGAAACGCTGTGATCGCCACGCCGACTGCGACCTCTTCGTGAGGTGTCTCCGCAAGTAGGGCCGATGAGCCAGGCGCGAGAACCGACGAGCGACGGGAGGACGACGGCCTGCCACGAGGCCGACGCCAAGTCCGTGACCCGCATCCCCGGCTTCGTGGATCCCTGGTTCCTGAGCCGGTACGGCATGAATCTCTATCGGGGGTGTGAGCACGGATGCGCCTACTGTGACGGCCGCGCAGAGAAGTACTACGTGCCCGGGGACTTCGCGCGCGACATCCGGGTGAAGCGGAACGCGATCCCGGTGCTGGCGCGGGAGCTGGAGCGGGTGCGGGAGCCGGGGTTCGTGTTCCTCGGGGGCGGGGTGTGCGACGCCTACCAGCCGGCGGAGGCGCGGTACGGGCTGGCGCGGGGGGTGCTCGAGCTGGCCCTCCAGCATCGGCTGCCGGTGCACGTGCTGACGAAGTCGACCCTCGTGGAGCAGGACCTCCCGCTGCTGGAGGAGCTGCAGGCCCAGCGGCAGGTCGTGCTGTCCTGCTCCATCTCGCTGCTCGACGAGTCGGACCGGGAGCGGTTCGAGGCCGGGGCGGCGCCCCTGGAGGAGCGCTGGCGGCTGCTGGCCGAGGCCAAGCGCCGGGGCCTGGGCGCCGGCGTCATGATCATGCCGGTGCTGCCGGGCATCTCGGACCAGCCCGAGGCCATCGACGCCCTGGTGGCCCGGGCCGCAGCGCTCGAGCTCGACTTCGCCTGCTTCGGGGGCCTGACGCTCCGACCCGGTCGCCAGAAGGACGGCTTCCTGGAGCAGATTGCCGAGCAGTACCCGTCCCTGCTCGAGGGCTATCAGGTGGTGTACCGCACCAACCGCGAGTCCGGCGCGGGCGCGGCGAGGTACTACGACCGGATCAACAGGCGCTACTTCGCCGCGCTCGAGAAGTACGGCCTGCCCGGGCGGCTCCCACGCCGCTTGTTTCAGGGGCAGATCCCCACCTACGCCGAAGCCGCCGTGCTCCTGGAGCATCGCGAGTTCGAGCGCTCCCAGGCAGGGCAGCCCGGGGGCGGCCTGGCGCGGGCCGGTCACGCCATCCAGCAGTGGGCCCGCGGACGCTTCGCCGCCAAGCGCCTCAAGACCTACAACCACCGCGCCGTGCAGCGCGAATTCCTCGCCAAGGTCCGCGAGCGCACCCTCCTCGAGCTTCCCCACGTGAACGTGGCCGCCCTCCGTGTCGTCGAAGAGGTGCTTGGGCTGACGTCCTAGCAAGG
>JBDRSE010000386.1:0-29731 GCA_043825095.1 bacterium
ACACCGTAGCGGCCACTTCCACAGTCCGCATTTTCTCGACGTTAGGTGATTGACAACCGCAGCTAACCACTGGGGTTTGAATTCACACGCGCGTTCTCCTCTCCAGGCGCATTTTAGTGTACTTCAGCAAACATAATAATACAACATAGCAAGGGGCAGATTCTTCGATTCTGTGTACACCTCCGATATTTGCTTTTTCTCACCAACCCCTCCACCAGCATGGCGACAACGGCGAAGGTGAGAGAATAGGCGGCGCAGACCGTGTCCGGAGAGTGGGCGACGGCTGACGGAGAGTCGCTCTCCGGCCGTGGAGGCGACGAAATCATTCGTAGAGGCCGTGGCGCTTGAGGAGCTTGCGGAGGTACTTGCGGTCCAACCCAGCGGCGCGCGCGGCGCGGGACACGTTGCCTTCGGACTCACTCCACAGCCGGGTGAGATACTGCAGCTCGAAGGCGTCCATGGCCTCTTCCCGGGCCTTCCGGAAGGAGTCGAGCGGAGCCTGGGTGTCCACCGCGCGCCGGGCCGCGGCCGGGATCGGCGGAGGCCGGCTCGTAACCTTGAACCCTCCGGGCGCGGTGGCGGTGATCGCAGGCGTGGTCGGGGTGGGGCGAGGCAGAGGCGCTGTCTCCGGGAGTGTTGTCTCCTGGGTGAAGTCGGACTCCATGGCCATGAGCGACTCCCCCCCGGCCACCTCCATGCGCAGGGCCAGCATGCGCTCCAGGGCGTTCCGGAGCTGCCGCACGTTGCCCGGCCATCTGTGCCGCATGAGGTACTTTTCGCTGGGCTTGGAGATGGGCGTGTCCTCCCGGCCCGTGATCTGGGCCACGAGGTGGCGCGCGAGCAAGGGGATGTCCTCGAGCCGCTCCCGCAGGGGCGGGAGCAGGATCTTGACCACGGCGAGCCGGTAGTACAGGTCCGAGCGGAAGCGCTTCTTGCGCACCTCCTCCACCAGGTTCTTCTTCGTCGTGGCGATGATCCGCGCGTCGATTTTCTTGAACTCGGTTTCGCCCAGGCGCTTCACGGTGCCCGTCTCCAGCACTCGGAGGAGCTTGGGCTGCAGCCCCAGGGGGAGGTCGTCGATCTCGTCGAGGAACACGGAGCCGCCGTGGGCAGCCTCGAAGGCGCCGATGCGATCGTTCACCGCCCCGGTGAACGCGCCCTTTTTGTGCCCGAAGAGCTCGCTCTCCATGAGCTCCATGGGGATGTTGCTGCAGTCGATGATCACGTAGGGCATCTCGGCCCGGGGCCCGTGGCGGTGCAACGCGCGCGCTGTCAGCTCCTTGCCCGTGCCGGTTTCCCCTTGGATGAGCACCGGCGCGTCGCTCTGCTCGAGGCTCTCCAGGGTCGAGTACAACCGACGCATGGGCACGCTGGCCCCGACGAGCTCGCCGTAGCTGTCCCGTTTGGAGATGGCGAGCTCGCGGCCGTCGCCAAGGGGCAGCAGGTCGATGACGCTCCGGCCCACCATGACCCGTGCCCCGGGTTGGAGCACGACGCGCTCGACGCGCCGGCCCCGGTGCTCGATGCCGTTCGTGCTGCCGAGATCCTGGGCCAGGATTCCCTCGGGCACCACCTCGAACTTGACGTGGTGCCGGGAGACGTTCTTGTCCAGCAGGGAGATGTCGCAGTCGGCGTCCCGGCCGACGACGGCCGTGCCCTTTTCGAGGCGGCAGCTCTTGCCCTGATCCTCGGGGTCACCGACATTTACGTAGAGCGTACAACCCGTCGGGCTTCTTCCACCTTTGGTGCGCAGGTCCTTGCGCATGGTGACGTCATGCTGTGGATGCGCCCCGTCGCCGAATTTTTTTCCTGTGGGCATATGTCGGCAGCATACCAAAGAGCGCAGCCGAATGGAACTTCCAGCCCCATGACCGGGTGGGGCCCACCACCCCAGTGGGGATCTCCCGCCCATTTGCTCAAGGGGTCCATATGCAACGATATTTCGGCGGTATTGGCGCCGGTGTTCTCGGTTCTGAGGTGGGGCCGTGATCCCCAGCCTCAGAGGTTCGTTCGCTCTGCGGACGATCATGCAATTGCTGGAAATAAAACACTAATTGCATCTCGCATGGGTCGGATAATCTATGGCGTGATCCTTGCACTAATCCCAGGCATGACTTGTCGCACTCAAGACCGCCCGACCCGGAGTCAACCCGAGGCGAGCTTTGCTTCGTGGTGTGCAAGCGTGAGGTGTGAAATGCAGGATCGTTTTACTCTGGCGGTGATCGCCGTCGCGGCGGCGCTGGCGCTCGCACTGACCGTCGCCTGCGGTCCCATCGCGACCTTTGACGGGTCCGGTGACGGCGGCAGCGACGGGAACGACAACGAGAACGCCGGCGCGCCGGTGGTGTGCACGGGCGGCATCGACGAAGACGGGGACGGTTACGGGGACGGCTGCCCGGCCGGCAACGACTGCGACGACTCCGATCCGACCGTGAACCCCGGCGCCCCGGAGCTGTGCAACCTGCGGGACGACAACTGTAACGGCTTCATCGACGACGGCGCGTACAACCCCTGCGGCAACTGCTCCCCGGGCTGCTCCACGGACGGGTTGGGCACGGGTGTTTTTCCGATGCCGGATCCCAACAACCCGGACCCCGACATCGAGGCCGACGGGGTGGGCCTGAATCCCAACGGTGACCTCGTGCTCGACGAAACCAACGTGAGCTTCGCCTATATGTGGATCGCCAACACGGACGATCTCAGCGTGGGCACGGTGTCCAAGATCGACACCCAGACCTGCGAGGAGGTGGCGCGCTACTACTCGACCACCTGCTACGGCGGCAACCCGGGCTGGCAGCCGGGCGGTTCCTGTCTGGACGTGGGCGGCGGCGCGGTGCAGCAGTCCGGCAACAATCCCTCACGGACCGCCGTGGACTTCAACTTCGACGTGTGGGTGGCCAACCGCGCCTTCGGCGGGCAGCCCTCGGTGACCAAGATCGCCAACGACGAGTCGGACTGCATCGATCGGAACGGCGACGGCGTGATTACCACCTCGTGGGACGCCAACGGCGACGGTCAGATCAACGTCAACGACCCGAACGAGTTCCCCGGGCTCGCGGACGAGTGCGTGCTGTTCACCACGAACTACGCCAGCGCGAACGAGCTCGGACGCTCGGTGTGCCTCGACGCCGGCGACGCGTATAGCGGCGGGTACGGAAACGCCTGGGTGGGCACTTACAACCGCTCCAGCAACCGGTTCTACAAGATCAACGGCTCCACCGGGGACATCGACGCCACCGTGGACCTGCCCTCCGGGGTGTCCCCCTATGGCTGCGCCGTGGACTCTACGGGCATCCTCTGGGCCGCGGGCGGCTGGCACGGCGCGGGACGACTGGCCTACTTCGACACCGCCAACCCGAGCGCGGTGGGGCCGGTGCTCAGCGAGCCCTTCACCTCGAACAACCACTTCTACGGCATCGCTGTGGATTCGGACGACTCGGTGTGGATCGCCGGCTGGGACACCCGGGACGTGTTCCGGTACCGGCCGGAGCGCGCCAACGGCTTCGGCGGCCTCGGCGGCGGCGGGTGGACCCGGATCCGGACCTCGGAGAACGGGTACAACACCAACACCCGCGGCATCGCGGCGGACCTGCGCGGCTGGATCTGGGTGGCGGGCAACGACGGCTACGTGATGCGGGTGCCGCAGACCATGCTCGACGGCGATCACTCCTGGAACGCGGCAGCGGGCTTGGGGGCCACGGTTTTCAACCGGAACCTGGGCGGCGCCATGGTCGGGGTCGGCATCGACTTCGACGGACACGTCTGGGGCGTCAGCCAGAACGCCTCCCAGGCCGTGCGTCTCGATCTCGACGCCAACGGCGACCCGGTGGACCTGAACAACGCCACCTGCACGGTGCCCGTGGGCACCCACCCGTACACCTACTCGGACTTCACGGGGTACGGGCTGCGGAACTTCACTCGCCCCCGCGGCACCTACAGCGTGCTCATGGAGGGGTGTCCCGACCCCAATCGCAACACCAACTGGATCCGGGTGGAGTGGAACGCCACGACTCCCTCCGGCACGGCGGTGAAGCTGCGTGTGCGCTCGGGCGACGCTCCGACGCAGCTCGGTGACTGGTTCGGCTCGTGGGAGTCCTCCCCGGCCGAGCTCGGTGCCGGTCCCGTGGGACCGGTGCTGCCCATGCCGGCGCGCTACCTGGAGGTGGAGTTCGAGCTCTCCACCACGCAGCAGGAGAACACACCGATCCTCCACGATTTCACGGTTGTCTGGGACTGTGAAGCCGCGGGTGTCAACTAGGAGGTCCCATGACTCGCGAGACCATCGGACTGATCTGTGTCGTGCTGGCTCTCGGCTGTTTCTGTGCGGCGCTGGCGCTTTTCGTCAACGCGGCCGCGCCCCTCGGCGTGTGAGGGCTGCCTACCAGCGGATGACGGCCGGGACGTTGTCCGGGGCCTTGGTCAAGGTGAGAGCGACGCCGGCAGAAACGGCGGCGACCACGGCCACGCTGGACGCGAGCACGGTCCAGAACCACCACTTCTTGTAGTAGGGCGTGAGCTCCTTGGGGATCGGAGGCAGCTTCGCGTTGACCAGGATTGTCCCCTCCGGGGGCACGTTCAACCGCGCGCTGAAGTCCACGTAGCCCTTCTTGATGACCTTGATCGAGTGGGACGACGGGGCGCGCACCTTGATGGGGCCGGGCAGCGGGGTCTGTCCGCGCTTCTTGTTGTCCAGGAAGACGTCGGCCTTGGGTTGGTTGGACTGCACTCTGATGAAGCCGTAGCGGATGAAGTCTCGGGGCGGCATCAGGCGGCGCAGGATCCCGTCGAGGGACTGGCGTGTGAGCTCGGCCGTCGGGGACAGCGTATGGCCCACGCTCCCGAGGACAGCGCGTGAGCTCGCGTCCACGCGGCTGATCTGGATGATCACGTCCCCGAGGCTGCTCATGCCGATCAGGATCACCTCCGACACTCCCAGCTTGGCGCCTATGGCACCCACGCACCGCGGGGCCCCCTGACACCGGGCAACGAAGCTGTCCACCTGGTCTCCGAGCTTCTGTCGCGCCTCTGTGGGGCCGAGCACCTGGAGCCCGGTGAGGGCCCGGAGGCGGCGAGCCAAGCTGTCGGCGAGCCAGGGAAGGGCGCTCACGCCCTGGCGGAACTCCAGCACCGCCACGGACCGCTTGCCGGGCTTAGCGTGCGCTTCTGCACCGATGCCACTGACGACGGCGATCAGCGCGATCATGAGGACAACCCTCGTCATGGCGCTCCAAAAAGCGACGTCGCGCCCGTGGGGACGTAGCCGTCGAGGCAGCCCGGTGCCTCGTGGGACGGCAGAGCGGTGCAGCAGTAGTAGTCGGTGTCGACCCGGTTGAACCAGATGAAGCACTCGCTCCGATAGCGCCGCCGCAGCTCGCCCGTGGTTGTGTCCAGGCCGACGTAGCTGAAGGAGAAGATCTCCATCTCCCCGACCTCCAGGCCGGGAGTCGTGGTCGGAATCGGACTGGAGCGGTAGTCCCCGTAGTAGGTCGCATAGATCAGGGCGGAGATCCGGGTGGACCCGGGAGGTACGGAGAGGTGATAGACGCGTACCGCCTGTGGGTTCGCGCGGAGCACCAGCGCGCTCGCCGCGGAGTCATCTTCCCGCAGCAGGAACTCCTCGGGCAAAAACGGCGTTGCTACGGGATCGGTGCGCTGCAGGGTGTTGAGGTCCACTGCTGAGATGGCGATCCGGGCTGCGGTGGCTCCGCCGTCGGGTGAGAGGTCGGCGCTTCCGATCCACAGGGTGTCGTCCTTGACGATCAGGCTGGTGGGCACCTGGGCGGTGATCAGGTTGCTCTCCTGATAGGTGAGCGAGTCGAACACGGCGATGCGCCCCAGGCAGGGCTGCGCCACGAACACGCGGCTGTCTCCGGGGCGGGAGGCGATGTCCCTGGCCACGGAGGTGAGCGCGGTGGAGTTCAGCAGGTTACCCGAGGGCAGCTCGATGACGCTCAACGTCGAGGGCTGCGGCGCAGGGGTGCATGCCTCGTCGATGTTGATGGGCGCCTGGTCCCGGAGGATGACCGCCAGGTCGTCGCCGTTGGCCGTCTTGACGAATGCGGCCCGCTTGGGCGCGGCAAAGACGATCTCGTGGGTGACGGTCGTTGGCGACGCTCCCCCGATCACGGCCGCGACGTCCACCACCGTGACCCAGTTCTCCGCCGTACTGGAGAGCACGGCCCAGCGCCCCTCGGGCGACATCGACAGGTAGTCCGGACGATGGCTCAGCGGGACCGCAAAGGACTGCGTGTGCTCCGCCGTGTTGAAGATGATCAGCTGGGAGGCCTGGGGCACCGGCGGTGGGGTTGCCAGGGAGTCCGCGACGGCGGCGAGCACGTGCCGGCCGTCGGGGGTCGTGGCCACAGCGGTCGTCAGCTGGTTTTCGGTGTCCAGCGCGATGGGCTGTACCAGGTCTTCGGAGTGGCTGCGCGAGGTGTCGAAGATCGAGATCTCGGGGCCGCCGGAGATGTAGGCGAAGGGCTTGCGGAAGGCCATGGACACGATCACGGCGTCGCGCGCCCCGATGTTCAAGAGCGAGGCTTCTCCGTAGGACAGGACCTGATTCGTGGAGGAGTAGCCGATCAGGGTGAGGCTCCCGGCCTGCCCCACGGGCACCTCTCCGATGTCCAGCTGTCGCCCCACCGGATTCCAGGGGACCGTGCTGATTTTCTTCACCTCACCGGCCGCATCGGTCACCACCAGGCTGACCCGGTGCAGGCGGGCGTCTCCAATGGGATTCAGGTCCGCTTCCGTCGGGAGCTCGAGGCTGACGGTCAGGCTCCCGTCAGACTTGCATCCCCCGAGCAATGCGAGTAAAGACAGTGCGCTGAGCACCAGCGAGGCCGACGACGCTGTCCTTCGCCTAGGTGCGCGGGGGTCGGGGGCCGGACACGGCCAGCACATGGTAGAGACTCCTCAGTAGGCGACCTCCGGAAGATAACAGAGTTGCCGGGCTGCGGCAATGTGTGGCGGCAGACAACGATTGCCTTAGTCGTTGAATTGCGGTGAATTGAGTTGGGTTCAATAAGCAGCTAGAATGTACAAGGTGTCTGAAAGCACGGCTCAACGTCAGACGTCGTCCGAGCAGACGGTCCTGCCGTCGGTGTTTGGACGCTACCTTCTGCTTCGCCGGATGAGCCGGGGCGGGATGGGCGAGATTTTTCTGGCCAAATCGGGGGAGATCCAGGGGTTCGAGAAGCTGTTCGTGATCAAGAAGATCCTCCCTCACCTCTCCAACAACGCAGGCTTCACCGAGCGGTTCGTGGATGAAGCCAAGATCTCGATCAACCTCAATCACGCCAACATCGTGCCGGTGTTCGAGGTGGGGGTGGTCGGGGCCAACTATTTCCTGGCCCTCGAATACGTGGAGGGCAGGGACCTGCGGCGCATTCTGAGCCGTTGCTACGAGTGCAAGGTGGCCATCCCGCCGGCTCTCGCCCTGATGATCGCCCGTGAGATCGCCAGCGGCTTGGCCTATGCGCACCGGCGTCAGGACGAGCACGGGAAGTCCCTCGAGCTCGTCCACTGCGACATCAGCCCGCCCAACGTGCTCATCTCCCGGGAGGGGGAGGTGCGGATCATCGACTTCGGTGTGTCGCGGTCTGCCAACCAGGTGTCCCGGGAGGACCCGGCGGTGGGCTTCGGCAAGTTCGGGTACATGGCGCCCGAGCAGATCCTGAAGGGCCGGGAGCTGGATCAGCGGACCGACCTGTATGCCCTCGGTGTCGTGCTGTACGAGATGCTGGTCGGGGACCGCATGCTCGTGTTCTCGGAGAACGATGAGTACCGCCAGATCGCCCGGCAGATCGTGCTGGGTGACGTGGAGCCGCCGTCGGCGCGTCGTCCCGAGCTCGGCAGGCAGTTCGATGACGTGGTCGCCCATGCCATCGCCAAGGACCCCGGGAATCGGTTCCAGTCGGCGGCCGAATTCCGGGATGAGCTCCAGCGGCTTCTGCTCGACGTGAACCCCACCATCAGCGCCGATGACCTGGCGGAGTTCCTCCGGGAACAGTTCGATGCCGAGCTGGAGCAGGAGCGGGAAATCATCCGCGAGGTCAAAGCTACCGACGTTTCGGTGTACCGGCCGCAGATCATCGATGCGAAGGAGCAGACCGTCTCCTACGCGATGACCGACATGTGGAGCGTCTCCACCGAAGGCTTCCAGTCCGTGGGGACCGCCATCGAAACGGGCCCCGGACTGCTCGAGCCGCCACCCGAGGAGCGGCGAAGCCTGGGCTGGATCCTCCCGGTGATCGCCGGTGGCGCGCTCCTGCTGACGGTCGTGCTGATCGTGACGCTCTGGCCGAAATCGACTCCCACAGCACACGAGCGCGCCGGCACTGCCAGGGCCCTGAGCACGGATGGGTCCGCGCCGTCGCTCGTGGGGGCGGACCCGGACGCCTCCCCGGACGTCATGACGCGGCCGGTGATGACGAGAGTACGACCCAGGACTTCCCCTGGAATGCGCCTCCGACCACGGCCCATGTGGCGCCCCCGTCCGCGGTGGACGATGCGCACCATGCCGATGCCGCCCATGCGCGACGCGGCGGTCGACGACAAGCTCAAGCGTTCCGTGCTCGCCAAGTTTCGCCGCGTCCGCGGGCAGTACGCGCGGTTCAAGCAGCGGTACGGCTCCCGCCTGGAGCGCCACTGGCAGGCCATCCTCCAGACGGCGGTCTATTCGGGCGCGGATCGTTACAAGCGGCTGGATCGACAGCTCGACGGGCTCAGCGCCCGCATGGCCAAGATCCGGGCCCAGGCGCCCTGAGATCCCAGGGATCCCGGCGCCATTTCGGTCTTCTCTTTTTCCGCGTCTTCCGCTAACAGCTATCAGGCAATGACGAGCGGCTCCCACACCTTGCGCCAAGTTCGGTTCGAGCCCGCCACCGTGGTCACCAACGAGGATCTCGGCGCCGGGAACCGGCTCCTCACGTTGGGCCTCTCCGGCGCCTTCCCGACCGAGTCGATTCTGCCGGGTCAGTTCGTGATGGTGCGCGGCCCGTGGTCCCACCATCCGATGTTGCCGCGCGCCTTCTCGGTGCTCGCCGCTTCCCCCCGCAAGCTCGAGCTCTTGATCAAGGTTGTGGGTCGCGGCACCCGCCTACTCGCGGCCCTCGATCCGGGGGAAAAAGTCACCGTGCTGGGCCCTCTGGGAAAACCGTTCCCCTCGCCCGAGCCCGGCCTCCGAGAGCTGTGCGTCGGCGGCGGTTCCGGGATCCCCCCCCTGGCGCTGCACGCCCTCCGCGCCCAGCGCGAGGGACACGACACCACGGAGCTGATCTACGGCGGTCGCTCGGCGGCCGACCTCGTGCTGCTCCCCCGGATCCGAGCTGCGGGACTCGACGTCTATCCCTGCACCGAGGACGGCAGCCTGGGCGCTCAGGGCCGGGTGACCGACGTCCTGGTCGAACGTCTCGACACCTCGCAGCCTTCGGCTTCGCCCGCGCGCGTGCTCGCCTGTGGGCCGACGCCGATGCTCAGGGCGGTGGCGAAGCTCTGCCGGGATCGCGGGGTGACCTGCCTGTTGTCACTCGAAACCGAGATGGCCTGCGGGCTCGGCATCTGCCGGGGCTGCATGGTCGAGCGCCGGGACGGCGAGGGCTATCTGTGCACCTGCGTCGACGGCCCGGTGTTCCACGCCGAGGAGGTGGTGCTGTGAGCGAGGTGGTGCTGTGAGCGTCGATCTCCGAATGACCGTCTGCGGTGTCGACTACTCGTCTCCCGTGCTGTCGGCCTCCGGCACCTTTGGTTACGGCCTCGACGTGCAGCCACTCCTCAACCCGGCCGACCTCGGTGGCGTCGTGACCAAGGGGCTGTCCCCCCGCCCGCGCCCCGGCAACCCGCCGCCCCGCATCTGCGAGACCGCCGCCGGCATGCTCAACTCCATCGGGCTCGAGAACATCGGTGTCGAGGCCTTTGCCCGGGACAAGCTCCCCGGCCTTCGCGAAACAAACACCACAGTCGTTGCGAACTTCTTCGGCGACACCTTGGCCGAATACGTCGAGTGCGCCGCCGCCCTGGACGCGTTGGACGGCGTGGGCTCCCTGGAGCTCAACATCTCGTGCCCTAACGTCGCCCACGGCGGCATGGAGTACGGCACCAACCCCGCCAAGGCCGGCGAGCTCGTGGCCGCCTGTCGCCGGGTGACCCAAAAACCGCTCTGGGCCAAGCTCACGCCCAATGTCACCGACATCGTCGCCGTGGCCCGCGCCTGCGTCGACCACGGCGCCGACGCCCTCAGCCTCATCAACACGCTGTCTGGAATCGCCATCGACGTCCGAACCCGCAAGCCCCGGCTCGGCAACGTCTTCGGCGGCCTCTCCGGGCCGGCCATCAAGCCCGTGGCCCTCCGCATGGTCCACCTCGTGCACCGCGCCTCCCTGGGCGTGCCCCTCATCGGGATCGGCGGCATCACCACCGGCGAGGACGTCCTCGAATTCCTGATCGCCGGCGCCACCCTTGTTCAGGTCGGCACCGTCTCCTTTTCTGAGCCCACCGCAATGCTCCGCATCCAGGACGAGGTCCGCACCCTCTGCACCGACCTCGGCATCGAACGCGCCGCCGACCTCATCGGCACATTTCGGGCCTAGTCCCAATGCCGATCAGGGGGATGAGTCAATTCGTTGATTCTCAAGCAAAAAGGAAATATTATCCTGGCGGTGATATGTAAGCTCGACGGGATACGTTTCCGCACGATAAGGGATCCTTCGGCGTGACATGGTTTTGACTGCTGCGACCGCCAGGATACTTCGGGCTCTGCCGCGTTCGACGCTGACCGGCGCGATTGGTTGGTTGTCGGAGCGGAGGGTTCCACCCGGGCTGCGCCGGCTGGTGCTGGGGTCGTTGGCGAACGTCATGCACATGGACATGGGCGAGGCGGAATGGTCGATTGAAGACTACGAGAGCTTCCAGGACCTGTTCTGCCGCGGGCTTGCGCCGGGCTTGCGAGAGTGTGAGGGGGAGGCGGGGGAGATCGCCTCTCCGGTGGACGGTCACCTGGTGGCGGGCGGTACGATCCGGGACTCGCTCGCGCTGACCGTGAAGGGCTCCCGTTATTCGGTTCCGCAGCTGCTCGGGGGGGACTCGACGTGGGCGTCGCGGTTCATGGGTGGGGCGTACCAGGTGTTCTATCTGAGCCCGAAGGACTACCACCGGATGCACAGCCCGGTGAACGGTCGCGTGGTGGAGTATCGATGGATCCGGGGAGACTTCTGGCCGGTGATGGAGTCCCTCGCCGATCGGCTGCCGAACGTCTACTGCGACAACGAGCGCGTGGTGACCTATCTGAAGGCGGATGCGGGCGTGGTCGCCATGGTGAAGGTCGCGGCCTTTGGGGTCGGATACATCAGCCTGCGGTACCTGGGAGAGGCGCCGGGGGATCGGCGGGCCGCGCTGAGGCGCTCGCCCGGGTGTGTCTACGACGGGGGGGCCGCGCCGCTGGTGCGTCGCGGTGAGGAGATTGCATCTTTCGGACTGGGCTCGACCGTGGTGCTGCTCTACGAACCCGAGCGCGTATCCCTGCGGGGAGAGGTGGTCGGCCGGGATGTGCGTGTGGGGCAGAGCGTGGCGCAGGTGAGCACGGGACGCACGGGGCGCGCGGGAAGCCCGGGGGGGCTACGGAGTGACCGGAGTTGAGTGAAGCAGCCAAAGCCTTTGCGCCTCTGTTCGAGGTCGCGGACGTCGAGGAGCTGGAGCGCGACATCCAGAAGCGCTCCGGGGTGCGCGCCCGGGTGATGGTGAATCCGCGGGTCGATGCGCCCGCGGAGGGCGGTCGCAAGAAGCGGATCCCCATCCCCGCCGATGACGTCGTGCGGACGAGCGCCGTGGCAGTGGCTCAGCCCTCTTGGCTGGACACCCTGCGCCCGGTGGATCTGGAGGCGCTGGTCGAGCATGCGTTCTCAAGCGAGGTGCTGAGCGCGGTCACGCCCCCCGAGCCGGCGGCGGACGACGACGACGGCATCGACGTGGACATCGACGTCGACGATGTGGACGACACGCCGGAGGACCCCGCGCTGCGGGCGACGTCGGGCGAGATCGAAATCGCCTCCAAGGCGTCCGCAGCGGCCGAGGAGACCGGGGCGGCGGGGCGTGCGACGATCGAGGTGGACGAAGGACCGACCGCCGGGGCAGGTGAAGCTGCGGCCCCGGTGCCGGCCGGGGCTTCTGCTCCTCCGCCGACTCCGGTGGATGCGAGCGGTCCGCCACCTCCCCCCCCGTCTGCGGGAGCACCAACGCCCCCGCCGGTCCCGATGGGGGCCTCTACCGGGGAGGCGTTTGGTGAATCGAGGCCGAAGCCTGGGGCGCCGCCGCCCGTGCCTCTGGCGGCGTTTACCGGTGAGAGGGAGCCGGAGCTAGAGCCGGAACCGGAGGATGCTGCCGCGGCGGAGCCGGGCGCGGCGGGAGAGTCGCCGGCGGCCGACATGCCGCTTCACGAATCCGAGGATTCCACCGCGGTGGACGAAGAGCATCCCATGGCCTTCCCGGATCAGGGGACGCCGCCGCCCATCCCGCTCGAAGCCGCGACGCCCATCCTGGCGTCCTTCGGAGCGGCCAAGGCAGACGAGGCCCGCGCGGAGAGGAAGCCAGAGGAGGGAGAGGCCAAGCCGCCGCCGTTGCCGGTGCCCACCGCGGCGCCCCCGAAGATTCCCGCCGATGCCAAGGGTGCGCTCGCCGCCCAGGACAGTGCGCCCGAGCCGGCGGCCGCGCCGCCCCTGCCCCCGCCCGCTCCGCCGAAGAAAAAGAAGAAGAAGCGGTTCAAGAAGCCGTGGTTCGAGGAGTTCTTCGACGACGACTACCTGCGCACGATCGCGTTCATGACCCCGGCCAGCACGGCCAAGGAGGCCGAGTACGTCCGGGAGAAGCTCGGGG
The DNA here is from genome assembly GCA_043825095.1 of bacterium. Taxonomy (GTDB): domain Bacteria; phylum Myxococcota_A; class Polyangia; order HGW-17; family JAJRWW01; genus JBDRSE01. The sequence goes on from JBDRSE010000386.1 coordinate 12,868, forward strand.
TCGCCGAGGGCGCCAGCCTGCTCGACGTGGGGTGCGGCTACGGTCGCCTGGCCATCAGGCTCGCGTCCAAGGGGTTTGCGGTGACCGGACTGGACACCTCCCTCCCGCTGATGTTCCTGGCGGCCGAGGCTTCCAACGAGGCCGGCGTCGAGGTGAACTTCATGCACCAGGACATGCGGGAGATGTCCTTCGACAGCGAGTTCGACGGTGTCTACTGCGTGATGACCAGCTTCGGCTACTTCGATGACGATACGAATCGGGATGTCGTGAAGCGCATCTTCCGGGCCATCAAGCCCGGCGGTCGGTTCTTCCTGGAAGTGATCAACCGGGACTTCATCCTGCCTGACCTTCCGAGCCGCGTCTGGTGGGAAGGCGACGAGTGCGTCGTGATGGATGAGGTGGAGTTCAACTACCTCACGAGCCGGATTGTGTCCAAACGCTCGGTCGTGTTCGCCGACGGGAGGAGCGTGAATCACGACCTGTCGATTCGCGCCTATTGCCTGCACGAGCTCGGGCGCATGCTGCACAACGCCGGTTTCCGTGTTGTTTCAGTGACCGGCAACATTAATACCGAGAACCGCTTCTTCGGGCAGCACTCACCCTATCTCATCATCCTCTCCGAGAAGCCAGAATAGCCTGAGGGCGAAATCCACGGGCTACGCCCGTGGACCGTAGTATTTTGCGACAGCTTGCCAGTTCAGCCTGAACCGAAAGGAACAGCCTCTTCCGGCGACTCATCCTAAGGGTGGCCCTCTCGTTCCTGTACCCACGTGATTACGGCATCATAGGCGTGTCGGTCAAACTCCCGGAGAAGGTCGATTGAGTTGAGATTACGAGGAAATTCAGCCGATGCGCAATTTTTGTGCAACCCGCACCCGCCTGCTGGTGTCTTAGGTGCGTGGGCCGAGATCGTATCCTCGATTGGTGCGTATCGATCCAAAGGGCAGAGACACACTGGAGCATGAAAGCAGGAATATTTCGTGTACTTCGGCAGTAGATCAGATCATGGACCGGCGTTTTGACATATTGTCGTCGGTTTTTGAAGCTGATAGCCACTCAGGAGGTTGATTGTTTTGAATTAGGGATATATTGGAGTAGGAAGCTCGTTATTTCATACTAGACAGATAGGAACCGAAAGATGACCACGGAACTCATGATCAAGATCGCTGTCGTCCCCGAATACGAGGAAGATGAGCAGGAACAGGAAAGTCCAGACAGCACCAGACCGGAGGCGGCCGCCTCGGCCAAGCCCAAGAAAAAACAACGCCGGTCGGACTCTCCAGGCGAATCCAATCTTTCCATGTATTTCCGCGACATGTCGGGGCTGGATGTGCTCGGCCCTGAAGAGGAAGTCCATATCGCGCGCCGGATCGAGGAGCTCACCTCGGAGCTCTGGGCGCAGATCCTCTCTTACTCGCCGATGATGAACGGCGTACTCGGAATCGTGAAGGGAAAGCTGGAGCTGTCTCCCAACGCCTTTCGTTCCCTCCGGCGGGCTGCGACGCTCCGACGGAAGCGGAACATCCAGTCCAACCGCGAAGCCTATCAGCGGGCCGCGGTCGAGCTCGGTGGAGTCATCGCCGAGGCTGATTTCGACGACCTCGCGCTGACCGAGGTCGTGACCGAGCTCAGACGGATTCGCCAAGGGTATCCCAGTCGCATCGGTAAGCACGGAGGCTTTTCGGCCAAGAGTGGAGTGTTTCGCAGCTACATGGCCGCGACGGAACGGTGCGCGCATCGCGTGCAGCAGACCAAGAACAGCTTCGTGGAGGCCAACCTCCGTCTGGTGGTGTCCATCGCCCGGCGCTTCAACAACGGTCGGATGTCCCTCAGCGACCTGATCCAAGAGGGCAACATCGGTCTGATGAAGGCCGTGGAACGGTTTGACCACCGCCGCGGATTCCGGTTCTCGACCTATGCGTCGTGGTGGATTCGACACGCCATCAGCCGCGCCCTGGCCGACAAGGGGCGGGCGGTCCGGCTGCCGGTCCACATGATCGACACCTACCAGAAGCTGTCCAAGACGACGCGCGAGCTGCAGAGCGAGCTGGGACGCAAGCCGTCATCGGAGGAGATTTCGGTGAAGAGCGGCATCCCGGTGGTCAAAATTCAACGCATGAGCAGCTATCTGCTCGAGCAGTCGGTGTCCCTGGATCGGCCGGTCAACGATGAAGACGGCCGACGGTTCATCGACTTCATCGCGGATCCGAAAAACAGCACGAACACAGCGGACGAGCTGATTGAGCGGGTCGTGCAGGACGAGGCCCTCAAGGTCATGGACGAGCTCACGCCGATCGAGGCCGACATCCTGAAACGCCGTTTCGGCTTGGATGGTCAGGACGAGGCCACACTCAAGGAGATCGGCGAGGTCTACAGCCTGTCCCGTGAGCGCATCCGTCAACTCCAGGAGCAGGCCCTGTCCAAGGTGCGCCGCGCCCTTCGGCGCAAGGATCTCATGTAGCGCTCTGTTCTCCTCTCGTCTCCTCTCCTCAAGAACACTAGATCATTTCACGGACATATCCGTGTTAGTATAAAAGATGCGTCGGTACGAGAGCTCAGCCGCTGTGCATGATTCTTGCGCCGCCGCGGACCAACAACATCGCCCAGAACCTGGAATGGAACACGTCGAGCGGGATCTCATCTTCGCACTGCAGGCTGTCCAGATGGGGCTGATCACCAAGGATGTGCTCTTGGAGGCCGGCTTGGCGTGGAGCCGGGACCGCGAGCCGCCGCTCAAGGAAGTTCTCATCGAGCGCAGCCAGATGAGCGACGAGGACGTCGAGCTCGTGGAGTCCGTCGTAACGCGCATGCTGCGGCGGGACGAGGGTGATGTGCGGCGCACCCTGCAGCGGCTCGGCGGCCGGGAGAAGGTGTTCGAGAGCTTCGGCGGCGTCTACCTGGAGCAGGAAGAGAAGCTGGCGTCGCTCCTCGCAGTGCCGTCGCCCCAGGACGATGACGAGCTGCTGCTCAGCGAGCGCGTCACGCAGCAGCAGTCCGGCCGGTACACCGTGAAGGGGGAGCACGGTCGCGGTGGAATCGGCAGGGTGCTGGTCGCCTACGACGAGCACGTGGGACGGGAGATTGCGATCAAGGAGCTCATCCCGGAGCAGCAGTCCGGCTCCGGGGAGTCGCCCCGGCAGCTTCCGCCCGCAGCGGTGGCCGCGCGGTTCCTCCGGGAGGCGCGTGTGACCGGCCAGCTGGAGCACCCCAACATCGTTCCGGTCTACGAGGTCGGCCGGCGCGAGGACGGCGCGCTCTATTACACGATGAAGCTCGTGCGGGGGAAGAACCTCGCCCACGCCCTGCGAGCCTGCCACACCCTCGACGAGCGGCTGCGGCTGCTGAGCCACTACGTGGACCTCTGCCACGCCGTGGCCTACGCGCACAGCCGCGGGGTGATTCACCGGGACATCAAGACCGACAACGTCATGCTCGGGGAGTTCGGGGAAACCGTAGTGCTCGACTGGGGGCTGGCCAAGATGAAGGGGCAGCAGGACATCGGCGTTCGGGAGCTCGAGCGCGAGGTGAGCCTCTACCAGGACGCCGAGGCGGGCAAGACCGTGGATGGCCGGGCCATCGGGACCCCGGCGTTCATGAGCCCGGAGCAGGCGGACGGGCGAATCGAGGACATCGACGAGCGGTCCGATATCTGGTCCCTCGGCGCTGTTCTTTACGAGCTGCTCACCGGCCGTCCTCCCTTCGAGGGCGTCAACGCCTTCGAGATCATCGGCAGGGTGCTCAAGGAGCGAATCAAACCGCCGCGGGAGATCGACCCGGCGATTCCTCCCGAGCTCGCGTCGATCTGCCACAAGGCGCTGCGTCGCAACAAGGACGAGCGATATCAGCGGGCCGAAGGGCTCGCCGAGGAGGTCGAAGCGTATCAGTCCGGCGCGCGCGTGGCATCCTACGAGTACAGCTCCTGGGAGCTGCTGCAGCGGTTCGTGGGGCGGAACAAGGCGTTGACCGGGGCGGTCGTGCTCGTGCTCGCGATGCTACTCGGCGGATCCGCGGTGATCTTCTCGGCCTATCGGAGCGCTGACATTGCCCGCAAGAAGCAGGAGCTGGCGCGGATCGGTGCGGAGAAGGCGGCGAAGCGCGCCGAGGAGGCGCTGGCGGCCACGCGTCGCGCCTGGAAGAAAGCGCGGCTCGCCAGTCGGCAGCTGGCGCGGGCCTACCAGGCCACGGCGGAGCGCGAGATCGCCCTGAAGGACTACATGAGCGCCAAGATCTATGCGGCGGCGGCGCTGCTGTACAACCCGGACAATCCGCGCAGTCCATACCACTATCCGGTGGGAGAGCCGCGCCGGACGGCCGACCCGGGCACTCGGTTACTCGATGTGCAGTCCATCCTCTACACCGTGACGATCATGAATCGCGTCAGTCGGCGCGGGCAGCTGCGCGCGCCCGCCGGCGGGGCCGTGTACGCCCTCGCCTTTGCCCCCGACGGCGATCACCTCGCCATGGGCAGCGCAGACGGCACCGTGCGGATCTGGAATCGGTCCACGCGCAAGGCCGTCGCCCACCCCTTGAAGGGGCATCAGAAGCTGGTCACGGCCCTGGCCTACTCCCGAAACGGCAAGCTCCTGGCGTCGGCCAGCGCGGATCACTCGATCGTGCTCTGGGACGCGAAACAGCAGCGACGGGTCGCGACGCTTTCCGGGCACACGGAGTCGGTGCTGGGGGTTGCGTTCTCACCGGATGGACGGCTCCTGGTGTCGGCGAGCGAGGATCGGACGGTCCGGGTCTGGGACGTTGCGACCCGAGCGCAGCGCCGATCATTCACCGGGCACGGGGACACCGTGTTCGGTGTGGCCTTCTCGCCCCGCGGCGACCTCGTGGCGTCGGTGGGCTCCGACCGCTCGGTCCGTGTGTGGCGAGCAACGGATGCCCAGGAGGTGGCTGTCCTGACGGGGCACGACGGCTCGGTGTTCTCGGTGGCGTTCACGCCGGACGGACGGCTTTTGGCGACGGCCGGGGAAGACCAGACCGTTCGGCTGTGGGATCTCCGCACGCGGAAACAGGTCGCCACGCTTCGCGGGCACAGCCAGCTGGTCCGCGCGGTGAGCTGCTCACCCGATGGACAGCTGCTCGCGTCGGCCGGATTCGACGAAACCGTGCGCATCTGGAGCGTGCCGGAACGGCAGGTCATCGCGACCCTGCGCGGGCATGCGACCCGCGTGTTCTCGGTGGCCTTCTCGCCCCGCGGCGACCTCATCGCCTCGGCGGGCCGCGACGCAGCGGCGCGACTGTGGGGGATCGGCGGTCGCTCTGCGGTCGCCACCCTGAGCGGCCATCGGGCGTTGGTGGAGGCGGTGGCCGTCTCTGCCGACGGTCGCCAGCTCGCGTCCGCCAGCTACGACCACACGGTGCGGCTCTGGGATCTGGAGCGGCGGCAGGAGCTGCGAACGCTCAAGGGGCACAAGGCGGCGGTGCTCGCGGTGGCATTCGACCCCCGTGGTGAGCTGATTGCCTCGGCCGGCCGCGACCGATCCGTGATTCTCTGGCGCGCGGGAACCGGAGGGCGAATCGCGACGCTTACAGGCCATGACGGAGACATCAACGGCGTGGCCTTTTCCCCCGACGGTCGCCTCCTCGCCTCCGTGGGGGGGGACAAGATGGTGCGACTCTGGGACGTGAAGCGCCGCCAGCTCCGCCTGATGATGCCGGGGCATCTCGGGGATGTGTACGCGGTGGCTTTCTCACCGGATGGCAGGCGGCTCGCCACCACCGGCTACGACGGACTGATCTGGTTGTGGGACCCGGCGTCCGGGCGACCGCTGGACATTCTCCCGGGCGCGCAGGGGTATGCGTTCCGGATCGCCTTCTCCCCGGACGGACGAGTGCTGGCGGCGGCGAGGCAGCTCACCGAGCAGACGTCGGTCATCGAGCTCTGGGACGTCGCGTCGAAAAATGTCGTCCGGCGGCTGCGCGGACATCGCGGGCTGGTGAACGGGCTGGCGTTTTCAGCGGATGGCCAGCTGTTGCTCTCGGGCGGAAAGGACCACACCATCCGCCTCTGGGAGGTGGCAACCGGCCGGTCGGCCCAGGTGCTGCGACACGCCCGGCCGGTGACAGCGGTCGCGTTTCGGCCGGGTGGACGGTCGATCATCGTCAACGACTGGAAGACCATCAAGGTGTACCCGCTGCAGCCGCCGGTCTGGTCTCGGGATCCACAGCGGTTACTGGACCAGGCGCAACGAGAGGCGGGGCTCGTGTTGAAGGAATTCACCTTGCGGCCCAGGCGGTGATGCGATGAGCGATCCCCAGGAGCCCAAGCCCGTGGTCGAGTTGTCGCTGGATCAGGCCCGGGAGCGAATTTCGGAGCTGGAGCAGGAGCTGTCTCGACTCGAGGCGGGGCTGCGCCTGACGGTCCAGGCGCCCAGCGCCGGTGGTCGGACGGGCGATTCCGGGGCGCTCACCATCTCGAACCTCGAGGAGCTCGTGTTGATGGTGAACGCGGATCGCACCATCGGGTACGTGAACGCCCCCATGGCGCTGCTGCTCGAGATGACCGATCGAACGCAGGTGCTCGGCGAACCGCTCGAGGGGTGGGACTGCGGCGCGGTGGGGGAGGGAACCCTCTCGGCGCTGGTGGCGTCGGCGCTCTCCGTCGGTCAGAGCGTAGTCGTGGAGCGAGCCGTGCCGGGGCTGCCCCTGGAGCGGTTGCCTCGGTCTGCGGATGCGCGTCCCGCCGGGGATCCCATCCTGCGTTTCGTGGCCACGCCGATGAAGGGGCGGGTGCAGGTGTCGGTTCAGGACGTCACCCGCCTGCGCTGGCTCGAGAGCACCTTCTCGCGGTTCGTCTCACCGCACGTGATCGAGCAGATGCTCACCAGCCTCCAGGAGGACTTCCTGGAGATGAAGCGCTGCGAGATCACGATGCTGTACGTGGACCTCCGGGGATTCACCCGGCTGTCCCAGACGTTGCCGCTCCCGACTCTGCAGTCGATGATGCACCACTACTTCGACCAGATGCAGGGGGCGGTGGAGCGCCACGGCGGCACGGTCGGCCAGTTTGTCGGCGACGAGGTCGTCGCGCTGTTCGGTGCGCCGCTGTGGCACGACGATCATGCGCTTCGGGCGCTCCTCACCGCCGTGGACATGGGTGATGCGCACGGGCGGACCATGGACGAGTGGCGCGACCGAGGCTGGCCGCAACCCGGGATCGGGATCGGCATCTCCACCGGGGAGGTGGCGGTCGGCAACATGGGCACCCAGAGTCACATGTACTACACCGCGCTCGGGTACTGGATGAACCTGGGCGCGCGTCTCTGCGCCGCGGCCGAAGCGGGCGAGATCCTCACCATCCCCCAAACTCACTCCCAGGCGTTGACGTCGCTGAAGTCCGTGTCGGACCGCGAGCGTGTGCCTCACCTGCGATTCAGCTCCAAGGGCGTGTTTCGCTTCAAGAACGTGGTCGAGCCCGTGGAGGTGCTCTCGGTCACGGTCGTCGATTCCCAGCCAGGATCCGAAATTGCTCGCTGGTAGTCGAGCACCATTTATGATGCGGCACAGTAACCTCCCGTTTTGTTAATTTCATATAATGTGTATACAAAATGTTTATACATTCCGCTCAAGCGTCGGAATGGGAGCGGCTCCTCTGGGCGCGACCTGTCTCATAACAGTTTGAAGTAAAAGACATTTATTAGGGATTGAGAGGGCCGAGGCCCCGCAGGGGGCGGCTTGGCACTGAAGTTGCTGAACCAGAGGGTCCAAGCCAAGGCGAAATCGAGCATCGCCCTGGAATGGCTACGATAGAAAGGACCCGTCATGGCTGAGCGAAACGAAAACTCGGTGCTGACCTCCCTCGGCGCTTTGCGCCAGATCGAGGAGGACCGCCTCGACGGGGAGGAGCAGCAGCGAAAGCACAAAGAGGAAGCGGCGCGCCGGGCCCGTGAAGATGCGGAGCGGTTGGCGCGAGAACGGCAAGCGGCCGAACAGCGCGCCGCGGAAGAGGCGGTTCGCGCCGCGGAAGAGGCGGCCCGGCGGGAGGCGCGGGAGGCGCAGCTCCGGTTGGCGGAGGCGGAACAGACGGCTCGCATCGAGGCCGAGGCGCGCCTGGAGGCGGAGCGGATGCGTCTCGATTTGGAGACGGGAGCCGACGCCGCCCGACGCCCCCGCTGGGTGCTGCCGTCCATCGTCGGAGTGGCGGTGCTGCTCACGGCAGGGCTCGGCTATCTGTTTGGCGTGCATCTACCCGACCGCCAGAAGCGTCAGCAAGCGGCCTCTCAGAAGCGCATCGAGGAGATGCAGGCGCGTGCCGAGGCGGAGCGGAAGGCGCTGCTCCTTCGCCTCGACAAGCAGGCGACCGCGCTGCAGTCCGCCATTGCGAGCGCCACCACCAACGATGAGCTCAAGCGACTCAAGAGCAGGCTGAAGGCGCTCCAGGAGCAGCAGGTCAAGGCCCAGACGGGCGCCAAGAACGGCCGCGGCCGCCGCACGCGGTGGGTGCGGCGCTCGACCCGGCGTGCACCCATGGGCAAGCCGCCCACAAAACCCGATCCCAGCCTGCGGAACAATCCGCTGCGAGATCTGTTCCAATAGAAGTCGGTCTGGTGCTCTGCCGGGCAATCCAATCGGCCACGCATTCATCCCCACGGCCATCGTGAGCGCGACCCGGCGGGGAGCCCACCGTGCCAGGGAGTCGATCCCGACGCCGTGTCCGGGGTCTCGGGATCCTACGTTCGCGGTGGCTTCGTGGGGATGCCCAACCGGCGGATGTAGTTCGACAGATTCTGCGGGGTCATGCCCAGGCTGGTCGCGGCATCCTTGCGCACCCAGTCGTGGACCTCCAGGGCCGAGGTGATGAGCGCGGCAGTGGCGTCGCGGACGTACTCGGTCAGGCTGCGCTGTCGAAGAAGCGCCTCAAGATCGGAGGGGCTCGACACGGTGGGCTCGTCGGCGAGCCGGAGGGTCGTGCCGCCGGGGGTCCGCGCGCCGCCGTGGACCTGCTCCACGAGCTCCTCCGGAAGGTCTGAGATCCGCAGGCGTGGAAAGTCCTCGGCCAGGGCCATGGCTGCCTTCATCACGCTCATCAGCTCCCGCACGTTTCCGGGCCAGTGGTACCGCAAGAGCGTGGGGAGGATGTCCTGCGTGACGTAGGCCGGTTCCACGTCCTTGATGGAGTGCTGCACGATCCACTGAACCAGGATGGGGATGTGATCCCGCCGATCCCGGAGCGGCGGCAGCCGGACCCGCGCGCCTTCGATCCGATAGAGCAGGTCTTCGCGAAAGCGGCCTTCTCCGACCTCGGCACGGAGCTTCTTGTTGGTCGCGGACACCAGCCTGACGTCGGCGTGCTCCAGGGTGCGGCTGCCGACCGGGTAGAAAGTGCCGTCTTGGAGGGCGCGAAGCAGCTTGGCCTGTTGCGCGAGGGGCAGGTCACCGATCTCGTCGAGAAAGAGTGTGCCCCTGTCGGCGGCCGTCAGTAGCCCCATCCGATCCTGCGTCGCCCCGGTGTAGGCTCCCTTGCGCACTCCGAACAGCTCCGCTTCGGCGATCTCGGCCGGGATGGCGGCGCAGTTCAACGAGCAGAGCTTCTCGGCGGCCCGGTCACTGTGACGGTGGATGTACCGGGCCAGCAGCTCCTTTCCCGTGCCCGATTCGCCGAGCACCAGCACCGGGAGGTCGGAGCGGGCCAGTCGCTTCGCACGGTCGAGAACCGGGGACATGCTGGGCGACCAGACACCTTCGGGCTCGGCCTGCTCGGCCCGGGAGAGGCGCAGCTCGGCCAGCTCCTTGTCGCGGGTCACGATGCCTTGATGGAGCGCGTCGAGATAGGCCAGATCGCGCTGCTGCAGCCTCATCATCAGGCGCTCCATCAGCCCGAGAATCACGGTGGGACTCTGCAGCATCGCGTCGCGGAAGGTGTCGGCCGGGATCTTCAGATATCGGACCGCGGTGTGGCTTCGTACGCTCGCGGTGCGGCACAGCCCCGAGACCAGGGACGCCTCTCCGAGGAGCGCCCCCGGTCCCAGCCGGGCGATGGTGCGTTGTTCGGTGCCGAAGGGGCGCAGGATATCGATCTCTCCCTCCAGGAGTCCCATCAGGAAGGTGGCCGAATCCCCCTCGCGCATCAGCAGCCGTTCTGCCGGTGCCCTGTGCTCAGTACAGGCGGCAGCCACCGTTTCCAGCGCGGACGGATACTGCTCCAGCTGCGGAACAAATCGAAGCAGCGCTGAGTGATCGGGCATCCGGCGGCCTCTCGCCTCGTGATCCTAGAAGATTCTTTGCAGCGTCGTATCAACGCTAGCTTCACGGATCGTTTCACCACATGCAAGATCTGTTTGCCGCCCCTTTGCTCAGCATGTGTAGCGGCGCTTTGACCCCGCGTACCTATTGATGGTTTCCACCCACGGAGTTTCCTTGTACCATTCGCGCTCTAGGGAGCACGATATCGCTCCGGACGGGAGAGCAGCAATGGACCGAGTGCGACTGCACGTGAACATCGACCACATCGCCACGCTGCGCCAGGCGCGGGGAACCCCCTATCCGGACCCGGTGTGGGCGGCTTCCATCTGTGAGCTGGCCGGGGCCGACGGCATCACGGTGCATCTGCGGGAGGATCGGCGCCACATCCAGGACCGGGACGTGCGAATTCTTAGGCAGACGGTGAGGACGCTCCTGAACCTGGAGATGGCCGCCACCGAGGAGATGACCACCATTGCCTTGGAGGTCCAGCCGGACATCGTGACGCTGGTTCCGGAGAAGCGTGAGGAACAGACCACAGAGGGGGGACTGGCCCTGGGCGACGACGCGGTCCGCGCGGGCCTGGCGCGCGCGATCGAGCGGCTTCGGGAGGGCGGGATTCGCGTGAGCCTGTTCATCGACCCGGATCCGGACGCGATTCTGCAATCGGCCGAGCTCACCGCGGACATCGTCGAGCTGCACACGGGAGACTATTGCAACGCCGGGCGGGCGGATCGGGCCAGCGAGCTGGACCGGCTGAGCGCGGCGGCGGCGAAGGCCTCTGAGAACGGCCTGAAGGTCGCCGCCGGCCACGGGCTGGACTATCCAAACGTGGAGGCGGTCACAGCGATCTCGGCGGTGGAGGAGCTGAACATCGGTCACGCCATCGTGGCCCGAGCGGTGCTGGTGGGGCTGGAGCGGGCTGTCCGGGACATGATCGAGCTGATCAAGGCGACCGCGTATTAACGAGCTCTGAGCTCAGACTTGCCGGAGGTTCGAGATGGCACTGGCTGTGGTGACGGCGGACGAGATGCGGGAGCTGGATCGGATCACCATCGAGGAGCTGGGGATTCCCGGGGTCGTGCTCATGGAGGTGGCCGGCCGCGGGGTGGCGGAGGTGGTGCAGGAGCTGGCTCCCACCCTGGTGGGCTGGCGCGTGGCCATCGTCTGCGGCGCCGGCAACAACGGTGGAGACGGCTACGTGGTGGCGCGCCACCTGGCGTTGCGAGGCGCGGAGGTCCAGCTCCTCTTACTGGCGCCTCGGGATCGCATTCGCGGAGATGCCCTCCGTAACCTGGAGGTGGCGGAGAAGCTGCAGCTTCCCATGGAGTGGCTGGAGGACGATGGGGCAGTGGAAGGGCTCGCGACGCGCCTTGCCGAGTTTGACTGTGTGGTGGACGCCCTGCTCGGCACCGGGCTGTCGTCCGACGTGCGGGGGCGGTATCGACTGGTCGTCGAGGCCATCAACGCGGCGCGCGTGCTGACCGTGGCCGTGGACATTCCCTCCGGGCTCAGCGCGGACACGGCGCAACCTCTCGGCGTTGCGGTGGAGGCCGACGTTACGGTGACCTTCGCCCAACCCAAGGTCGGGCTCGTCTCGCATCCGGGCGTGGAGTACGCCGGCGACGTGCACGTGGTGGACATCGGGATCCCGGGGGATCTCGTCTCCCGGCTCGGCGTTCGGTGTCACCTGCTCGAGGAGCGGGATGTGTCAGCAGTGGTGCCGACGCGACGCCTCGGTGGGCACAAGGGGACCTACGGCCACGTGCTGGCCGTGGCCGGCTCGCCCGGAAAGACGGGGGCCGCCGTGCTGTGCGCCCGGGCCGCCGCGCGCGTGGGCGCGGGGTTGGTGACGGTGGCCGTGCCGGAGGACGCTCAGCAAGCCGTGGCGGCGCAGTCCTTGGAAACCATGACCGAGGTGTACACGGCCGACTCGGGATCGATCGATCCCGACGCCTGCCTCGAGCGCCTCGCGGCGCTCTGTCGCGGGAAGCAAGCGCTGGTGGTGGGGCCGGGGATTCCGAACCAGCCGGAGATGCTCGAGGTGCTGCGGGAGCTGCTCTCGGACGCCGTGATTCCGGTGGTGTTGGACGCAGACGGACTGAATCTGGTGGCGCGCGCACCGGCGTTGTTGGATCAGGTCACCGCGCCGCTGGTGCTCACGCCACACCCGGGTGAGATGGCCCGGTTGCTGGGGCGAGAGATCGCCGAGGTGCAGGCGGATCGTGTGAAGACGGCCCGTGAGGCGGCCGCCCGATTTGGTGCGTACGTTGTGCTCAAGGGCGCGCGGACAGTGATCGCCGCCCCGGACGGGACGGCGTTCATCAATCCCACGGGGAATCCCGGGCTCGGCTCCGGCGGCGTCGGAGACGTGCTCACGGGAATGCTCGGCGGGTTTCTGGCGCAGGCCATCGATCCCCTCGAGGCGGTGCAGCTGGCGGTCTATCTCCACGGGGTCGCCGGGGATCGCGCGGCGCAGCGACTCGGACAGCACGCGGTGCTGGCCGGAGATTTGCTCGACGAGGTGCCGGTGGTGCTCAAGCGCTGGGAGGACCGACTGGACGCGCTCTCCGGGTGACCGCCCTCGCTTTTCGCATTTCGGCGGCTGGATAGTCGTCACCCGTTTGACATTTTGGCACTCCCACTTTGCCGGTCTTTGACCAATGTGACAGCCGCGTCACACCGCAGGAATTCCGCCGCGTTCATCTGCGTTCCCATTTCGGCGTGACATTGCAGCCGGTTAGGCCGCGGAGCGGGCTCGCGCAGCGGCCTGGCACGGCAGTTGCTTATCTCTGTTGCCATGATGCAGACCGAAAACAGATCAAATTCTTCCTACGACCAGCACGTGTTGGCGATGCGCCCGGAGCTTTATGCCATGGCGCTGCGGTACACGCACAACGAGCGAGATGCCGAGGACCTCGTGCAGGAGACGCTGCTCAAGGCATTCGTGGCCTGGGATTCCTTTGTCCCGCGGGGCAGCTGCCGCAGCTGGTGCTACCGAATCCTGAGGAACACGTTCATCACCGGGTACCGACGGAGATCCACCGAGCTGCGTGCGGCCCAACGTGAGCCCGAGGAGCTGCGGAGTCTCACCTCCGCGGCCACCCGGCGCGCGGCCGAGGATCCGGAGGCGAGTGTGGTCCGGGATCAGCTGGGGGACGAGGTCCTGGCCGCTTTGGACGAGCTCTCCGGGGAGTTTCGGGAGGTGCTCGAGCTGCACTACGTGCAGGGACGGTCCTACCGCGACATCTCGCGGATTACCTCCTGCCCCATGGGCACGGTCATGTCTCGACTACATCGCGCCCGGCGCTCCCTTCGCAATCGCCTCGAGACCTACGCCGCCGGCCTCGGGATTCAGGCGACCCCGCAACCCCTCGCCGCGTAGCCCGCATTTCTCTCGACCTTGGCTGTTTCGCCCGGAGTGGTCCGGCCTACCGGATCGGCGCTTTGGGCAGTCGCACGTACTCGTAGTTCACCGTGCCGGGCGCGATCTGCTCTTCGTAGATCTGTCCCCGCTCGTCGGTGAAGGCCCAGCGCACCATGCCGTCGGGGAAGATCAGCAGCAGGGGGAGGCCGTGCTTCCGATGCCCCTTGGCGTCCACGAGGTCGATTCCGATCCAGGTGCGCTTGGCGGCCGGTTTCCTGACCGCCAGCCGACGGGCGATGCGGAGGAGCTGCTCGTCGCCGCGGGCTTCCAGCAGACGCGTGATGCGTTTCGCCGTCCATCCCAGGGCGAAGAGCGCACGGATGATGTTATGCTCCAGGTAGCGGTTCGTCAGGTCGAGCGTCAGCAGCCTGGCGATGTCCTCCGCCGAGGACCGGTCACCGAGCCGGCCGAGGGCCAGCACAACGTTGGCCAGCAGGCTCGGGTTGAGGTCCGAGCCGCGCAGCAGCGGCCGCAGCGACGCGAGCGCCGACTTCTGCTGGAGGGTCGCCAGGGCGCCGATGGCGTTGGTTCGGACGCCCGGGTGCTTGTCCTCGGCGGCGTGGAGAAGCACAGACCGATCGGCGTGGCGTCCCAGTCGCCCCATCCCCCAGGCCGCCACGACCCGGAGCTTCCAGTTCTTGCTTCGGAGCGCCCGCCCGAGGAGCGCCGCCGTCGTGGCTGACGGGAAGTAGCTCGCCACCTCGAGCACCTTGAGCTTCATGCGGCGGTGCGCCTTGGAGAACCGCGCCGCCAGCCACGGGCCGAAGGCCGGGTTGTGAATGGCGCCCATGCTCGTGAGGGCCGCCGTGGCCACGCGCTGGTTGGGATCCCGCGCGAGGCGGAGGATCGCCTGGGCGTGCAGGGTCGACCGACTGCCGCGCAGAATGGCGCCTACAGCGTCCAGTGCGTAGGCGCGGTTCACCGCCTCGATCTCCGTGTCGGCGGCTGTTTTGATCAGCTCCTTGAGCACGGACTGGGGTTTCAGTGTCGCCAGGGCGTTGAAGGACGCGCGACGAAGCGAGGCCTCCTTGGCGTACAGCAGCGGCACCAGCTGCGGGCCGACCCGTTTGTCGCCGATGTTGCCGAGGGCGTAGGCGGAGGCCTCCCGAATGACCGTGGAGTCCTTGTCCAGCATCCGGAGCAGGTCCGGGACCGCCTCGTGGGCGCGCAGCTTGCCCAGGATGCGCGCGGCGAGCAGGCGTACGGTGCGATCCTTGGACTTCAGCACCGGCAGGAGCGGCATGATGGCGCGCCGATCCACGATGTGCTCGAGGGCGGCGAGGGCCAAACGCATTTGCGTCTTGTCCTTACCCGACACCACGACGAGCAGCGGAACCAACGCCTTGGAGTCTCCACAGGTTGTCAGGGCCTCCACCACCAGCTTGCGGCTTACCCGACCGCGGTGAAATTCCCGCACCAGCGCGCTCGAGGCGCGCCGATCGGCGATGTCCCTGAGGATCTGAACCACCTGCGTCGCCAGGTGCGGCTGGATACGCGGCGAGCGCAGCGTGCGGGCGAGCTGGGGAACGATCGCCCCCCCGGCGAGCACCAGGGCGTCTCTCACCGCCCGGCTCAACGTGGAGTCGAAGAGCGCCTTTACCAGGGTGCGTCGGGCGAGGGGGGTGCCGAGTCGGCCGAGGGCCTGGACGACGGAGCGGCGCTCGGTCACCGACGTGCTGCGATTGAACAGATTGATCAGCGCCGTGGAGGACGCCGTGCTGCGCATGTTCCCGAGCGCCGCGATGGCCGCGACCCGCACCTGCTCCGCCGGGTCCTTCAGCAGCCGCAGGATCGGAGGCACGGCTCGGGGGTCTCCGATCTTGGCCAGGGACTTCAGTGCCGCCTCCCGGACCTCCCGGGAGGGGTCGGTGAGCTTTCCGAGCAACGGGATGACCGCGCGCGGATCCGTGAGGTCCGCGAGCACCTTGATCGCCGCCCTTCGCACTTTCACGTTGGGATCGTTCAATCGACCCAGGATTCCGGTGATGGCCCGGCGGGAGCCGATGCGTCCCAGGGCGAGCACCGACGCCATGCGCACCTTGTTTTCGAAGTCTCCAAAAGTGCGGAGTAGTGGACCCACGGCGCTGGCGTCTCCCATCTCCCCGAGCAGTCGCGCGGCCTCGACTCGGACCTCCAGCTCGAAATCGCTCAGCCAGTCCACCAGCACCGGCAGGACCGCCCGCACCTTGTGCTCCACGAGCATACGCGCCGCGGTGACCCGAAAGGTGTCGTCAGTGAGGTCCTGGGTGGCCGCCAGCAGGTACCGTCGCACCTTCTTCATGGGGAACTGGGCCAGCGCCCGGAGCGCCTTCAGCTTCTCCGCCTGCTTGGGGTGGTGCAGCTTGGCCACGGTCACGCGCAGCTTGCCGGACCATTCGAAGGCCTCGGCCCGTTCCGGCGCACTGATCAGTCCGGCCCAGAGGCCACACAACACCGCTGAAAAACGCAGGCATCGCATGTCATTTCTTATAGCACGAGCCTTCGGCGGAGGCGGCAAGAATCTGGAGGAGGGGGGCCGTGTTGAACCTTTCGAGCATCCTGCTATCATTCGCGCATGTGGCTGCTGCTGTTTATCGTGGTGCCGGCCGTGGAGCTCTACCTGCTCATCGTCATCGGCGCGCGGATGGGGGTGCTGGCCACGATCGGCCTGATCATCATCACCGGCATGATCGGCTGGACCCTGGTGAGGTCCCAGGGCATTTCGACGCTCCGCCGGATCCAGGCGGAGACGGCGGAAGGGCGGCTGCCGGCCGAGGAGCTGGTGGCCGGGCTGTGCCTTCTCGGCGCAGGGTTTCTGCTGATCACGCCCGGATTCCTGACGGATACCGTCGGTTTTTTGATGCTGATACCGCCGCTCCGCAGAGGTGTCGCCAGGCGTTTGCTGAAGCGATTCCGGTGGAAGGTGATGGGGGATGGAGGGATTCCGGATGCCGGGGCCGCCGCCGGCGGGATGGGGATGGGAATGGGACGAGAAAACGGAGAGGTCATTGACATTCCCCCTGAGGATGTCAAAACCTACGGCCCAGGCAGCTGACCGCTTTGGATTCGGTGTGACGCCGGGATCGGGACCATGGAGCGATGAGCCAAGCGCGAAAGAAAAACACCGCCAAGGGCCGCCGGACCTCCAAGGAGGCTGAGCCGGCGCCGTCCGTCGATGTTGAATCCACGGAAGAGACGGAAGAGATCGACGACGACGAGCTGGCGATAACGCCCGAGGTCGTGGACGGTGTGCCTGTCGACGACGACGAC
>JBDRSE010000387.1:0-37027 GCA_043825095.1 bacterium
GTCACGGTGCTCGCAAGCTGCCCACCGCGGGGCGCGTCGACGTGCCTCCCTCAGGGGCTCGCCGCGCCCCACCGTGAACAGCGGCGAGCACCGCACCAGCTCGCGAGCGATTGGATCGATGTCAGCTCTTCGCGCTGCCCACACCGGAATCCTGTGACAAGCCCGAGCGTGGAGCTGGCGCGACACTGGCCCGTTGTCCATGGCCCGCCGCGTCAGGGCCCCTGAAGAGGCCGTGCTGACGCGGCGGTGCTGTGGACAACCTGCCAGTGGCGTGACAGTGAGAGGGGTCCGAGCACATCATGGATCGTTACTTCTGGGACAAGACACTAATTCGGGAAGAGACGAATGGCGACGACTTCGTTTCTTGTGTAGGCGCCCCGCACCGGACGGATCGAGCAGTAAAGCACTCCGTCTTGCACTCCGGCCGATCCCAGCACCAGCCGCTGGCCGGCGCCCGGACGGAACACGAGCCTGGCCTGGCCGGTGGTCAGGTCCAACGCGTACAGGTTCTGTTCGGGCTCCGGCTTCGGCGCGCCCTCAGACGCCGCGCCCAGGGGACGGGCCGTGAGCAGCAGGAACCTCCCCGCCGGGAGCGGTGGCTCGGACAGTGTCCCGATGCACGTGGCGAAGGCCTTCTTGCCGGTGACCTGATCCACGGCGCGAATGCACTGTCCGTCCGACGTCGTGACCAGGAACAGCTTCCGACTCGCGTGGCTCCATCGCGCCGGTGACGGCTGCTCCCGCGGAAACACCGCCGGGAGCGGTCCCTTGTCCTTGGGCGCTTCCACCCGCCACCGCTCCTTCCCGGTCGCGAGGTCCAGCCCGACCCACGCGCCGGGCCGGGTGCTTCGGTGGCTGGAGGGATGGGTCGTGAGCACCAGATCGCCAGACCGGAACACGTTGCTGGCGCGGTCGAGTTGCGCCCCGACGACACCGGAGCGGCTGTCGAGGACGAGCAGCTTCTTGGCGCTCTGACAGAACCAGCGACCCTGCTCGGCCAGCCGCACCCGGCACCCCTCGCGGTTCACCGTGGCCACACCCCGGGCGACCGGATCCGGCGCCCGCTTCGGCCCCAGCTCGAGCCGCCCGCGACGTCCCCTCAGGAAGGCCCGGTGCCCCTCGGCGAGTCGGAGCTTGGTTCGCCACAGCGAAACCTGGAACTCCACCCTGTCTGCGGCGGTGTTCACGGTGAACAGTGTCTGGCCCCGCCGAAACACCGCCAGGTCGCCGTCGCGATGCAAAAGCAGGGTCGACACCCCAGTCTTCCCAGGCACCAACCGGGCGAACAGGGACTTGCCGGTGGTCGCGTGCAGCACCTGGAACGTCTTGTCGAACAGGCTGAAGACACGATCCGGACGCTTGCCCCGCGCCCGCACGAGCAGCACCGGAAGCTGGCCGACGGGCTTGTCGGGCTCCTCGACGGACACCTTGGCATTGGGTCGCGGGTAGCGGCCGAGACGCTGATTCAGGACGATCTTACCGCTGGAGAGCTCGAGGGAGAGCAGCTGCAGTCGATCACCCCAGGGGCTCTCCTCTGTCAGGTGCGCCGCAACCAGCAGCCTCCCGTGGGACACACCCAGCGCGGCGACGACCCGGAAATCGTGCCCGCCCAACCGTCGCTTTACCGAAAACAGCTGGGCCCCTGTCCCCATGCGCCGCACCAGGAGCTGTCGCCCCACCTCCATCACGAGGAGACCGTCGGCCTGGCGCACGCTCCGCACATTCCGCCCTTTCGGCGGCACATAGCTCCAGCTCCGCCGGAGCGTCGCCAGGTCGTGCGCGTCGATGGAGCCGCGCCGCTTGCACGCCAGAACCCCCTCCCCCAGGAAGCAGAAATGCGGCATGGGGAGCGGCCGGGCGTCCAGCAACTGGCCGGTCTTTCGATCGATCCGCCACAGGAGGCTGCGCTTGGCCAGGGTTCGACTCACACCCACCACGTGCTGCGGGGTGACGAAGATGAGCCGCCGGCTCGCACGTCCGGGGAGCACCGTCTGCCAACGGGGCTTGGCGCTGCGCTCGCCCGCCGTCCAGGCGCCCAGGGTGGTCTGCTCCTCGCGGTCGGGATAAAGCTGGGGAACCAGCAGGGTCGACGCCCCCACCGCGAGACGATCCGGACGCCCCGGGAGGGTCTTTTCCGGCGCGTGAAGCCACCGTCCGGCCAGGGTTTCACCGTCGAGCGCCTGCAGGGCGCCGCCGTGCCGGCGCGTCACGAGCAGCCCCTTCGGGAGGCCCAGCAGCAGGGTGCCCGGTTTGAGCTCGTCCATGAGCCCGTTCCCCGGGGCGCCGCTGCGGGGATCATGGAGGGCCATGCGTCGCACCTCCTTTCCGTCCGCGGGATTCACCAGCCAAACCCCGTCCCAGTGTGCCACGGCGAGCCGCTGCCCGGACCGGGCAACCCCGCCGACGGCGCGGATCTGCCACCGCTTGGCGCCCGTCGCCAGGTCGAGCCCCTCGACGCGCAGGGCGGTCTTGGCGATAGCCAACACCCCCCCCACCACGGCGTGAGACGTCGTCCAGGCGGCGTTCCGGTCAAAGAAACGCAGCCGCGTGAGCCGCTCCCAGCGCAGCTTCCCATCGCCGACAGCGAACCCGGCTAGACGCCGCGCCGAGGAGCGATCTCCCTGCTCGCGGGAGCTCACCACCACCACACCGGACGCCGCGACGAGGGTCCTCAGGCGCCCTTTGTAGGGCGTCCGCCACAGCACCTTGGGTGCGAGCTTCGGGGCCCCCGCGTCCGGCCGCACCTTATTTTCCTTGCCCCGCCACGCCTTCTTGGAACCACCGCACCCCACGCTCCCGACAACCACCAACATGCAGACGAGGAAAAAGTGCTTCATGCAGTTACTTCATCGCGAATCCGAGGTGATTCCGCAGCTCGAAGTACTCCCGGGACACGGAGAACTGCAGGAGGTCCGCCACACGCTCCTTGGCCGGCAGACCGGTGATGCTGTCCGCCTCCGTCGCCACCACCTTGGCCACCGTCTCGAAGTCATTGGTGAGCACCAGCGCCGCCCGGAGCGCGGTCCGCTGGGTGGCCACGATCCAGTTGGCGAGATTGGCCTCCTCTTTGCCGGCGGAAAGCAGTTCCTTGGCCGTGGGAAGCAGCTGCTCGAACACCATGGGGGGCACCACCTTCTTGAGGTAGAGGGAGAGCTTCTTCACGTCGGGCGAGTCACTGGGCACCGGCGCCTTCGGGATCATGATGGACACGGCCGCGTAGATCACGTTGAACAGGTCAGCCTGGGACACCAGGGCCCGCCAGAGGTAGCGCTCGGGCCGCATGTGCGCGAGCTGGCGCGTCACCTCGAAGAGGGCCTCGCGCTGGCTGCGTCCCTCGAACTTTTCGGCGTCCACCAGCCAGGTGGGGAGCAGCGACCCCTTTTCCGTGGCGTTGGCCACCTGGATGGGCTGGGGCTGGTCCCCGCGCACGAAGACCTCGGGCCGCGGCTGTACGGCCAGCACGCGGCTGGCGTACACGAACATCCGGAACACCGCCCGACTGTCGTCGTCGGCGTTCAGCTTCTCCCCGCGCTTGAGCCCGAACTTCTTGTGCGGCCGCGCGTTCTGCAGCGCCACCTGCTGCGCGACACCGGCGAAGATCGCATCGATCCGCGCGCTCTCCGCGGGGTGTCGAATCAGATCGCGCCAGTGCTGATCGGTCAGGGACCGCTGCGCCAGCACCAGCTCCTTGGGGCGATACCGGTCGTAGAAGAGCTGCTCCTTCTCCGAGGCCTTCTTCAGGAAGCTCAGCGCCGCGCACATGCACCAGGTCCGGTCCTTCTGCTGAGTGCGGATGTACAGCTCGGTCAGGTCCTTGTAGAGCTGGATCTTGTAGGGGCTCTGCCGGAGCAGCGCGTGGTGCTGCTCGATGGCCTTGTCGACCTTGTCGGGGCCGGCCTTGAGATAGAGCTGTACGAGCTTCGACTTGCGCTCGGCGTTCTCCACGTCGAGCTGGTCGGCCGCCTCCAAGGCGGCCACGGCCGTGTCCACTTCGCCGAGCCGGTCACTGTAAATCGAGCCCAGTCGATCCAGCAGCGCGATCCGCTGCTCCGCCGGCGTGGACTCCGGCTGCCGCTTGAACTGTCGCCGCAGCGCGCGCGCCAGCTCGTTCCAATCCTCCCGCTCTGTGAGCAGGCGATCGATGGCGTCAAAGGCGCTCTTGAAAGAGCTGTCGGACTCCAGGCACCGCTCGAGCTGCTCGAGGGCCCGGTCGCCGTCCTTCAGCTCGTCCCGGTACACCAGCGCCGAGGTGTAGAGGTACTTGGCCTTGAGCTGGCCCTTCTCTTCCAGGTCGGCCAGCTCGAGCACGATCTCCACACCCTGATCCCACGCCTCACGCTGCGTGTGAATCTCGAGCATCTTGTGCAGCACTCCGCGGTCGTCTGCCTTGAGCGCCGAAGCCCGCTCGTAGAACGTCAGCGCCTTGTCCGGATCGTCGAGCTTGGACGAATAGAGATCGCCAATCTCCACCGACAACCTGTGCCGGTCCCCGTCAGTTTGCGCCCGGTCCAGCAGCGTGAGCTTGGTGGCCACGATCCGGTCGTAGTCTCCACCCTCCTCCCGCAGCAGCAGCACCGCCTGCACGGAGGGCTCGTAGGTGGCGTCCACGTCCAGCGCCTTTTCGAACAGGTTGAGCGCCTTGTCCTTCTCCCCGAGCTCCATCTTGACGCTGCCCAGGCGGTGGTAGACCTTGACCAACTCCTCGGGGGTGATGGCGTCGCGGTGGGCGACGAGCACGGCCTGGAACAGGTTGGCCGCGTCCTTCCACGCCTCCATGTGGAACTTGAGATTCGCGAGCTCCTGGAGCACCTGGAGCGACGTCGGATCCATGTCCCGGGCGATTTCGAGGTTCGTGATCGCCTTGTCCGCCTTCTTGAGCCGCTTGGCGGTCAGGCCCAGCATGGTGTGGAGGTGGAGGCGGATCTTGCGCTTCTTGTCGTCGGTCTTGCGCAGCAGCATGTCCAGCAGCGGCTCCGCGTCCTCCCACGCCTCCCGCGCGAAGTAGTGCTCCGCAAGCACCATGGCGGCCTGCTCGTGCTCTGGATCCACGAGCATCGCCTTGGCGTACATATTGACCGCCTTCTCCGGATCTTCCACTTGCAGGCGGTAGATCTCACCGGCCTCGAACAGCAGCCGGGCCTTCTCGAGCCGGTTGCCGCAGGCCCGCTCCGCGTCGCTGAGCATGTTGGCGGCCCGCAGCCACTCCTTTCGCTCCTTGTACAGCGTGACCAGGGCCATCATCGCCCCGAGGTTCTCGGGGTCGAGCTCGAGCGCCTTCATCAGCCGCTGCTCGGCCTCCTCCTGGTTGCCCAGCTTCTCGAGGGTGACCTCGCCGATGCGGCGATGCAGATCGACGCGATCCGCCTCTTCGGTGGTGAGCTCGGCGCGCTTGGAGAGCACGTCCACCAGCTCCACCCACTCCTCGGCGGCCTCCAGCAGGGTGGACAGAAACACCATCGCCTGCAGATCCTCGTCGTCGTGCTGCAGGGCCTCGTGCAGCGCGTCCACCGCGGCGGTGGGATCTCCCAGCTTCTCGTCCAGCACCGCGGCCATGGCACGCAGCACCTCGCACTTCACCGAAACAGACTCGGCGATGTTGGCGTGTCGTCGATAGGTGGTGACCAGCTCGTCCCAGGCAGCCTCCCGGATGTACAGCCCCTCCAGATCGCGGTAGATCTCCTCGGCCGTGGGATCCAGCTCCACGATCTTCTCCAGCGCATCCGCGGCCTTGGGACGGAGCGCCTTGTCCGCCATCATCTCGCCCGCCGCGCGGCGGCAGATCCGAATCCGCTCCTTGACGTCCTCGGTGAGCTCGGACCGGCGCTCCGCCACCCGGAGGAAGTCGTGCAGGCGCCCCAGCTCCTCGTAGATCTCGTACAGGGCTTTGAGGACCTCCGTGTCGTCGGGCTGCTGCTCCAGCAGCTTCTCGAAATGCGGCACCGCCGCGGTGGGATCCTCGAGCTGTTTCCACAGTAGGTTGCTGACCTCGAGCAGCGACCCGCGCGCCCGCTCCTCCGAGTCCGCCTGATCCACCCGCTTGAGCAGGATCGCCACCAACGGCTCCCACAGCTCGAGCCGGCGAAGCACCGCCTCGAGAGACGCCGCGGCGTCTCCGTGATCCGGATCGATGGTCAACACCTCGTCGTACATCAGCCGCGCTTCCGTGAGGTCGTTCTTCCGGGTCTCGTACAGATCGGCCAGCTCCATGAGGAAGAAGATCCGATCCTGCTTCTTCTCCGTGGCGTCCAACCGCTTGCGCAGCACGTGCACGAGGTCGTCCCACTGCTCCTTCTGGTTGTAGATGCCGGCCAGATCGTCCCAGGCCTCCGCCAGGGTGGGATCACCCTCGAGAGCGTGCCAGAGCGACGACACCGCGTAGTCGGGCCGATCCAGGCGCTCGTTGTAGATCCGCCCGAGCTTGAGCCAGATCTTCGCCGACAGCAGGCCGTCCTTCACTGCGGGCGCGATCTCGTTTAGCGCGGCCACCAGGTCACTCCACTGCTCGGTGGCCTCGGCGTACCGCTCCATCTCGTTCGCGATGGCCTCGTTGCCCGGATCCTCCTGCCCCGCGGCGATCGCGGCGGAGAACGCCTTGCCGAGATCCCCGATTTCCTGCTCGTAGATCCGTGCGACCTCCTTGAGCAGGGTCACCCGAGCCGCCGTCTCCTCGGTGAGCTCGAGGCGCATGAGGTACACGTCCACGACGCGCTCCCACTCACCATTCTCCTCCGCGATCTTGACGAGCCGCTCCACGTTCTCGCGGGCGTCCTCGTCCTCGGGATTCTGCAGCTGAAACGCCAGCCAGCCATCCAGATCATCCGCATCCTCGGGCCGCTCCACCTCCTCGGGCGCCTCCCCGGCGGCGGGCGCGGCCGCCTTCTCGACCGCGGCCACCGCGGGCGCCTCGCCCGGCGGATGCTCCTCCAGCAGGGCAGCCGCCTGCTTCACCGTTTCCACGAGCTCACGAAGTCGTTCCCGTCCCGGCTCCGTGGATTCGTACACGACAATCTGCGTGCCGAGGAACTCGGCCTGGGCTTTCAGCTCTAGAGCGACCTTGCTGAACTGCTCTTGGATTTCCATGATCGTCGTACCTCCGAAAAACTGGGCGTTTCGAGGAGTGAAGGGCTTCGATATCCAGAACGTACTGGCCGAGCTACCTATAGCCCAATAGCATTGGAAGTTCAACGTGTTTGAAGATGACGTGGGCAGGGCGGATCCCTGGGTTCTACAAGGGCTAGGCAAAGCCCGGGCTGTGTCCTCCGCGCGTCCCCGGCCGAAGCCCGAAACCCCGCGGTTTCTACAGCAGCTTTTCGATGGTCTCGATGAGATCCAGGCGGTCCATCAGATCCGTCACATAGTCCATGCGATCGGTCGGAATCACCACCGTGGGCGAGAGGTCGTAGCGCTCAAACCAGTCCTCGTAGAGCTGGTTGAGCCGGCGCACGTAGCTGGCCGGCACTGACTGCTCCTCGGGCCGACCGCGGAGCCGAATCCGCTTGCGGATCGTGCGCATGCTGGCGCTCAGAAAGATCAGCAGATCCGGAGGCTGCAGAGCCTCGACCATGCTCTGATAGAGCGCCTGGTAGGTCTGATAATCCCGCTGGTTCATGCGGCGGCTGCGGTAGAGGTTGTGCGCGAAGATCTCCGCATCCTCGTAGATCGTCCGATCCTGCACCACCGTCCGGCGGCTGCGGGCGCGTTCCAGGGCCTGATGGATCCGAAACTTCCGACAGAGAAAATAGACCTGGCTGTGGAACGCCCAGCGGTGCATGTCCCCGTAGAAGTCCTTGAGATAGGGATTCTCCTCGTTGGGCTCGTAGAAGGGCTCCACGCTGTAGTGGCTGCAGAGAAACTGCACCAGGGAGCTCTTGCCCGCCCCCATGTTCCCGGCGACGGCGATGTACTTGCGTGCCATTACCGACCCACTGTACCAGCCGCGACGGGTTTCGCATAGCAGGCCGGATTCCGGCCCGTGCCGATCCGGGATCCGCACGCCTGCGACATGTCCGATCTTGTAACCAGCGAGAATCCCGATGGATGCGCAGCGGGCACAATCTTTGCTGTAGCAGTACGGGAACCTCGAAAGGAGGACCCAATGTCTCGAGGTGTGAATCGAGTGATCCTGATCGGTAACCTGGGCGCGGATCCCGAGCTGCGCTCCACTCAGACGGGCCTGCCGGTGTGCGACCTTCGAATCGCGACGTCTCGGCGCTGGAACGACAAGGCCGGCGAGCAAAGGGAGGAGACCGACTGGCATCGGATCGTTGCCTGGGACAAGCTCGCCTCGACCTGCCACCGCCACCTGGAGAAGGGCAGCCAGGTCTTTGTGGAGGGAAGGCTGCAGACCCGGAAATGGACAGACAAGGAAGGCCAGGATCGCTGGTCCACCGAGGTGATCGCGTCGAGCGTGATCTTCCTGGGTAGCCCCCGGCGCGCCTCCCAGGGGAGCTCTGAGGATACGACGCGTCAGTGGTAGGGGCGCCAGGATTGCCGCCTCGGGGCCCGTTGCTTACAATGGCGCCATGGCAGTCCACCGGTCAGAGCCGCCACCGCCGGCGCTCCGCATCGCCGCCTACGAGGTCCTACGCCACGCCCACCCCGAGCTGCCGAAGCTGTCGCTGGAGGGTCACGGGCGGGACCGCAGCCTGGGTCGCTGCTTCGCCGCCGCGCGGAAGCTCCTCGGTGGGCCTGACAGCGCCGGGCTCTTCGACGAGCCATGGGCTTCGGAGTCACCCGGAGGGTCATCACCGGACCGACTGCGCCGGGTGGCTGCGGACATCCGGCATCGGCTGGCTGCAGACCCCTGGGCCGATCCGCTGGCGTCGATGTTCGAGGCGACCGCGGCGACCCGGGACCGCCGGGCACAGGGGCAGCACTTCACGCCGCCCGGAGTCGTGGACCTGGTGCTCGCGCTGGCACGGATGGGGCCGGGTGATCAGGTCCTCGATCCCACGTGCGGCTCAGGGACGTTCCTGCTCCGCGCCCAGCGCCGCCGCGAATCCCTGCCGCACGGCGCACCCGGGCTCTGGGGTTGCGAGAAGGACCCCCTGGCCGCAGCGCTCGCCCGAATCAATCTCTGCCGCGGCTCGGGCGTCGCCGCGGGGCGGGTCCGCACCGGTGATGTGTTCGACTTGGTCCCGGGTGTGGACGTCGGGGGACTGCCCCTGCCGCACTGCGCCGCCGTGGTGGGCAACCTGCCCTATGTCCGGCTTCATCGGAGAGGCGACGGCGGAGCCTGGGGCCAGCGACTGGCAGTCCTCGCCCGCCAATGGGCCGCGGTGGATCCCGCGCTCGTGACCCTCGGGCCGGCGGGCGAGCCGACCTTGAAGCTCTCCGGTCACGCCGATCTCTACGCGGCGCTGCTGCTCCACCTCGTCCACCTGGTTCAGCCCGGAGGGCGGATGGCGCTGTTGACCTCGAACGCCTACCTCGACGCCGGCTACGGGGGGCTCCTGCGACAGCTCTTCGTCCGCCACTTCCGCGTCATCGCCGTGGTGGAGAGCCGGTGCGAGCCGTGGTTCGCCGACGCCTCGGTGAACACGGTGATCACTGTGCTCGAGCGGTGCCCGGACGCCCGGACCCGGGCTCGCCACCGCGCTCGCTTCGTGAAGCTGACCCGACCCATCGGCGCACTCCCCAACGCCCAGGACGGCGGCGCCCAGGACGGCGGGGGGAGCGCACGGATCGCACGGGACATCGAGACCGCCCGGCCGGACCGGGGAGCCGAGTCGCCCGCGCCCGAATGCACACACACCGCCGCGTGCCGCATCCGGTTCGTCCCTCAACGGCAGCTCGAGGCGCCTGACGCCGGGGATGCGCCCTGGTCGCCCTACCTGCGGGCGCCGGACGTGTACTTCGCGCTGCGGGACCATCCGGGGTTCCGCCCGGCCGGTGAGCTGCTGCGTATCCGGCGCGGCGTGACCACGAACTGGAACCCGTTCTTCTACCCGGATGAGCACGCCGGAATCGAGCGTTCGCACCTGGTGACCGTGGTTCGCTCCCCGCGGGTCAGCCGCACCATCGAGGTGCAGGCGGACCGGGTGACAGACCGCCTGTTCGTTTGTCACGCGTCGGAAGAGGCACTGCGGGAGGCCGGACAACACGGCGCGCTGGCGTGGATCGCCCAGGGCAGGAAGCTGACCAATCGACATGGGCGGCCCATCTCCGAGTCCCTCAGCCGGCGACCCTGGTACCGACTCGAGCCCCACCGCCACCGGATCCTGTTCACCAAGGCGATCCACGACACCCACCTCCACCGACTCGTGGACCGACCGGTGGCGGTGGATCAGCGACTCTACGGTGTCACGCCGCGGAAGTCCCTGGACGACGCGCTGGTGGCCGCGACGCTCAATTGCTCCGCCGTGGCCCTCATGGCCGAAGTGGTGGGATCGGCCAGTCTCGGCGAAGGTGCCCTGGACCTGCCGGTGACCACGGTGCAGCGCCGCCTGCTGATCCCCGACCTTGAGCAGCTCGGAGCCCGCCATCGGCAGCGCCTCCTCGGCGCCTTTGCCCCGCTCGCCCGGCGACAGATTCTGCCGGTGACGCGCGAGGTGCTGCAGCCGGACCGCCGGGCGCTGGACGAGGCCCTGTGCCGGGCCCTCGGCCTCGATCCGGCCCGGACCATGCCCGCCCTCTACCAAGGGTTGTGCGAGCTGGCGCAGGAGCGCCTGCAGCTCGCCGCGCAGCGACGCGCCCTCGGCTCGGCTCGCAAGCCGCTGGATGGATGATCCGATGGTCGCTACAGCGTGTCGTGCTCAGGCCGAAGGCCGGTGGTCGTGGTCTTGCCCGCGCACGATAAGCGTGGACATCGAGCACGACCACGACCACGTGTAGGAGCACGATTCCAAAGTGATCGGGACTTGCGAACTTCGATCTACGGCCGCTGATTGCGCCACAGATACCAGTTGGGGTAGTGGTACACCCAGTAGGCAGACGGCAGGTGGAAGTGGCCGGCGTAGCTGGTCGCCGGATAGTGCCCGTAGTCGCTGAACGCCCCATAGCTTTGGCAGTCCGCAGACACGCGAATGCTCCGGATCAGCCCCGAGTACTTCCCCCCCACCGAGGGGCTGGAGCCCTGGGGAGGTTGGCACCGGGCCTGGGGAGCGAAAGGGGCCTGGGCCGCGGTTCGCTGCTGCTGATACACGTACCAGTAGGGGTAGTGGTAGACCCAATACCCCGCAGGAATGTTGTGCTGCCCCCCGTAGCTCGTGGCTGGATAGTACCCGTAATCGTTGAAGGCCCCGTAGCTCGCGCAGTCCGCCGGCACGTGCACCCGGCGCGCCAGGAGCTGATACTTCCCCCCGACCGACGGAGTGACTTGGGTCGGCGTTCCACACGCCTGAACGAGGTTCGATTGCCCGGAAGGGGCGCGGGTCGCCACCTTTGCTGCGCCGGATCGACCCGGCTGTCGGGCCATGCTGCCCTCGCTCGCCGCGGCATACCCCCACGACGACGAGAAAGCCGTTGGAACCATGAGTAAACAGATCGTGGCCAGCACCCGGTGTCGCATCCGAAACCTCCTCGATGGAGGTACAAACGCTCGAATCGGCCCCAGGTGCTATTTATTTCCGCGCAGCCGCGCCTCGACCTGCTTGAGATAGCTGCGGGCAACCTCGTCTCGTGGATTGAGCTGCACGGCCCGATTGAAGTGACCTCTCGCCACACTGAACCGCCCTGCCCGGGCAGCGATGACTCCGAGGTTGAAGTGCGGCTCGGCGCGATGGGGATGAAGCCGCTTTGCTCGCTCGAAGTGGCGGCGCGCTTGCGCCAGCTCCCCGGCGGCCGCGCCGGTGGCGGCGGGATCCGTGAGCTGGGCCAGGCGCACGCGAAACCGCCCCGCGTTCATGAGCGCGGTGTAGCTGTTGGGTTGGCGCGCAAGGGCCCGCTCTGTGACCTTGATCGCATCGCGAAGCAGGCCCAGGGCGACTGCTTTCCGCCCTGCGGTGAGCTCGCGATCCGCGGTTCGCGCCAACACCACGCCACCGTTGACCCGCGCCGCCACGGACTGGGGCCAGGCCTTGAGCGCCAGCGCGAAGAGCCGACGCGCCGTCTGCAGGGACCGGCCGTACCGGGGGTACCGGAGATACTGCATGCCAAAGGCGTTGAGCTGTCGTGCGCGGATCTGCGCCGCTCGCGCCCCCCGGTCACCCCGCAGCGTCACCCGCAGCCGCTCCACCAACTCCTTCGGCGATGGTACGGACACCGGCCCCGGCTCGACGTGCACCCGGAAGAGCGGCACGTCCGGGATCAACGGCCGCCGCACGGCCGCGAGGTCCGCGCCGTCGCCGGGCTCCCACAGCAAGGGCCGTCGCCCCGCAGTGTTGTCCACCAGCATCGCCAGCAGGTTCAACCGGCTCCGCTGCCGCGCGAGCGCCGAGCGCCGCACATACTCCCGCACCTCCCGGTGGGGAAGCGCAGGATCCCGGTCGGCGGCAATGGCGCTCGCTGTGTAGTGCCACACCCAGAGGTGCTGCCGGACCAGCGCCAGCACGTCCGGCCGCGCGCCCTCGACGCCCCGCGCGAACACCAGCCCGGCGGACAGGTCGTCGGACTGGGTGAAGATCACGGCCCGGGGGGGAGCCTGGTCCAGCGCCGCGTCGACCCAGGCGGCGGCGCCATACCCTGCGCCGCCGAGCTTCTCCCGGGCGTCGTCGAGCGCGGTGGGGAGCGCCACGATGACGCAGCACGCCGCGGCCACGGCCGGCGCCAGACGCCGGGACCGGTGGCCAATCCAGGACGCGAGCTCTGCGATGCCCACCCCGACGAGCACCGCCAGGCAGACCGCGGTGGTGATCCCGTTCTGGAGGTCAGCCAATCCCATGGGGTTGATCCAGAAGCTATAGACGAAGTCGCCTACTCCTGCGACAAGCAGCGCGATTCCCAGGACGCGACTCGGCCCGCGCAACGCCAGGCAGCGCCACGCACCCACCAGGGCCAGCGGAATCGCGAGCCCGAGGAATTGATTGAGGATGCGATCCACCGCCTCTCCGAGCTGCGGACCGACGACCTCTGAACGCAGGCTGAACATGAGCGGCGCGAAGCTGGCCTCGCGGATTCGGCCCGCAGTGACGTGGTCCCAGAAGGTGCCGACGGTCTGGCAGTTCCCCCAGTCCACCAGCCGCCCCGTGTCGGCCGCCGCCGCGAGGTAGAGCACCACCAGCCCGCCGAGGCCGAACAGCGCCGGGATCGCCCGGGTGTACCGACGGCCGCTGCGCAGCGCCCAGACCCAGACCACCAGCAGAACGGGCAGCACCAGCAGCCGGAAAGTGGGGTGCGCGCCGCCGACCGCCAGGCCGGCCACGAAGGCCAAGGTGAGCGCCAGTCGACCGTCGCGTCGGTCCAGTGCTCCGAGCAAAAGCACCAGGGAAACCACGACCAGCAGCACCGACGGTGTGTACACCTCCGCCACCGTGGCCTGACGCCAGAAGGTGTGGGAGAGCCCCACCACCAGCGCGGCGCCCAATCCACCAACCAGGGCGACCGCACCGTCAGCGCCCAGCGCCAGCGACAGCCGCAGGCACAGCCAATACACGGCCGCCACGGTCGCTGCGCCACAGGCCGCCGACACCAGCACGACCCGGAAGGCAATGCTTCCGATGGGGAGGAGGGTGGCCAGCTTTGCCAGCAGGGTGTACAGCGGAAATCCCGGCGGATGTGCCACGCCGAGGCTGTAGCTGGCGGCCGTCAGCTCACCGCTGTCCATCCAAAAAAGACCGGGGGCCGCCGTCAGCACGTACAGCGTGAAGAACGCGCACCCGGTGCCCAGGCAAACCCAACGCTGGGCAGGTCCCGGTGCCGGAGCCGGAGCTAGCATGGGCACATCATAACGGGAGTTATCGGGACGGACTTTAGTTTTTTAGTTATTATCAAAAACTAAAAAACTAAAGTCCGTCCCCAAGCCCACACTTTACACCTGACGGCGCAGGTGTTATCCGATCCTGCCGGAGCGAACTCACCGGTTCAGTACCATGACTACACCCTCTGCAGACTTCCCACTCGGCACGAGCCCCCGGGTCACCCGGACGGTGCGAGAGGCACTGCTCCCCCCCGGCTCGGTGGTGGCCATCGGGAGCTTCGACGGCGTGCACCTGGGCCACCAGGCCGTCTTGGACCACGCCATCGAGCTGAGGCACACCCTGGGTCAAAAAGGCGAGGTGGCAGCGCTCACCTTCGATCCACACCCGGCCAAGGTGCTCGCCCCGGAGCTGGCCCCGGCGCTGATCTGCACGACAGAGCAGCGCGTGCAATGGCTCGGCGAGGCCGGCGCGGACCGGGTCATTCTCCAGCCCTTCGACCGGACCCTGGCCGGCATCTCGGCGGCGGACTTCGTAGGAGACATCCTGGTGGGGCAGCTCCGCGCGGCGGGGATCGTCGTGGGATTCGACTTCACCTTCGGCAAGGGCGGCGAGGGGAACGTGGCGCTGCTCCGGGAAGAGGGCGCCCGTCGGGACGTGCGAGTGGTGGTGGTCGAGCCCTATCACAAGGACGGGATGCTGGTCAGCTCCACAAAGATCCGCGAGTTCGTGCTGTCGGGACGGGTGTACGGCGCCCTGACGCTGCTGGGACGGCCGTTCCAGCTCTCCGGCCCTGTGGTGCGGGGCGCCGGTCGCGGCCGCTCCCTCGGCTTCCCCACCGCCAACGTGGCCTGGGTGCAGGAGCTCGTCCCGGCGCACGGCGTCTACGCGGCGCGGGCCCGGGTGGACGGCGAGCTGGTGGACGCCGCGGTCAGCATCGGGATCGTGCCGACCTTTGGGCACGACAACGCCGTGACGGTCGAGGCCTACCTGCTCGACTTCTCCGGCGACCTCTACGGCAAGACAATCTGCCTCGAGCTCGTCCGTCGGCTCCGCCCCGAAAAGCGATTCCATGGGCCGGAGGAGCTCGTCACGCAGATCACCGAGGATGTGAAACAGGTCCGGGACATCCTGCTGACCCTATGACCCGAGAGCAACTGCAGCGACTGGGCGACCCCTCCCTTCGCCAGCTGGCGCAGCGCATCGGCCTGCGAGGCGCCGGGCAGCTCGATCGCGGCCTGCTGATCACGGGACTCGCCGCCTACTTCGCCCGCCGCCCACCGCAGGACGAGCACGACGACGAGCACGACGACGAGCACGACGAGAGCCTCCCGACCGCCGACATTCCACCGGCCCTCGCTACCGAGACCATGGCGCAGCTGTTGGAAGCCCAGGGCAAGGGCCCGGAGGCAGACGCCCTGCGAACCCGCATGGGGCGGCGCCCCGAGAGTCCCGTGGAGCACCTTTGGGTCAAGGCGGAGCTGGGCGACGGCGGCCTCGTGTCCATCACCTACCGCGCGGACCGCGTCGCTGCGTCGCTGGCCCAAGACGCCTCCCTGGAGCTGAGCCTGGTACTCCGCCTGTGGAGAGCCTCCGGGCGGCGTACCGAGGTGCGACTGGTCGTGACCACGCCGCAGGGCTGTGAGGTGTTCCAGCCGCCAACGGATGCCACGGCGCTGTGTGTCGCCCTGGGGACCCGGACCGGGACGGGCAAATATCGGCCCCTCGCGCGCGCTGCCGTCCTGACGCTGGCATCGGGTGGCGACCATGGGGACACCCCGTGATCGAACTGATCCCCTTGGGGCCCGACGCCCGGCTCCAGCGTCTGGCGCGCTCCATCGCCATTGGCGCGGTGCTGCTGCTCTCGGCCGCCTTCATGCCCCTGGCGAGCTTCCAGCTCGGCGCCAAGGGCTGGGTGCTCCTTCGGGACAGCGCCGGGGCCGCCTTCTGGCCCCTCGCCGGGACGGCCGCCGTGGGCATGGCGCTGCTGCTCGCGGCCGTTGCCGCGCTGCCCCGCCGGCCGTGGCTGGCCGCAACGCTGGTGCTGTTGCCCTGCGGGCTGGCCATGGTCGGCGCAGTGAACGGCGTCATCGAAATGGGCGGAGTTCGTGCCCAGAGCGACAGCTCGAAGGCCCTGGCGCAGCTCGCCGGCACGTTGGCCACCCCCGCCTGGGCCCTGCTCCTGTCTGGCGGCCTGGCTGCGGCCGGCGCCGTGGTGCTCGGTGCGCGCGAGCTCTCCCGGGCCCGGACGCTCTCCCTGCCCTGGCTCCCTTTTCTGGCGGCGCTGCTGACAATCACGGTCATCAACACCTGGCCCAACATTGCCAAGCTGCCCCCCCGACCGCTTACGTCATTGCTCGTGGCCGCGGCGCTGCTCGGTCCCCTGCTCGCCGCCGCCGCGTGGAACGAGGACGCAGCCCCTGAGCCCGATGGAATCGGCGGCGCGGGGCTGGCCCTCTGCGTCCTGTTGGCCGGCGGCGCGGCGCTGGCGGCGACCGGAGCGGAGGCGCTGCTGTTCCGCGCCGCTGCGCTCTTTGCCCAGGGGCCCGGCATGGAGTCCCACGACCATGCCATGGCCTTCGGCGGGGCGCGCGGGAACACCATTCGGGCGATTTCAGGGGCCGTGGTCTTCTTCGGCGCGGTCTTCGCGCTCGTGACCACGGTCTGGCGCTTCAGGGAGCGGCTCCTACCCGACAATCACCGTGGCCGGTTCCACCTCGCGCTGGTGGTCACCCTCGTGCTCATCACCGTCGGCCTCGGTTTCGCCCACCGCTACGGCGTGGGTCGCTCGGTCCAGCGGGCCAACCGCGCCCCCCCGGCCGCCACGAAGCCGCCCTAGCCCGTAGTAAAATGCGCGCCACGGGGTATAATGCGACCGCTCAACGACGAACGACGTAAGGACCATAGGCCATGCAGAAGTCTCACCATCGCGTTGCCATCATCGGATCGGGCCCCGCGGGGCTGACCGCCGCGATTTACACCGCCCGGGCACAGCTCGAACCCGTGCTGTTCGAGGGGATGCAGCCGGGGGGGCAGCTCACCACCACCACCGAGGTGGAGAACTACCCCGGATTCCCCGAGGGCGTGACCGGCCCGGAGCTCATGCAGCAGACCCGCGCCCAAGCCGAACGCTTCGGCACGAGGTTCATCACCCAGGACGTGGAGAGTGTGGACCTGGGCAAGCGGCCCTTCACGCTCAAGACCTACGACCACGAGGTGACGGCCGACGCGGTCATCATCGCCTCGGGCGCGACGGCCCGGTACCTCGGCATCGAGTCCGAGGAGAAGCTCAAGAACCACGGCATCAGCGCCTGCGCCACCTGTGACGGGTTCTTCTACCGGGATCTCGAGGTGTCGGTCATCGGCGGGGGCGACACCGCCCTGGAGGAGGCGCTGTTCCTGACGCGCTTCGCCACCAAGGTGACCGTGATCCATCGCCGCGACGAGCTCCGGGCGTCGAAGATCATGCGGCAACGCGCCCTGGACCACGACAAGATCGAGTTCGCCTGGAACAGCGTGGTGAACCGCTACCTCGGGGATCCCGACAGCGGCGGCCTGACCGGCGTTCAACTCAAGAACGTGCAGAACGGGGAGCTCTCCGAGCTGCCCTGTCAGGGCGCCTTTGTCGCCATCGGCCACGTGCCCAACACGGCGCTGTTCCGGGGCGTGCTGGACATGGACGAAACCGGCTACCTCCAGGTGAAACCCGGTCGCACGGCCACCTCTGTCGAAGGGGTCTACGCGGCCGGCGACTGCGCCGACCACTACTACCGCCAGGCGATCACCGCCGCGGGCACCGGCTGCATGGCGGCCATCGAAGTCGAGCGGTGGCTGGCGGAGCAAGCGTAGCGCGCCACGGGGCGCGCCACGGAAGGAACGATGGGGCTGCTCTTTCTGTTTCTCGGCCTGCTCGCCGTGCTCGTCGTGCTCTTCAAGCGCGCCTCGGGCATCGCGCTCGTGGGATCGATGCTGACCCTCGGGGTGGGCATGGTGGCGGTGATCTTCTTCCGTCACACGGCGCTGCCCGAGCTCGTCGGGCTGCTGTACGTGGCGACGGCGGCCGCCATTTGGGCGAGTGCGCCGGCTGCGGATGACCTCGCCGAGCCCATCGGCGGCACCCTGCCGTACCAGCGGGACCACGAGGACGCCGGCGCCCGCCTTCCATCCACTCCGTTCGACGCCGGACCCGAGGCCGCGGCAGCCGCCGCCACGGGCGACAGCATGACCCTGATCGATCACTTCTGGATCGTGGGCCTCCCGCTGCTCGGCTTCCTGATCTGCCTGTTCGTACTCGACCGGCGCACCGGGGTGGTGGATGGGCTCTGGTTCCACGTCATGGCAGGCACCCCCGGCGCGGGCTTCGCCCTCGGCGCCACCGACGTCGCGGCGCTGTTCGGGCTCCTGTTCCTCTTCCCCGGGGGAGGAATGTTGCTGGTGCTTCCGCTGACCGGGCTTCTGGCCGTGCTCGTTCAGCTCGCGAGGAATCGCCCCACCACCGCCGCCGCCGCGATGGAGCTCGGCGTCACCACGGTGATCCTGAACCTCATCACCCTGATCTTCGTGACGCCGAAGTGACGTCTGGCCCTCCGGGGGAACCCTCGCTACGCTCGGATGGTGCCGCGAATAGCACCCCCGTGAACACACAGCGACGCTTCTATTCGCAGGGACCCAGCACGATCCGGTGGCTCTCGAAATCGACCTCCACCAGGCGGGCGCGCTCCAGCACCTTGTCGTCGCCGAGCAAGCCCACCAGACGATACCCATCGCCCAGCGGAATCAGGTGCATGACGTCGGTCAGCAGGACCTCTTCCTCGGCGCCTCGGCGGTAGTAGGCGGTGGATGCGCACATGGGCTCGGCTCCTCTTCGGTGTGGGTCAGGTGCGGGCGACGATGGT
The DNA here is from genome assembly GCA_043825095.1 of bacterium. Taxonomy (GTDB): domain Bacteria; phylum Myxococcota_A; class Polyangia; order HGW-17; family JAJRWW01; genus JBDRSE01. The sequence goes on from JBDRSE010000387.1 coordinate 18,689, forward strand.
GTTTCCGCCCTTTTCCCGTGCCGAGTCCAGGGCCTTCTGGGCCTCGCGAATCAGCTGGGCAAAGGAGGGACGCTTCTGCTGGTTCAACCCGGAAACGCCGATGGACGCGGTGATGTGCTGCACATCGGGCCCCACCGGGTGCATGCCCTCCCGAATGAGCCGAGCCACCCGCCGGGCGACCTTCTTGGCCCCGTCGATGGGCGTGTGCGGCAGCACGATGAGAATGCGCTCTCCCCCGACATACACCGGAATGTCGATGTCGCGAATGGACTCCGATACGGCCCGCGCCACACCCGCGCGGATCTCGCGTCGGGCCATGAGCTGTCCCGGGGGAAGCCGATAGGGATCCACCTCCACCAGACAAACGGACAACGGGTACTTGTACCGCTTGGCGCGACGGATCTCGATCAGCAGCAGGTGCTTGAAGAACTCGTAGTGATAGAACCGCTGGCCGGGGCGGACGTCCCCGAGCCGCTCGAGTCGCTGCCCCAGCTCGTCGGCCTGCCGCTGGAGATCGGCCGCCTCGGCCCGCGCCCCCGAGATGCGCTCGGCCAGCTGCAGGAGCTGCACAAAGGTGTCCTGGGACACCGGACGGGCAAACCCCCCGTCGGCGCCCAGGGCCGCCGCCTTGCGGTCTGTCCGGTTGGTGCCGCGGGGATAGACCACCAGCGTGGCGGCGTGGGAGGCAGAGATCTCCCGGACATAGGAGCAGAAGTCCTCGTCCACCGTGGCGTGGGAGGCGAGCACGACCCGTGGAAGGTCGACGTCCAGGTGCTCCAGCGCCTCCTCGCGCGACAGCGCCACCGCCACGTCATAGCCGAGCGACTCCAGGGTTTCCTTGAGGTTCTCGCGCGCCGTCTTCTGCGGCTCCACCAACAGGATCCGGGTGTCGTTCGCCATCCAGTCTTATCCTGGGTTTATCCCGGGCTTGTCCAAGGTCGTGCCCGTCTGACTCCCACCACTGGCACTATCGGCCGTCGCCCGAGCCCGGGTCAACGAATTTCTCGTCTTCGGAGCTGTCGTTGGGCCCCGGCAGCAGCAGCTCCGTCGGCTCCGGCGGCTCCCGACTTGTGACCTCACACCCCAGCGCTCCGGCGGCCAGACGCACCCGCACCGGGTCCCCCACGGCCACCTCGTCGTAGGAGCGAAGGGCCCGGCCGCCGCGATCCACCGTCACCGAGTACCCACGGGAGAGGACCCGCAGCGGGCTCAGCTCCCCGAGGCGGGCCGCCAGCAACGCAAAGCTCTGCCGACGACCCTCCGGTGCCGCCTGCCCTGCCAGCGCCAACGCACCCGCCAGCGCGGTAAGCCGCTCCGAGCGTCCGCGGATCAAGGCCACCGCCCCATGTCCCAGCGCCGTGCGCAGCCGGGTCAGCTCCCCACGCCTCCGGACGAGCTGCGCCTGCGGGTGGGCCGCGGCGACCCGCTCCCGGATCCCGGACAACGCCTGCCGACGCCCCCGCAGGCCGTCCTGCACCCGTCCGGTCAGCCGATTCACCAACCCGTCCAGGGTGGCCCGGGCGTCCAGCAGCAGCGGCCGCGGATCGCCCAGCCCCCGCTCCAGGCCCCGGAGCCGCAGCCGGCTCACGTCCAGCATCCGACGCATGGCCGAGCGCAGCCGATCCCGCGGCCCGCGCAGCCGCTGCACCAGGGCCCGGTGGTCCGGCACCACGATCTCCGCCGCCGCCGAGGGCGTCGCTGCCCGCCGATCCGCCACATAGTCACACAGGGTGAAGTCCACCTCGTGCCCCACGGCCGACACGATGGGCACGGGGCACGCCGCCACGGCGCGCGCCACCCGCTCGTCGTTGAAGCACCACAGGTCTTCCAAAGACCCCCCGCCCCGCCCGATGATCACCACCTCCACCTCCTCCCGGCGCGTGAGCCGCTCCAGGGCCTCCACGATCCGCGGCGGCGCCTCGGCCCCCTGCACCGGCGTCGGGCTCACGATGATCCGCACCGGGCACCGACTCAGCGCCACCTGGATGATGTCCCGCACCGCCGCGCCCGTGGGAGACGTCACGACCCCGATCACCCGCGGCACCGCCGGCAGCGGCCGCTTCCGCTCCTCGGCAAAGAGCCCCTCCGCTGCCAGCCTGGCCTTGAGCTCCTCGTAGGCCAGCATCAGCTCCCCCAGCCCCGCCGGCTCGGCCCGATCCACATAGAGCTGGAACTTGCCCTGGGCGTCATAGATCCGCAGCGTGCCCCGGCACCGCACCGCGTCCCCGTTCTTCAGCTCGAACTTCAGCCGCCCGGCGTCGCTCCGGAACATCACCGCCTGCAGCTGCGCCCCGCCGTCCTTCAGCGTAAAGAACACGTGCCCCGAGGCCATGCGCCGACAGTTGGACACCTCCCCCTCCACCCACACCGCCCGGAACCGCTGCTCCAACGCCCGGCTCGCTAGCCGCACGATCTCCCCGACGCTGTACACCTCCGGTTCTGCTCGCTCCGCCGCGGCCCGCTCCGCCGCGGCCCGCTCCGTCGGGGCCGCCGCGGCCGTGAACAGATCGTCCAGCCCAAGCTGCGCCTCGCGGTCCTTGTCACCCTTGCGGCCCATGAGCCGGTAGCTACCAGCCCCCACCACGGGTGTCAAACGGGCGGGTGCAATTCCCAACGGCCAACCCTGTTTCCCCCTCCGCGGGTTGTGATATGATCGGCTTACTATGCGTATACGTACCCACTGGAAGAAGAGTCTCCCACTGCTGGCCCTGCTGGGGGTGACGCCGCTGCTGTGGCCGGAGCCGGCCGCGCGGGCGGCGAACCCCTTTGCGGCGCGCTACTCCCACGACGGATCGGCGATCTTCTGGATCCTGCACATCTCGGACACCCACATCGGGGCGAGCTCCATCGAAGGGCCCAACGCCACCCCGCACTTCGAGTTCGCCCTGGGAGAAGCCTTCGACACCATCGACCCGGTCGTGGTGGTGGTGACCGGGGACCTGTGCGACGGCTCCATCGGCGCCATCCCGGCCTCGGGCCAGTCCGTGGAAGAGTGGACCGAGTTTCGGGGGGTGGTGGACACTGCCGGGATGACCACCGACATCTTCATCGATGTGCCCGGCAACCACGACGGCTACGGCGAGTCGGGAAACGGCCTGACCCACTACCTGCAGTATTCCCTGAACGGCTCGACCTTCAGCAAAAAGACCCGGTCGATGCTGCTGTCGTTCCCCTTTGGGGACTATCTGCTGTATGGGACCTCCACGCCCAACGAGGGGAGCCCCGTCTTCGTGGAGAGCCCGGAGTTTTCCGCGGACGAGCTGACCGAGCTCGAGACCGAGCTCACCATGCACAACAGCGCGACCCTGGCCTTTGTCTTTGGACACCACCGAATCAACCAGCCCGACGGCAGCGACCAGGCGATCAACTCCCTGCAACAGCACGGGGCGTTCTACTTCCACGGCCACCTGCACGAATTCGGGACCTACATGCAGGACAACATCCTGTCGGGGCAGATCGACACCCTGGGCAAGAACGACAACGACAACATCGGCGTCATCGCCGTGGACAACGACGCGATCTCCTACGCGGCCTCGGACGTGACCGACGCCTGGCCCCTGATCCTGGTGACGACCCCGGCGGACCGCCGCCTGCACTCGGGGGACGTGAGCCCTTACGCCTATGACGTGTGCAACTCAGCCGTGGACAACCCGGTGCGGACCCTGGTCTTCGACAGCGGCACGGTGACCGACGTGAGCTTTGCCGTGGCCGGCGGCGCGGCGGTGCCCATGACCCAGGATCCGGTGGAGCCTGCGCTCTGGCACGGCGTGTGGGATACCACCGGCCTCACCGTGGGGGAGACCACCCTCACCGTGACCGCGGTGGGCACCACCACCCGGAGCCAGGAGGTGCACGTGATGCTCGAAGACGTGACCTGTCCTCCGGTCAACCCCACTCCCGACGCCGGCGTGGCTGACGCCACAGTAGAAGCCGACGCCGAACCCGCCGGGCAAGACGCCGAGCCCACCGAGGACGCCAGCGGCCCGGGCTCCGACGGCAGCCTCGCGCCGGGGCCGAAGGAGGGCGGTTGCAGCTGCCGCGCCGGCGGTCCCCTGAGCTCGCCCGCGCTCCCCGCGCTCCCCGTCCTGCTCCTGCTCGGCCTGCGTATTGCGCTCCGCCGACGTCGCGCCTAATATCGTCGCCGAATACTGCTGTCTTGAACGCAAGGGGAGAGTCCATGTCCGAACCCGTCACCCGTATCGAGCTGTTCCACGTGTCCATCCCCTTGCCCGCCACGTTCTACCCGTCGTGGATCCCGCACTTCCCGCAGACCCAGAACGGCTTCACCCTGCTGCGGCTCACCACGAAGTCCGGGCTCGTGGGCTACAGCGCCGGCGTGGCCATGGAGCGGGAGCGCGCCGGCCTGGGCAGCCTGCTCGGCCCCTACCTGTTGGAGGCCGACGCCCTGGACATCGACTCCGTGGCCCAGCGCCTGCGTGAGGCGTCCTATCTGGGCTGGCGCAACGCCTGGATCGAAGCCGCCTTCTGGGACATCCGGGCCAAGGCCGCGGGCAAGCCGCTGTATCAGCTGCTCTCCGGCTCGGACGAGACCGTGACCCAGGTGCCCGTCTACCTCTCCATGGGGCACGTGTGGCAGGGCGATACGCACCGGCGCTACCTCGACGACGCCATGGCACGTGGCGTGGGGGCTGTGAAGATCCGCGTACACGACATGGACGAGGACCGGGACATCGCGGCCGTGAGGGAGGCCCGGAAGCACGTGGGCGACAGGCTCAAGCTCATGGTGGACGCCAATCAGGGCTGGCGCGTGGCCCTGCTGGGCGAGGCGCCTCTGTGGGACCTCGAGCGCGCCACCCGCTTTGCCAAGGTGTGCGACGAGCTCGACTTCACCTGGATCGAAGAGCCCCTCGACATGTACGACTACGACGCCCAGGCCGAGCTCAGGCGCCGGGTCAAGACGCCCATCGCCGGGGGAGAGCTCAACGCCGGGTGGCACGAGTTCCAGGTGATGCTCGAAAAGGGCAGCTACGACATCTACCAGCCGGACGCCTGCTTCGCCGGCGGCATCTCCCAGGTCCGGCGGCTCATGCACGCCTGTGAGGCGGATCCCAAGCTGCACTTCTCACCCCACACCTGGTCGAACGGCGTGGGCTTTTTGATCAACCTGCAGCTCTACGCCGCCTGGCCCCGGCGAAAATTCCTGGAGTATCCCTACCAACCGCCCGGCTGGGTGCCCGGCGCCCGGGACGGCATCCTCCGTGCCCCCATCGCCATCCGTCCGGACGGCACCGTGCCCGTGCCCCAGAGCCCGGGCATCGGCATCGAGATCTCACGGGTCGCACTGCTCCGCTACGGCAAGCGCTTCTACAACCTCACCAAGCCCAAGCTCGTGGTGAACACCATCCGAACCAAAGGCCTCAAGACCACCCTGGAGCTGGGCCGCATCAAGAAGGCGCAGCAGCGCAACCGCTCATAGCGGAGCGCCACGGTTTCGTGACGAAACCGTGACGTGCGACGCGGCCGCTGTGCGTTAGAAAGGGTACCGGGCAGGAGGAGACAATGACGAACCGAAAAACCATCCGGATGCTGGCACTCCTCGTGATGATCACAGTGGTGGTCTGCGGCGCAGGGTGCAACGACAAGGGCGTGGGCGCCGAGCTCTGGCCGCCGGCCATGGAGCTGCAGACCGGCCGCGATCGCCCCATGTTCGTGGCCGCCGACGAGACCCACGTGTACTGGGTGGAGATCCGGGTCAGCGAGGACGGCGCGCCGCATGCCCTGTATCGCATGCCTCGCGCCGGCGGCGAGCCGGAGCACGTGCACACCCAGAGCCTCGGCGGGATCGGCGCGCTGGCCTTGGACGACGAGGGCTGCTACCTCACCAGCTCCGGCACGTTGCTCCGCTACGACACCGCGACCCTGGAGCTGACCCCCTTCGGCGACGTGGGGGAGGGCTCCGGCCTGCTCGCGCGGGACGGCCGGCTCTACTGGTGGGACTATGACTTCGACGCGGACCTGGCGCGCATCCACAGCCTGCGCTCGGACGGGACCGATCCGCAAGTGATCGGCGCCCGCGCCGGACGGCCCACGGGCGGGCTCGGCATCGACGCGTCCCGCGTGTATTGGGGATCGCAGGCCACCGGCGAAGTGCTCGCCGCGACCCGCGCTGCGGACGCCACCGAGGCCGAGGTGATCGCCGAGGGTCAGTGCCCCCACGGCGTGGCCGTGGACGAAACTCACGTGTACTGGCACCAGGACGACTCCGGCTGCTACCTGACCGAGGGCACGGCCGTGTACCGGGCGCCGATAACGGGCGCGGTCGCGGATCCCTCCCTCGTCGAGCTGGTCACCGAGAGCGCCGGCTCCCTGGTCCAGGGCAGCGACGGGGTCTACTACACAGCCTGGGCCAAGCTGTATCGCGCCACGGTGCCGGAGCAGCCGGAGGTGGCGGACTACGTCGACATCGGCTGCCAGAGCCAGGGCGGCTGGGGAAGGTGCTTCTCGCCCATCGCGATGCTGGTGGACGCGCTGGGCGCCGTGCTCGTGGGCTGGGAGGGCCAGGACCCCGGCACCGGCTGGGTCTTCACCATCCCGCGGCTGTAGCGGACCGCTGCCCAAGACGCAGCGCGAATCCCTTAGCGGTCTTCGATAGGGTCGATGAGAGAGTGAACGCGACGTTCCAGCTCGTCGAGGTCGTCCATGGTTTCAAGGGTGCAGAGCTCTTCGGAGTCCACCAGTCGCCGGGCGACATCAAGGATGGTTTCCCGCCGCCCCTCCTGTCGCCCCTCCTGTCGCCCCTCCTGTCGTCCCTCCTGTCGGAGGGCTTCGGCCGACAACCACCGCTCCTTGTCTGTGGCGGGGATCTGCTGATTCATGATCGCCTCCAGGACCGCGTCCTTTGTTGATTGTAACACGCCGGGGTCGCGCTTCAATCGCTCGATCCCGGCAGCGACTTCAGCGTCATTCCGCGGCGTAGGCATGAGCTTGAGCAGGGAGAAGCCGGTGGATTCAGGCAGGGCGCGCAGGTTGATGTACCAGACATCGGCAGGAAGGAACCACCGCATCTGAAACACACCCGAGTGCTCGCACTCCCGAAATCCCAGCTCTCCCGAGGACACCCAGCGCGGACAGCCGGCCGACAGGAAGAGCAGCAAGGGGTAGCGCACGGCCTCTTCCTCGAGCCGCTTCCACTGCTGCTGTTCTCTCGCAGCTCAATGCTGCTGATTCAGGTGGGAATCGAGCCGCCCCTCCAGCTCCCCGACCTTGCCCGCCAGGGTCATGACGTCCCGATCGAAGTGTCCGGCAATGGCCCTGATATCGACCTCGATGCGCTCGAATCGTTGATCCATCCGCTCGAACCGTTGATCCATCTGTTCGAATCGAGCATTCGTGTCCTGTCTCAAGCCACGCAGCTCTTCTCGGATGGAGGTCAGAATCTCGACGGTGATGTCTGTCACACCTTCACCCATGGTGCTCCTGCTCCTGCTCCTGCTCCCGGTATTGCTCTACTGTCCATTCACCGTCCGCCTGGATCCCAGTCTATTCCGGCCCTCGCCGAGCGTCCATCGAAATAGCGGCGAAGGCCGCTACACCAGGGTCGGGGTCGGGGTCGGGGTCGACTCGGTCGGCTCACCGAAAGTGCAACCCCTGTGCCACAGCCGCCGCCCCCGCCTGCCCGACTATTTCCGTGCTACCGGAGCTGCATGTGATCCCAAAACCGTGCGCCGGCACGAATCTCGTACCCACCAAGGCCGAAATCCGGATGGCAATTGGCGTCCGGCTTGTTGATCGGTCTGATGCGCCATGCTCTGCGCTGTGCGCACGACTACGGCGACGACTGCGGCTGCGGCTGTGGCCGTGGCTTCTGCCCCTGGACGTGGACGTCGGCCTTGAGGTCGTCTGCCTTGAGCTGCACAGAGTCTTTGCCAGACTTAACGCTGAGCCCGAACCCCTTGGCAGCGGCCTTGAGGCGGACCTTGTTCTCGGCTTCGTCCACGTGGATGTCGGCCCCGAGCTTGTCGGCCGTGAGCTCCACGCTGTCCTGACCGGACCGCACCGACAGGGAGGCGCCCTGCCCGCCGGCCCGGAGCTTCACCACGTCGTCGCCGTCGCGGATCGTGAGGGAGGTCCCGTCCTTGCCGGTGTCGAGGTGGAAGTCTGCGGTGCCCAAGTCCGCGCTGCCCTGCTTCTTTTTCTGGGAGGTCGGCGAAGACTGGACCTCCACCTTGCAACCACCGAGGGCCAGTAAAAGACCGAGCAATCCCGAGAGCGTCGCGAGCTTCATGATACACCTGCCCCTGTGAGTGACTGCTGACAGAACCGGCGGTGCATAGGATTTGTTCCCGGTCGCCTGCCCGGTCGCTATTTTTCGTAGCGGTAGCCGACCTGGAGGGTAAACAGATCCACGCGCTTGTTCCGCACGTCGCCGTTGCCGGAGAAGGGCGCGTCGGGGACCTACGGTCTGACAGGCGCTGTCGCACGGCTCGTCCCCGAAATCGCCACCGGCGGCGCCGCGGGGCCGAAAACCATTGACACCTGGCCGCGGGGCGTCGAAGAGTTCCTGACACCAAGAGAGGCGCGCGATGTCGATCAGCACCAAACCTCCCACCGGGACACGCGACTTCCTGCCCGAGACCATGGCGCAGCGGCGCTGGGTCATCGGCGTGGTCGAGGAGGTGTATCGACGGTACGGCTTTCTGCCCCTGGAGACGCCGGCCCTCGAGAACCTCTCCACGCTGCTGGGCAAGTACGGCGAGGAGGGGGATCAGCTCATCTTCCGGCTGCTGCATCGCGGCGAGAAGCTCGGCCGGGTCCTGGACGGTGCCCCGGAATCCGTCTCCGAGTCCCGGCTCGCGGATCTGGGCCTGCGCTACGATCTCACCGTGCCCCTGGCGCGCGTGGTGGCCGAGCACGGCGCCCGGCTGCCCAAGTTCTTTCGGCGCTATCAGATCCAGCCGGTGTGGCGGGCGGACCGCCCGGCCCGGGGCCGCTTTCGGGAGTTCTACCAGTGCGACGCCGACATCATCGGCTCGACCTCCATGGCCGTGGAGGTGGAGCTCCTGTCGGCCGTGTGCGAGATCTTCGATGGGCTCGGGTTCACCGACGTCAGCATCAAGCTCAACCACCGGCAGCTCCTGTTCGCGCTGGTGGACGCGGCCGGCATCCCGGCGGACAAGGAGACCGAGGCCCTGGTGGCCATGGACAAGCTGGACAAGATCGGCGTGGAGGGCGTGGAGGCCGAGCTCGCCGGCCGCGGCATCGCGCCCGGCGCCATCGAGGCGCTGCGACCGGTGCTGGCCCAGGAGCTCGACGCGAGCGGCGACGCGGTGCTCGACCGGCTCGAGCTCCGGGTGGGCGGCTCAGAGCGCGGGCGGCAGGGGATCGCGGACCTCCGCGAGCTGCTCGCGCTCAGCGCCCGGACCGCGGCCCACGGCCGGCTCACCCTGGACCCGGTGCTGGCGCGCGGGCTGAGCTACTACACCGGCCCCATCTTCGAGGTGCACGTGGCGGATCTGGCGGGCAGCCTGGCCGGGGGAGGCCGCTACGACGAGCTGATCGGCATGTTCCTCGGCCGCCCGGTGCCGGCCTGCGGCATCGCCCTGGGGCTGGAGCGCATCCTGGTGGTGATGGCCGAGCGCGAGATGTTCGGCAGCTTGAAGACGGGGCCCGACGTGCTCGTCTGCTACTGGAGCGCCGAGCTGGGCGGCGAGAGCCTCGCCCTGGCCACCGAGCTGCGCCGGGCCGGGCTGGCCGTGGAGCTCTATCCCGAGCCGACCAAGCTGGGCAAGCAGCTCAAGTACGCCTCGTCCCGGGACATCCCGCTGGTGGCGATCATGGCGCCGGACGAGGTGGAGCGTGGGGCTGTGCAGCTCAAGGATCTGCGCGGCGGCGACCAGCACGATCTCCTTCGGGCAGAGGTGGCCGAACGCGCCCGGGCCCTGCTCCGTGATCGCTAACCGCCACCGATATCGCCACCGATGGCTGCTCGCGGTGACGTTGTTGGTCACCGCGGTGACCGCCTGCGGCAGGCGCAGCAAGCACCGGCACAAGCCGCACGGCAGCGGCAAGCACGGCCCGCCCGTGACGGTGACCATCGCCGTCGCCCCCGAGACGAAGCCGCTGCTCGAGCGCCTGGAGCGCATCCTGTCCAAGCGCCAGCCGCCCCTGCAGCTCAAGCTCACCGGCGATGCTCCCCGGGACACCGTGCTGCACGGCAAGGCGACCCTCGGCCTGGTGGCCGGCCCCGGGCTCAATCCCTTCGTGGACACGCAGCCGCCGATCCGGGCCCACCACCTCGGCACGGACACCGTGGCCGTGATCGCCAACGCCACCAACCCCATCGACCGGCTGAGCCTCGGCGACCTCCGGCTGATCCTCACCGGACAGGTCACCGACTGGCGCGAGGTGCGCGGGCCCCGGCTCCCCCTCGTGGCCTTCAGCCTGCCGCAGGGCCGCGGCGTGGGCGCGGCGCTCCGGCGCCTGGTCGGCGGCAAGGGGCTCGACATCCTGGTGCGACAGGTTCGGGACGTCGCCACCCTGCTCGAGAGCGTGCGCCGAACCCCGGGGGGGATCGGCCTGCTCGCGCTGTATCAGCTCCCCCGCGGAGACGACAGCAAGCTCACCCCCAGGGGGCTCAAGATGCTCGCCCTGTCCCCGACCGCGGGCACCCCGGGCTACCTCGCCATGGATCGCGCCGCCGCGATCAAGGGCCAGTACCCGCTGCTGCTGCCCGTGACCCTCCTGGAGCGCACCGGCACCGAGGGCCTCGCCGGCCAGGAGCTGCAAAAGCTCCTCCAGCCCACCATGCTGCCCCACCTCGGCGCCCAGATCGGCCTGATCCCCCGGCTCGACCCGCTCCGGAAACCGACGCTACCGCCGCCCATGAAACAGGCTCAGTAACGCTGAATTTCGCACGTCACCCTCGGTCTTCGGCGGCGGCTACTTCGGCTTGGTTGTCATTCACATTGCCACATTCACATTGCAACATTGACCACGATCGCCCCGTTGCCTGATAATGATGTAGAGGAGGTCACTCACCGGATGGTCACAACTGCTGCGTTTTCAAGCCGGGAGCCAGCCTCGAGCGGCGATTTTCCTCTCGTGGCCGGCCTGTTCGCGAGCCTGTGCGCCGTGCTGGCCTCGTCCGGATGCCCGGTCGCCCCCGGCGAGACGAACAACAACAACGTGCCGCTCCCCACCTGCGGGAACGGGACGCTCGAGCCCCCCGAGCAGTGCGAGGGCGCCGATCTCAACGGCGAGACCTGCCAGAGCCGGGGCTTCGGCGGAGGCGAGCTCTCCTGCGCCAACTGCTGGCTCGACACCAGCGGATGCAACGCCTGCGGCAACGACCTCTGCGACCCCGACGAAACCCGCGCCACCTGCCCCGCCGACTGCGGAGTAAAGACCATCGCCGCCGGCTCCGATTACACTTGCGCCGCCCTGGGCGACGGCTCAGCGTGGTGCTGGGGAAACAACACATACGGCGCCTTGGGCGACGGCACGACTCAATCTAGCTCGTTGCCAGTCCAAGTTTCAGAACTGAACGACGTATCGAACATCAGCGTCGCGTCCACACACGCTTGCGCTCTGTTGGATGATGGTAGTGTTTGGTGCTGGGGGAAGAACGACAACGACCAGCTCGGCTATGAAGGCCCAGGCTACAGCGCTTCTCCCGTCAAAGTCGCTGCAATTGTTGGAGCGGCAGAGGTAGCGTGTGGTGCCTGGCACACCTGTGTCCGCCTCGACAGCGGAAGCGCAAAGTGCTGGGGCTCTAACGCCTCCGGCGCGCTTGGCGATGGAAACATGGGTCTGAACAGCGCAAGCCCGGTCGGTGTATCCGGTCTGACTTCTGTCACTTCGATAGCCTCTGGAGCGGGACACACATGCGCGACCGTTGACGACGGCACCATCTGGTGCTGGGGCTCTAATTCTGCTGGTGAGCTTGGAAATGGCCAACCTTCGTTGGAAAATAGTGATGTTCCGGTTCAGGTGGTCAATATTACCAATTCCTTCGGCCTGGGACGAAACTCCGGTGTGGGAGCCAACTGCGCTCTTTTGTCCGACCTCACTCTCTGGTGCTGGGGAGGCAATGAATTTGGAAACCTCGGAGATGGGACGTATGAAAATGTCCGCCCAGCGCCGGTTCAAGTCGAAGGGCTTTCGAATGTACCGATGGCTACACTCGGAACCACTCATAGTTGCGCGGCACTCGGCAACGGAGCTGCCTACTGCTGGGGAGTAATGAGCACCGTCGCCCAGTACGGACAGCTAGGCACCGGCACGAACTCTGGTAGCGAGTTGCCTGTCGAAGTTGTTGATCTGGAGGATGTCAGGACAATCAGCGCCGGCGGCTATTCCACCTGTGCAGCGCTCAGGGACGGCTCGGCCTACTGCTGGGGGCTGAACTACTCCGGCCAGCTTGGAGTCGGAGACCTTCCTGAGTCGTCGGCCGTGCCGCTCGAGGTGGTGTTCCCATAGCTACGCTACGGGTCGAGGAGGGGGAAGGGGACGTCGACGTACTCCTTTCCGTCGTCGTTGTTCACATGGATGCGGGCGACCTGAGGGTCAGGAGCGATCAGGCCTCCCACCAATCCCCAGCCCCAAGCGGCCCCGTCCTCCGTGATTGCGCAGTTGGTTCCCGCGGTGGACTCAATCTGTATGACTCCCTCTATCTTTTCGACCTGCAAGGGCGTGGCTTGCACGTGAGCACTATTCGCCGGGTCGTTTGCCACGTGGTTTCCGAGCACGCCATACCTTGTATCCCCCCAGCACCAAGCGGTTCCGTCGTTGCGCAGAGCGCATGTGTAATAGCCAGACCCTATCTCGACGTGGGTCACTCCCTGTAGCCCGACTACCTGAACCGGCTCGGTGGCGTCATTCGTGGTGCCGTCTCCCAGCTGACCGTACTCGTTACTTCCCCAGCACCAGACCTCCTGTTGTGTGCTCAGCGCGCAGGTATGGTCATCTCCTGCCGCGACCTTCACGGCGTTGCTGACCCCGTTTATCTGCTCAGGTGGCTCCCGATGATCCCACCTCCAGACTCCACCTTCTGCTGTCACGAGCCAAGTGCCATTATCCGCAATGTCAGTCACGTCGGAGAGCTCCGACATCTGGACGGGCGACGGCCCGCCAACCGATCCCCAGCTCCAGACGGTGCCATCGACCAGAAGCGCCGTCACGTTGCCGCGAGCAGTCCCTATCTTTTCGGCTGGCTGAGGAAGAGACACGTTAACGGGGAGAAGCCGGACCTCAGTGGTTCCGTCGCCGATTTGTCCGTATTCGTTCCTTCCCCAACACCATACCGACCCATCAGCCGTCGTCGCGCAGGAATAGTGTCCGACGTAGCGAATCGACCTAACATTGTCGAGTCCTTCCACAGCGACCGGAGATTTTCGATCGATCGTTGTGCCATCGCCGATCTGACCATACGTGTTGCTGCCCCAGCACCAAGCCGTGCCGTCGGCTCTGACCAAGCAGCCGTAGAGTCCACAGCCTGAGAAGGCCACCCAATCGCAGTCGATGCCATTCCGGCACATCGGCATCCGTTCCTGACATGCGAAAGCCAGCGCTGCGAACAAGAAAACCATGAGAAAAATAGCCCCTGAATAGCGCCTTGTTTGGAGCAGGGTAGTCTCTCCACGAGTTAATTTGTCGGGGCTCCTCATCCGGTCATGGTCTCCCACAGTACGGCACGGACACCGGCTCAGGATTGGGATCCAGGAACTGCCAGTGCGGGCGGCGCGGATTTGGCGCCACGCCGATATTTAGATTCAGCGTGTACGGTACCCCGATCCCCTGGCTCTCGTAAGAGGGCCAAGTGAGAGAATTGCCGAATAGGGCGTGTTGTCCCCTGACACGTACGACGTAGCGCCCGGTCACGAACGCCGTTGCCGTGAGGTGGAATGCGTTGTCGTCCGTGACGTCGAGGCTCTGGATATTGCTCAGCCCGCTGTTGTAGCTCCAAAGGTACCCACGCTCGGCGTAGTACTCTCCCTGATGATTGCATCCTCCCAGGCCGCCTACAGAAGTTGAGGCAAAACCATCCACACAAAGCTCCGGAGAGCCCGTGTTGTAGAAGGGACGCCACTCGTTGATGAAATCTGAGCGATCGGTATCGGCATGCGTCAGGTAGGTGAGCGCTCCATTCTTTTCGTTTGTCGTCATCTCAGGCCATGCGGGCCAGATGTAGCTCAGCTCCGATTCGTAGGCTCTGAGATCCCCGCCGACAAACGTGCGCACCGGTCCTCCCACGTCCAGGGCGCCGGGGATCTCGCCGCGGTAGGTCACGTTCAGGTGCTCTCCCTCCTCTAGCCAGATTACCACGTAGTCGGCGTCGTCGGGAGCCAGGCGTTCGTTCAGGCTAAAGGACTCCGTTGTGCGCTCGATCTGCTTGAGCGGATGCTCCGGAAACTGCTCGTTGGCGCACCAACGGTCGATGATGATCGGGTTGAACGCGCTGGAGTCGTCCTCCAGGGCTCCCAGGCTCGGGAGCTGGTTCACCGTCTCGATGAAGATGTCGTATTCATGGTTGACCGACGTCGTGCCGATCGGTCCCGGGCCCACCCATTTCAGATCGATGTAGATGTTCTGGCCCGGGGAGAGGACGCCGCCGGGAGCCTGTCCAACCAGATCCAAAGCATCGATGCTCCACGTCTGCACTGTGCCAAGGCCAGGGATCGCCTGAGGAGTTGACGGATTGAGCCTCGTTGGATCGACTAAGGAGGGCGGGGCATCAGGGTTTGTCGGATCGGCGATGTACAGATTGAGGTCGACCTTGGAAAGCTCCCCACCTTGGATGTACGTGTCGTGCTGTATGGAGATCCGGTACGACGCATTCGTGCCCGGGAACAGCTTCCTGAGGGGCTCCTTGTCCGACCACCCACCCGCAGCATCGCGGAATCGGAGGGTCGGAATGTACTGGAACCTCCAGAAGTGCCGCTCTCCCACTTTGCGGAAGAAACCGGAGCGCTTGGCCAAGATGGTGCCCGGCACGCTGACAGGGATGGACTGGCCCAGGCGGAGCTCCACGTTGTCGTCGAACTTGGAGGTTGCGTTCCGGGTGGTGGTGGTGATCAGTCGGTTGTCGAGGGAGGTCTTGAGCTCGATCTTACCGGTCGCTTTTCCCGGGGCGTACACGCTCGCGTAGTACCAGCCGCTCACCTCCGGCGTGAACGTGATCATCAGCTCACCGGTGGGCGGAGGGCCAAAGGACTCGCACGCGTTTAGAGGTTGGATATCTACTTCAGAATCCTGAATGAACGGTGATTGCGTCTGGGATTGACAGTCCGTGTTGAATGCTAGCCCCTCCAGTGTAGAGGTGGGCTCATTCGTTGGAGTTGTGCTCGGGCGGACATGGTACAGCCGCAGCACACCACCCACCGGGGCCACGGCGCGGAGCATGTAGCTCAGGTTGGCGTGGGCAAAGAAGTTGACCCACTTGACGTCGTAGCCCGACTCGAAGCGCACGTTGACGCGCGAGTCCCGGTGGTCGTTGAGCGTGATCGCGTAGGCATGGGACGGGGAGAGTGACGCGTTGTGATACTGCCGGCGGGCGCTGCTGATGTCCACCTTCCACATCCAGTTGTGCTTGATCGCCGCCTGCTGGATCTCCCGGGAGCGGTTGTTGACGAACAGGGCTTTGTCAGTCTCCCAGTGGTCGACGGTGTCTCGCGAAGACTCCCAACCGTACATCTGCTTGTATGTCTCGCGGGCGGCTCCGCGGCGGCACCAATCCAGCGAGCAATGGGTGTCGTGGCACTTCCCGTCGGGACCCACGTAGTCGGAGCTGCCGCGGTACCCCTGCGTGACGGTTGGGTCGGAGTAGTAGTTCCCGACGAGGTTCATGTACTGCGACCACATACCGGACCAGTTGAAGCTGTTCTGGTACTGGTGCTTTGTATCGTTGGCGTAGCTGTGGTCGTTCCGGAGCCACGGGTAGAGCACGTTGCCGCGATACCGTGGAGTGGTGCTCTTGGACTTGAACTGCCAGTCGATGCTGCTCACGTGGCTGTAGCTCCGCAGCCGACTCGGCATGACCCAGTTGGCGCGCAGCGAGCCCGCCATGTAGTCGGCGAACCCCTCGTTGCGCGCCGCTGCGGCGGACCTCCACCAAAAATCAATAGGGACGACATTGCCGACCCAGTGTCCGAGCTCGTGGGGCACGCCGTTGTAAGTTGCTCTCATGTCACATCTCAGCCCGCCGTCTCCGTCCCGTTCTTCGTGACGGAAGGTGATGGTCTGGTAGCCGTTCCATTGGCCGCAAAAGTCGTAAACGGCTGAGCTCCCTCTGTTGTGAATGGCCACGTGGCGGCCACCCCAGCTCGGAGTGGGGCCGTCGGACCAGACCGGCAAGCCGTTCGTCTCCCCCATCCAGATGTAGCGCGCGTACTGAGCGTAGAGGTATGCCGAGGCAGTGAAACCTTGGGCGCGGCTCCAGAAGTCGCCGCAGCCGCTCTCACGAGGGCACTCGCAGATGTTGCTTGAATTGCAAACCAGCCCCTGTCCACAGGGCTGGTCTGTGCAGTCGGTCCCTTCTCCGTCAGTATGGTGGCCTGATGTCCAGGCCGGCTCGAAGAGGATGGTGCGTTCCTCACTGCTCTCCCGAGCGAGCTCGCCGAACTGGTACTCGTTCATTACTGAAGACCAGGGGTCGTATTGCTCTGCTCGGAAGTCGAACTCGCTGGATCCCAGTTGATTGTTGAACACGACCAGGTATCCCACGTCCGCGTCTGCATGGGAGTGGGTTGGTCCTGCGATCAGGCCAAATTCGTTGGGGGTGAACAAGGGGGAGAGAGGATTCGCGGATCGATCGAGTCGACAGTCTGTGTAGTTGGAGAGAGGACAGAGATCTGCATACTCTTCCCCGGTGTCGATCAGCAGGTAGAGCTCGCCCCCGAACATTGACGTCGGGCGGTTGAAAACGTTCGTGAGCTGGGGATAGTTGTCGTTGGGGTGATATTGTGCATATATCTCGTCAGGTGCTGTCCCCGTAGCGTTCGTCGGGCTCTGGTAGGGAATCGTCTGCCGGACCTTCACACGGTGTGGCACGGAATCGGCTCCGTCGGACATGATGATCTCGTAGTCTGCATACGCTTTGCCGTTGAGCGCGTCGATGATGCGTACGTACGGGAGGTCGGTGTCCTCTCGAGGGGGGGTGTAGCGCCCCCACCACATGAAAACACAGCGGTAGTGAACGCCGTCGGTTCGGTACAGCGCCTGCCGGAACTCCACGTCCGTCATGCCGGGCTTGCTCGTCAAGTCGTGCAGCGCCGCGAGGCTCCAGTCAGCGCCTGCGCACGACTCGCCCCCCACGTCACCAAGGCCAACGTCGATCAGGTCGACCCTGTAGCCGGATGAGGTTGCGTGAAGGAAGACCGACACCCTGTCCGGGATCACGCGGAGACGCTCCCGAAACCTCTGATAGGTCAACGAGATCCCAGCAGGGGTGGGCTCGGCGAACAGGAGGCGGAGCTCGTCTTCCGAGGTGAGCCCGACCAGATCGCCGACAGCGCCTGACGTGAGGAGAGCCATGAGGCCGCTCTTGTAGTCGCGCTCGAGCTGGTACGATTCGTTGAGGGTGATGGAGCTCACGAGCCCTGTGGAGAGGTCGAAGGAGACGTCGACGTTTTCGCCATTCTCGGAGAGCAATGTTCGGTAGGCTCTGAGCTTTCGTCCAGAGATCTTTACCTCCGCCTCCCGGACGAGCGTTGACGCTCTATCACCGATGTGTTGCTTGAACTTGTTCTGGCCGCCGTGGAAGTAGCTCGCCAGTGCCTTCCAGTAGCTGCGCAGCGCCGAGGGCGTCCGGTCACCGGATTCGAGCTGGCGCTTCAGCGCGGCAATGGTGGGTGCCAGGCTCTCGTCCCAGGCGTCCGAGCCTTTGATGAACGTGACCGAAGGGAACGACCGGTACGTCCGCGTTCGCGTCTTGGCGATGATCCGGAAGTCGAAGGTCTGCACCGTGGAGAACGTCCGCGTCGGACAGACCTCGAACTGCTCGTCCACCAGGAAGTCTCCTGCCGAGTCAGGAGTCGCCGATCTGTTCGCCAGGCCGTCGACCGAATACAATCGTTGGTTCCATTCGTACCTCACCTGTATGCTGCTCGGCGCGCTTGAGGGCTCGATTTGGTAGGAAATCGAAGCCGTGAAGCACGATTTGCCGCTCGGCCCGCTCGAACGGCTTACTACGATGATTCCACGGCCGGGTTCTTCCGAGCCACCCCCTCCACCCCCTCCACCTCCTGGTACACATCCGAATACCAGACCGACCGTCAGCCAGACCAACGCCCATGTGAATTTCTTCATGGCTCTCCAGTCCTTCTCATCAGTGTGCATAACAGCTCAAGTGGACTTTTAAGGGGGGGGGGGGGCAACGCAAGT
>JBDRSE010000388.1:0-31236 GCA_043825095.1 bacterium
CGGGCGGGCCGCGGGGCGCATGGGGGCCGGGCGGGCGGGCTGGGCCTGCGCGGGATAGGCCGCGAGCACCGCAGCAATCACCGCCAGCACGGGTAGCACTCTAGGCGGCAATCTGGGCATCCTCCTCGAGCCGTCCGTCCACCATGTGGACCTGCCGGGGCATGCGATCCGCCAGCGATGGGTTGTGGGTCACGACCAGCATCGTCGTGCCGAACTCGCGGTTGAACTCGAAAAACAGGTCGTGCATCTCGTTCGACGTGCTGGTGTCGAGGTTGCCGGTCGGCTCATCGGCGAGCACCAGACTCGGGCGCATCACCAGGGCCCGCACCAGGGCGACCCGCTGCTGCTCTCCCCCGGACAGCTTGCCCGGACGATGGGTCATGCGGTGGGTGAGCCCCACGCGCTCCAGGAGCTGCACGGCGCGGCTCCGGGCCTGACTGGCAGGCATGCGTTGGATGAGCGCCGGCATCATCACGTTCTCCAGGGCGGTAAACTCCGGCAAAAGATGATGAAACTGGAATACGAAGCCGATCTGATGCCCTCGGAACTCATCCAGCCGCGCCGGCGAAAGCCCGGTGACATCGGTCCCCTGGAACCGGATCGAGCCGGAGGTGGGCAGGTCCAGGGTGCCCAGCACGTGAAGCAGGGTCGACTTGCCCACACCCGAGGAGCCCACCACGGACACCATCTCGCCCTGCCGGATCGTCAGATCGATGCCGCGAAGCACCGGGATGACGCGCCCCCCGTGAAGGAAATCCTTCTTGAGCTCCTTCACTTCGACGAGGATGCCGCCATTGCCGCTCACCCGGGGTTCTCCAGTTCTCAACATGCGCCAAAGGGTCTTTCAAACACCGTAAGTTACTCAAATAACGGTTGTAGCCCGGTAGCTTTGGCACAAACGGTGCTGACTGTCAACGAGTTGGACCTAAGCCCCGGTCCTAGGGGTTGCCTTAAGCACGCGCGCGTTGGCGATGATACGCTCCGCGGGTCAGGCCGGCGACCAACTCGGCGAAAGGGATCCCATCGGCCGCCGCCTGTTGAGGGAGCAGCGAGGTGCGCGTGAACCCGGGTATGGTGTTCGTCTCCAGGGTGACGAGCTTCCCCTCCGGGGTCAGGATGAAGTCCGTGCGGGACATGTCCCGGCAGCCGAGCACCCGGTGCGACAGCAGCCCCAGCGCCTGGGCGCGATCCCGCACCCCCTCCTCGATGGGCGCCGGACAGATCTCCCTGGCGGCTCCGGGGGTGTACTTGGCGTGGTAGTCGAAAAACGGGCTATCTACCGGAGTGATCTCCAGAATCGGCAAGGGCCGGGCCGCGCCGAACGTGGGCGAATCCAGCACGGCGCAGGTGAGCTCCCGCCCGGTCACGAAGGCCTCCACCAGCACCACGTCATCCAGGGTGAGCAGCCGCGCCAGCTCCGCCTCCAGCGCCCCCTCCGCAGGCACGATGGCGAGACCCACGGAGGAGCCGAGCTTGGGCGTCTTGAGCACCCACGGGGGGGTGAACCGGCGCCGCAGTTCCTCGAGCACCCCCCGGCGATCCACCTCCCACCGTCGCCGCGAAAGGAGCCAGTCGTCCGCCACCGGGATGTCGTGGGCCCGGTAGACCGCCTTGGCCACCGGCTTGTTCATGGCCAAGCTGCTGGCGTAGGCGTCCGAGCCCACATAGGGCAGCCCCACCAGCTCGAGCAGGGACTGGACCTTGCCGTCCTCCCCTTCCGGGCCGTGCATGGCAATGAACACCACGTCGGGTTGTCGAGACAGCAACGCTCGCACGCCCTCGGGCAGCGGGAGCCCCGCACCCGGCGGTGCCGGCTGGCCCGGGTCCGCCTCGGCAAAAGACGGAAAGCGCCAGCACCCGTCCCGTCCCAGGAGCACCGGGATGGGGTTGAACGCATCCTCGGGTAGCTGGGTCAGCACCGCCCAGCCCGACTCCCGGGACACGTCGTGCTCGCCGCTCCTGCCGCCCATGAGCACGGCGACCTTCAATCTGGGCGCGGTCATGCACAAACCTCCTGCAGCCATAGTAGACGGATCCTCCGAGGAATCGAGTTTTCTCCGGGGCACTCCCGTGGTACGCCCCGGGCGGTCCGGTTCTCACCTGGGCCGGCGAAGCCAGCGCGCATACCACTGCGCCGTGCCGATCCGCTCCTGGACCGAGGGGTGGCCCGACAGCCACCAGCGCACCCAGGCGGGGGGACTGAGCTCGGTCCGGTTCCGTCGGGCCAGCCGCACCTGCAGCCGGATGTACGCCTCGGGATTCCCGGTCAGCGCCAGACCGATGCGATCCGCCCGCCGCTCCAGGCTTCGTGCCCGCCAGCTGATCACGGGCTGGGCCAGCGCGAACACGAGCCACACGGTGAAACCGAGCAGCGGTAGGGTGGCCACGTGCCCCGGGCCGGAGAGCCCCATCCACCGGCTCCCCCGGTGGAGCACGGCGGCGAGCAGCCACAGCAACGCGGTCAGCGCCAGGGAGGCCAGACCGTAGGTCACCAAATCGTTCCGCGCGTGCTCGTGGCCCAGCTCATGCGCGACCGCGGCCTCGAGCTCCTCGGCCGTGGCCTCCCCGAGCAGGGTATCGTAGAGCACCAGCTCGCGCCCCCGGCCCAGCCCCACCAGGTAGGCGTTCATGGCACGGCTGGTGCGGCTGGTCTGGATCACCTTGACGGACCGCAGGGTCAGCCCCCGGGCCCTAAGGAGCCGGTCGAGCCGCGTCCGGAGCTCTGCCCGGGCGGCCGGGGTGAGCTGCTTCGACGCCTCCAGAGGAACGACCCGGTGGTACAGCCGCGGCAGGCTCGGCTCCAAGAACCCGTAGGCGACGAGCGCCAGCGCTGCCGGCAGCGCGAGCGCGAGCCACCACCGGCGGGGGAAGCGGCGGATCAGTCCGTACAGGCCGAAGACCAGACAGCCGAGTAAGAAAAGCTGCAGCGCCAGGCTCCTGAGGGTGTCCAGCGTCCAGGCGGGTACGGTGTAGATGGACAATTCGGCTCGCTGGGCCAGCCACTCTTGCCAGAGGGCCAACGGCAGATTGAGCAGCGTTCCGAGCCCGAAGATCACGAAGGCGAACAGCAACGCAGCGTGCCAGTCGGGCCCGAAGATCCGCGCCGGGATACGGCCCAGGCGCTCGAGTGGACCGCGCGCGAAGGGTCGGCGTGAGCCGAGCCCGGTCGCCCACGACGTGCAGCGGGCGAGCAGCCACGGCGCCAGCGGCGAGAGCACCAGTGCCAGATAGAACAGCAGGTCCAACGCGAAGCCGAGCAGGTGCACCCGCCGCTGGGATCGGCCGTACTCCTGCCACGCGCGCAGCTCCGCGGGCCGGAAGTATCGCGTGGGGTCGAAGTCGGCCACCCGCCACGCCTCCTCGGGGGGCGTCCGGCGCTCCACAGCGGCTGCCGTATCGGGCGCCGGCGCCGCGCGAGCGGACTCCGACCGCGCCGCGAGCGCCAGCACAGCGGCTCCGCAGACGGCGCACAGCCCCGAAAGCGTCGGTCGCATCGGAGCAGTTATACCTCGTGTCGTCCGGAACTCGCGGCAAAAGCGGTTCCTGTGCAACGACTTCGTTCAGAGCGTCGCGCCGAGCACGATGCCCACCCCCAGCAGGACGCCGAAGACCATGTGGAGCTGAGCGGTCTGCACGTCTGCGAAGGCCAGGTCTCGGGCCTCGCCCTCGCGACTTCGCAGCACCAACGACAGGTTCTTCACGGCGAGGGGGCTGCTGAGCAGCACCAGGAGGGTCCAGGGCGAGAGCACCTTCGCCGGAACCAGGACGGCCACGGAGGCGTAGGCGCCGAGTACCAGAAGCGTGTACTCCACCTTGCCCGCGCGGTGGCCGAGCAGCCGCGCCAGGGTGATGATCTTCGCCTCCCCGTCGTGCTCGATATCCCGCAGGTTGTTGGCGCAGAGGATCCCTGCGACGAGACAGCCGATGGGGAGGCTGAGCAGCAGCACCTCGTGCCGGAACTGGCCGGTCACCGTCAGGTACCCGCCGAGGACCATGAGCGGTCCCATGAGCACGAACACCAGGAGGTCCCCGAGGGCGAGGTACTTGTAGCCCACCGGCCGCCCTGAGTAGAGGTACCCGCCCAGCAGCCCGGTCCCGCCGAGCAGCAACATGGGCCAGCCCCGCTCCGCGACGAGGACCACCCCGATGGCCACGGTGAGCCCGAAGGCGACCAGGGCGCCCAGGAAGATCGACCGCGGAGGCATGAGGCCCGCCACGAGGATGCCGCTGGACCCGAACGTGCCCTCGCGATCCACGCCCCGCTGGAAGTCGTAGTAGTCGTTGATCAGGTTGGTGCCCGCGTGGAGCAGCAGGCCGCCGAGCACGGCCAGGGGGAGCAGCGCCCAGCGCTTCGGGCCGGTGGCGCCCAGCGCGAAGAGCCCGCCCACCAACACGGGGATCACCGACGCGGTGAACGAGAAAGCCCGCACGGCCTGAATCCACAGGCTGAGCCGGTTGCGCTGCGGCACGGTCGGGTTGGCAGAAGCAGACATGGTTTCACTCCGTATTGAAACTTCGATACACCAAGAGAGTTAGACCAAAGTCGCCCCTGGGGCAAGGGGACCGTCCCCTTTCTGACTCACGGAGGTAGGATTAGCAGGTCGTGGCGCATGAGCAGGAGCTCGTAGGCGGTGGGCATGCCGAACCAGAAGATCTGGGCGGTATAGAAACCCGGGAGGATGAGCAGCGCGAGGGCGAGCCGCGCGGCGCGGCTCCGCAGGTCGGAGAGCACGGGCTGCATCAGGAACAGCAGCAGCGGGACCATCATCAAGAACCAGCGCATGCCGTAGTGGCCGCCGCCGTAGTTGTTGGTGCGCAGGATGATGAAGCTCGCCAGGCCCAGGAAGCCGACCGACACGGCCACGGTTTCCGCGCGTCCGGGAGCGCCGTCACGCCAGCCGATCGTGCCGCGCCAGAGGCCGCGCCACAGGGCAGGCAGCGCCAGGAGCAGCACCGGGGTGAGGGTGAACAGGCCCCGGCCGCCGAAGAAACAGAGCAGGCCGTACCGCCACTTGGGCTCCTGCAACGCGTCCCAGGAGCGGGGAGCGTTCCAGTAGCTGCCCTCATAGCTCCAGAGCTCGGGTCGGAGCTGCACCGGCAGCGGGCCGCCCGTGGAGACCCAGGTGAGGGCCAGGTGGAGCGCGGCCGGGCCAACGGCTCCGAGCAGGAAGATCCCGGCTTGATCGGCCCGAAACCTGCCCCAGAACAGGTACCCGGTCAGGGCGACGACCGGAAAGACGGCGGTGAGCTCGAAGGTCACCGCCAGGCAGCCGAGCAGGCCCGCGCCGGCCGCGTATCGCCAACCCGTAGCCCGCCCGGCGCGCAGCTCCCGGGCGCACGCGAACATGCCGAAGAGCGCCGCCGTGGAGGGCAGGTGGTTGACCAGGATCGTGCCGAAGGGGAAGCAGAGCGTGCCCAGCCCCAGCAGCGCGGTGACGCCGAGCGCCGACCGCGCCGGCGCCCCCTCCCGGCGCAGCAGCCCGTGGAAAGCCCACAGCAGGAGCAGCAGCGGCAGCGTGCACAAAAGCGCCACCAGGAGGACCACCACCATGGGCTCGTGACGGCGGAAGCTGAGACCGAACCCGTGGTGCAGCACCGCGTAGAAGCCCGCGCCGATCACGGAGAGCAGCGGCGGCTTGGTGGAGAGCTCTCGCCCCCGCACCCGAACCTTGTCCATGGTGTGACGCGCGAGCGGGACCCCGTCGATGTACAGGGTAGAGCGCTCCACCAGGGCGATCATGGTCGCGTAACGGGACGCGTCGTTGGCGCCCACCACCTCGGGCCGGATCCGTCCGAGGGCCAGCACGGCCACGACAAAGAGCAGCGCCCAGCTCGCCCACCGGGAGTGCAGGACGCGCTCCCAATGACTCTGCCGCGATTCCGCGTGTGGTTGAGTGCCGCTCATGCCCGGGGATCGGTGTCAGCGCTTCGGCACAGCGGCCACGGGTGCGGGGTTCTTCTGCTTCGGCCTCGGCTTCGATTTCAATTGCCGAAAGACCACCAGCCGCGCTCCCTCGGCCCGGGCGGCCACCAGCAGCCTGCGCAGCTCGGGCACCTGGGCCGGGGAGATTGTCGGCCCACGGACGACGGCCTCAACGACGATGTTCAACCGGCCGGGGCCGGCCTGAACGAGCCGGCGGAAGCTGCCGACCCGGGTCTTCACCGTCACCTGGCCGGGCCGGAGCACCGGCGCGAAGGCGGCGGCGGCATAGGACACCGACAGCGCCAGCCTACAGGAGAGCACGGCCGCCGGCAGCCGTAGCGGGAACGTCGGCCGCGCGCGCAGCACCGAGATCCGATCCAGGATCCCACAGGCGTCAGGGAGCTGCAGCACGGACAGGGCCGGCTCCTCACGCGAGAGCCTGCCCTGGGCGCGCAGGGTGAACCGGCTGCGGAGCAGCCCCGGTCGGAAGGAGTCCACCCGGCTCTTCTTTCCCGCCTGCTTCCAGACGGCGCGCGGGAGGTTATTCCGCGCCCCCGCCAGCGCCGTCTGTTCTTGACCGACCAGGTGACCGTACGCGTTTGCCGCGCCTTCGAGGCTCACCGCACCGCTGACCTTCGCCGTGCCATCGGCACCGATGAGCACCGCCACGGCGAGCTTGGACGACGCGATAGGTCCCGGGCCGACGATCACGGGCGCAGCCAACGGATCCAGGGTCGCGGCGTGCAGTCCGGCGCCGCCGGCCCCCTGCGGCAGGATCTTCCCGTGCAGGGGATCCACCCACACGGTGCCCTCGTCGGTGCGCGCCTCGATCCAGAGCCGGTCGAGCTGGGCCACGGCGGGCACCCGGGGGGAGAAGCCGTACTGTCCGCCCACCAGCACGGGCTTCGCCGGCACCTTCAGGGCCCGGAGCAGGGCCAGCAGCAGCGCGCTCTTGTCCAGGCGATGGCCGTAGCCGCGACGGGCAACCGCTGCCGCGGCGGCCGGGAGCAGCCCGTGCCGGAGCGCGTCAAGGCGCACGCTCACCAGGGAGCGGCTCACGAAACGCGCCGCGGCCTGCAGCCGCTCCGCGGGCGTCTTTTTGCCCTTGCCGAGGCGGTGAGCCAGCGCCTGAAGAGACGGCGACAATTCCGTGGCAGCGCGGAACGCCGCCGCGAGGGGACCGAGGGCCGCGCGCCAGTCGGTCGCGACGCTGTACACGAGCCGCGGCAGCGCGCGCGTGGAGGGAGCGGCCCGCCCCGCGCCCCGCACTGTTTCGTACAGGTTGACGGACGGGAGCCGCCCAAAGGTCCAGGTGTAGCTCAACCCCGCGGCGCTGCGACGGACGACAGCCCGAACCGCGGGACAGCGCACGCATTCATGGCGCAGCGTTCGGCCGGCGGGCAGCTCCACTGAAATCACCAACCGCTGCATGGGCCCCACGTCCCCCACGGGCTCCACTCCACCGAAGGGCTGCGCCCCGGCCCGGTGATCGGTGAGGCGGGTGTGGAGCTCGGTCACCGCGCCGGGCTCGATGCCGAGCAGGGACACCACGGTGTCGGTGATGTCGGAGTAGGCCGGAGCCAGCGCCAGGCTGCGCGGGGTCACGGTGTTCACTCCGCTCGGCGGCGTCCGCACCCGTGCTCCCGAGCGCATCCGCGTCTCCGCCGTCCGCACGGTGAATGCCTGCCGACGGCGATCGTAGGTCGTCCGCGGATCGCAATGCACATCGGCGCCCCGATCGGTCAAAACCCGCTGCCGCTCCCGGACCGACCTTTCGACCCGTCCCTGGGCATCGACGCGGATCCGCACCTCCCGGAGCAGCACCTCGCGGTCCGCTCCCTGACGGTTCACCCGCTTCGTCCAGGGGCTGCCGGCGGGCGGCTCCACGAACACGTGGCACCCGCCGAGCACAAGGACAGCCGCCGCCGCGAGGAGGCTACTTTGCACGCGTCGTCTCATGGCTTGCTCCGAGCCCGAACCAGGACCAGGGACCGCTTCCACAGGCCCCGCAGCGCGTCGACGACCTTCTTCAGGCGGACATACTGCCCGGGAGGAAAGACCCGGGACCCCAGCGCCAGCTGGGTGTCGATCCGGAGCACGCGGCCCTGCTGCTGCACCGTGACCAGGAGCGAGGCGTTCGGGTGGCTCACAGCAACGGGCTGGAAGGGCTTTGCGAGCCGAAACCCCGCGGGGAGCTGGAGCCGCTCCTGGAAGGTGACCTGCTGGGTCGAGCGGAGCTGCACCGGCTGGCTGCGCTTCCCCGTCTTCGTGGCGGTCAGAAAGTCCGCCGTGCCCAGCGCCTTCGAAAGGGCGCTCCAGGTGGCCGGGCGCACCCGGATGAGGGCCTCGCTCCGCTGGAGATAGGCCGGGGCCCGCACCGTGAGGCGCATGCCGAGCTCCCGGGACAGCTCGGCGAACCGCCCAAAGGCGTAGTCCTTCACCGTCGCAAAGCGCGAAATCTCTCCGGCGATACGCTCGAAGTAGTGACGGACCTCGGACGGGGCATAGGCGGAGCCGAGCTGCCGACGCAGCCGCGTGTCGGGGTACCCTGTGCCCCAGATCTGCAGCTTCACCTCCACCCCGCTGGTGTTGCCCACCAGCCGGGTGTCCGCCCGGATGTTGAGCTGGTTGGCACCGGCAGCCTGCCCCGGGATCTTCTGCAGCTGCTCACCCCTGGGCGTGCCGATGAGGTAGTGCTGCCGTCGCTCCGCGTTGGACCACAGCTGCCGCGAAAACGGCGCCCAGGTGGGATCGAGCATTTGGTAGCCGCCCTGCTTCTTCTTCAGGGCCACCACGCAGTGGTTGAACTGGTCCGCGGGCACGGCCTCCACCCGGGAGCCCGCCATGGTCATGGCGGGATAGGCCGTGAAGCCCGCGGCCCGCAGCATGGTCAGGAGCATGGACGCGATGTC
The DNA here is from genome assembly GCA_043825095.1 of bacterium. GTDB lineage: Bacteria > Myxococcota_A > Polyangia > HGW-17 > JAJRWW01 > JBDRSE01. The sequence goes on from JBDRSE010000388.1 coordinate 8,836, forward strand.
CTTGCACACCCCGGCCCGGTGCGCGAACACGCGCGTCCCCGGGTGAAGCGTGTAGCCCTCTCCCTTGCCCATGGACAGCCCGCGATAGCGGATGTTCGCCGCCACCCAGCGCAAAAGCGCCGTGACCCGCTCCCGCCGGGTGCGCTTCCCCCGCAGCACCTCGGCCACCTTCTCGCGGATCGCCTGGTTCGCGGCGAACTGTCCCTCGTTGACCCGGTAGAACCAGCGCGACTTGGCCGGCCAACCGGCCAGGGTGGCCAGCACCACCTTGGGCACGGAGTCAGACGCCGCGGGCGACCCGCGCTCCCGCTTGAAGCGCGGAATGTTCCGCCTGGTGAAGTCGTACACGAACCGGCGAGGGGTGAAGGTCACAGCGCTCTGCACCGCGCCGTTGTAGACCTTGAACCGCAGCGGCTTGGACCGGGGCGTGGTGATGCGGTAGCTCTTGTAGCGCACCGGGAAGGGATCGTCTGCAAAGAGCACGGTGTCGTAGAAGTGCCCCCTCATGGGCGGCACATACCTGGCGTCGTCCCCCTTGGCGTCGTCCCCGAGGTACGCGATCTGGAAGCCCTTGGTGTAGGTGATCACCTCCAGCGCCTCCCCGACCTCCAACCGGGGGATCCCCAGCACTTTCATGCGCGTCTTCCAGAAGATCCACCCCGCCGGCTGCGGCAGGTCCCGCGCCCGGGATGCTGGAAAGTCCTGCGGAGGCTTGCCCGGTCGGTGCACACGGATCCGCAGCAACCGGATCACGTTGGTGGCGGGGTCGTAGTCGAAGCGCCGCACCGCCAGCAGCGATCCCCCGCGGTCCGACAGCGCCTTGTACACCTGCCGCCGGGTCACGTGCGCCAGGCCGGACTCCATCACGTGCACATGGCTGCGATCCAGCACCGCCACGACGTCCGCCCCCCCGTTCTGCTTGCGCGTGCCCGCCGCCCGAATCAACGCAGGCAGCTTCTCCGCCGGCAAATACAGCGCGCCGCGCGGCGCCTTCGGCACCGCCCGGGTCGGCGCCGAGGCAGTGGTTTCCAGCACGCAACAAGCTAGGATCAAAAGGGTAGACGTCACGACCATCGAAGCACAGCCCTCCCCGCGCCCGGCCCTGCTCCCCCAAAGGAGCGACCGCGGCGCGACCGAAAAATGCGTAACACGAAGACTGGGACGAGTAAATGCGGGCAGCGGCTGATACACTCGAGCTCAGCGTCGCGTGTGCCGGCGAGCCGTCGACGCGACAGGAGGGATAAGCATGGCATGTGCGGTAGGCTTCCTCACGCGCCCTGGGCGGCCCGGGTTGGTGCTGCTTGCGGCTGTGCTCGTCTCGACGGGGCCCGGGTGCGGGGGGCGGACGCCGTTTCTGGGCGGTGAGCTCTGCTCGAACGGGCTGGACGACGACGGGGATGGGCTGACCGACTGCGAGGACCAGGACTGCGCCGGCTCGCCGTCCTGCGGGGACACGGTGTGCGGCGACGGCGTGGCCCAGGGCGGAGAAGACTGCGACGGGAGCGACTTTCGCGGCTACACCTGCGCGGACCTGGTCCCGGGATCCGGCGGCACGCTCGGCTGCCGGGCAGAGTGCCTCTACGACACCGCGGGCTGCGCGTACTGCGGAGACGGCATGCGGCAGCTCGGAGAGGAATGCGACTGCGGCATGGACCCGCTGAGCCTACCGTTCGGGTGCCCCGCCATCAACGGAGGCATAGGCTCCAACTGCTCAACGGACTGCCGGCTCTACGGGTGCGGCGACGGCAACGTGCAGGGCAACGAGGAGTGCGACTGCGGCACCGATCCGGCGAACCTACCGCCCGGATGCTCCGACGTGAACGGCGGCCCCAACGGCGAGTGCGGCGACGACTGCTTGCTGACCGAGATCTGTGAGCACCAGCTTTGGGATGAGTGCGATCCGCTGCTCATGAACCAATGTTGCTCCGACGACTGGGGCGTCCCCACCGACTGTCGCGATCTGGCGGGCTACGGCTTCTACTGCATGCGGGAGTGCAACACCACCAGCGACTGCTACTGGTCCAACGAGTGTGTGTCGTGGATCGGCGGCGGCTGCTATGCGTCGGTGTGCGGGCCCGGCTATTCCCACGAGGAAATGAACGCCTTCTGCGAGGTCGCGGGCGGAGGGACGGGCTGGTGCGCGCCCCTGTACGAGCGGGGCGCTCCCGGCGACGATCAGTACGGAGTCTGCCTGGAGGCCGGCACCCTGCAGCACGGCGACAGCTGCGTCCCGGGGCACATCCTGGAGACCGACCGCAGCGAGGACGTGTGCGAGCTCGGCGTGTGCATCGAGCACCAGGGCGGGCCGAGCGGTCGGTGCATCCAGCTCTGCGGCTGGGAGGACGCCCACGACGCGGCCGTGTACGGGCTGAGCGGGAACGTGCTGCCCTGCCCGGACGGGGCGAGCTGCTACAACGCCGCGTACATCGACCAGGCCGCAGGGCTGCGCCGGGACGACCTATCCTACTGCTGGTCTACCACCGCCACGGACCCCACGAACGGGGTGGACAGCTGCTCCCTGGTCACCAGCCAGCTCCTGGCGGATCCCACCCGGACCTGCGCCGACCTCTACCCGAACGGGCGGTGCATGGTGATCGTGCTCAGCGGGAGCCAGCCGGCCAACGGCACGCTGATCGGCGCGTGCGCCCAGACCCAGCCCGTCACCCGGGACGTGTGGGAGCTGTGCGATCAGCCAAGCGACGTCTGCGCCTCGGGGAGCCGCTGCTTCCCCGAGGACTTCCACGCGGCAAACCCGGCCGGCGCGTTCCGCTGCCTGCCTTTCTGCGACGTGCCCTTTGCCCAGAACGTGCTCACCTGTACCCAGCTCGGCGCCCCCGCGGGCACGGACTGCCGCTCGCTCTCCGAAAAGCTGGCGCCCACCGACATCTCCCCCGCGCGGCTCGGCTTCTGCGCCTTCGAATAGACTCCCCAAACCCCCACACAACGCTCAACCACAACGCTCAACCACCCCCGAGCGGAGGCGCGGCTTCGCGAGAGGGGCCCGCGCGCAGTTTCGGAATTCTCGCGCAGCGAGAATCCGACTGTTTGAGCACGGGCCTCTCTCGCGAAGCGCAAGGCGCCGGAGCGGAGCCCGCCACTATCCAGGCTTGAGAGATTTGATCCGCGCCTTGGCCATGGCCCACGTGACCTCGAAGGGCTTGTGCAGCGCCACCTTCTGGCCCGAGGGCAGCGGGTTGGCCGGGTCGACGATGTTGGCGGCCAGCCGGGCCGCCTCGGGCAGGGGCTTGCGCAGATACTCACGCAAGGCCTTGGCATAGGGGTTGGTGTAGTGGTGCGCGTCCTCCTCCGCCAGAACCACCTCCCGGGTGAGCCCATGCTCCAAAATGCCGGGCGCGAACACCAGGAAGCACAGGGGGTGCTGCTCGAACTCCCGGGCCAGCACGCGGACGAGCTGGACCACCGCGGCCTTGGCGCTGGAGTAGGGGCTCAAGTAGGGCACGGCCCGCACGGCGCCGTACCCGCTGATGCCCACCAGCCGGCCGCCCCCGGCGTCCAGGATGGGCTGCAGGCAGGCGAGGAAGGTGTGGTAGGTGCCGAACAGGTTGACCGAGAAGGTCTCGCGCCACTGCTCCGGGGAGAGGTGATCGAACCGCCCGTACATCCCGCCCGTGCCGGCGTTGGCCACCACGTCCGTCACCCCGCCGAGTCGCTCGGACATCTCCGCCACCGCCCCGCGCACGCTGTCGAGCTCGGTGATCTCGCAGCCGACCCCCACGATCCTCGGATCCTCGGCCTCGGGCCGCGTCTCACGGACCTCGGCCTCCAGCTCCGCCGCGACCTGGGCCGCCGTTTCCGCCGACCGGCCGGTGATGGCCACCTGGGCGCGCCGGGCGCTGAACTCCAACGCCATGGCCCTCCCGAGCCCACGGGTCCCTCCGGTGACCAGGATTTTCCGTCCGAACAGAGGCATGATGCCGGGCCGCTCCAGGTTCGCTACCGTGGCCGCCAGCATACCGACGCGGCCAGAGGGCGGCAATGGAATTCGGCGCGCCTGAAAATCAGTTGGGCCCCAGGTATGGGGGATGATCCTCGGACCCGTGGTGGCTGCAGGATCGGGACACGGATGCGTCGCTGTTTCGCACAAATATACGTCAGGAAACTTACGGACGGCAGGCGCACTGCTAACGAATCACTGTGACGTCGCGCAGACCGGATCGTACGTTCTCGTACGTATTCAGCTCAACCTACAGAGATTGCTGCACCGCGCGGTGCTGCTAATTGCACACCCCGTACGTGGCGCGAGGTTTGCATCTACTAGCGAAGCTAGTTGGTGGCCGCCTCTCGCTGATCACAAAAAGGAGTGAGGGACAGGAAACGTGCGCCCGGCGCGGGTGCCACTGTGGAGAGGAGTTGCGCATATGAAGTTCATAAGGAGTCCGAGGAGACCATGGGTGATTTGGGCCTGCGTGGCCGCGCTCTGCGCGGCCGCGCTCGCGTTGGCCACCGGCTGTAAGGACGAGGCCGTCTGTGGAGACGGCGTGATCGAAGGCAACGAGGAGTGCGATCAGACCGAGCTGGGGGGTGCGACCTGCGGGGACGCGCTCCCCGGCACGACCGGCACCCTGGCGTGCAGCGGCGAGTGTACCTTCGACACCACCGGGTGCAGCTGCGGTGACAGTCTCAAGCAGTTCGGCGAAGACTGCGATTGCGGCAGCGACCCCCAGAACCTGCCCCCCGGTTGCACCGACGTCAACGGCGGCGCCAATGCCAACTGCGATTCGAGCTGCCTCTACATCGACCTGTGCGGGGACGGGATCCGGACCGGCGACGAGGAGTGCGACTGCGGCGACTCGGCCATGCTCACGGCCCCGGCCGCGGGTTGCACCGTGTACAACGGCGGGCCGGGCGCCACCTGCGACGAAAGCTGCCTGAGCATCACACAGTGCCAGTACGACCTCTATGACGAGTGCTTCCCCCTGGAGGGCGAAACCCCGACGAACGGCTGCTGCGAGGACGACTACGGCGTGCAGCTCGAGTGCAAGAGCTCCCTGTTCGGCGGCATGGACAACATGTGCGCCCGGGACTGCGCCACATCCGACGAGTGCCCCTGGAACAACTTCTGCTGGGGCACGGTGAACCTGTGCCACTACTCCATGTGCGGCCCGGGCAACGCCGTGGATGCTCCTTTCCACGGGGCCTGCCAGGCGCCCGGGGCCACCGCCGGGCTGTGCATCCCCTTTGGCCGCTACGTGGACACCCACGGCTTCTACGGGTTCTGCCTGGAGCAGGGGCAGATCCCCCACGGTGATCCCTGCCCCACGGGCAACGCCGGCCCGCCCGTGTACCTGCTGGGCACGGACCGCGACATCGCCGGCGGCGCGGCGGCCTCCCTGTGTGACACGGGCCTGTGCCTGGCCACCACCGGGGCCACCGAGGGCATCTGCGCCCGGTTCTGCGACTGGCAGGCCGAGTACGACGCCATCTTCTATGGCGGCACTCAGGGCCCGTTGACCTGCCCTGCGAGCTCCAACTGCTGGGCCGAGACCACCATCTCCCTCAACGACGTGACCGCGAACCCGGACTACGGCTATCGCGGCGCAGACCTGGCCTACTGCCGGCCCACCGAGGCCGCCGATCCCACCTACGGGCTCACCACCTGCTCCCTGGTCACCAGCCAGCTCCTGTCCAACCCGAGCCTGACCTGCGCCGACACCAACGCCGACGGCCGCTGCAAGGTCGTGACCTTCGGCATGGACTACGACAACGACGGCGTGGATGACGCCTCCGAGCCCACCCTGGGCTCACTCATCGGCGTGTGTGACGACTCCCTCCCCGCCACGGTGGCCAACGTCTGGGCCGAATGCGACGCGGCGAACGACGTCTGCCCGCCGGGCTCCGGCTGCATCGAGCAGGACGTCTTCGGCGCGGCCACCGCTGCCACCCGCTGCATCCCCTACTGCGACACCAGCCACCACGACGGCGTCACGGCCACCTGCGCCGACCTGGGCACCCCCGCCACCACGACGGACGGCACCCCCACCTGCACCTCGATCTCCTACACCTTCGGCGCGGGCGGCGAGGCGGACACCTCCAAGTCCCGCCTGGGCTACTGCGCCCTGCCCAGGCCCTAGTGCGCTGATCGTGGGGGATGCACCAGAAGCTCGTCGAACGCCCGGGGCGCATCCTGCTCCTCGAGAAACCGCTGTATGTCGTCGAGGTTCCGGACGAAGCTCTCGGTAACAGTGACCGCCACTCGGCGCCGGCTCATCGCCTCTTCGTCCGCCGCCCCCGCTCCGGTGTCGCCGGTCGCTTGCCGAAGCGCGCCCTCGCCTCCGCGACGCTGAGCACTCGCCCCGCCACCACGTCGGACCACCCTCTGGCCACGTCGTCGAGCAGTGTCAGGTGGAGGTGCTCCCTCTCCAACCGGTGGTAGTGGTCCCGCCGGCACGCATCCACCAGCGCCACGTACGCCTCGCCGTTGCGCGTGATGATCTTCTCCGCTCCTCCGCGGGCCTCCTCGGACAGCTCGGTCAGGCGACTGCGCACCTGTCCGAGGGGAACGATGTCACTCGATTTGATGCCCATGTCTCTCCTCGGAAAGCTGAAAGCTCAGTGAAGTTTTATGTATTCCAACATCAATTCATTAATAGACAATCGCACCACGTTCGAGGGACCGAGCGGACGGGACCGAGCGGACTCGGCCCTGAGCCGTTTCACAATGGCAAAGCAATACATGGCATGGGCGAGTTCCCCGAAGGCTTCGGCACCGGGGAGCGGCTAGAGGAGGCGGGCGAGGAGGCTGATCAAGTTGACGACCTCGACGTTGCCGGACTGGCGGCCGAGGTTGCGCTCGCAGGTGGCGCAGGCGCTGACGACGAGGGGGACGTCGGTGCGGAGGACCTCTTCGAGGCGGCGTTGGGCGATCTGGGCGGAGACGTCGGGGAGGTTGTCGGCCACGAGGCCGCCGCCGCCGCAGCAGTAGCCGCGCTCGCGGTTCCAGGTGAACTCGCGGATGTCCCGGACGCCGCGGCCCATGAGCCGCCGGGGCGCGTCGAAGACGCCGAGCCAGCGGCCGAGGTAGCAGGGGTCGTGGTAGAAGGCTTCCGGGACGGTGGTGTTGACCTGGATGCGGCGGGCGTAGTTGTCCAGGAACTCGACGACGTGGAGCACCTCGGCCGAGATCTCGGCGCCGATCTGCGGGTAGAGGAACCGCATCATCCAGACGCAGGCCGGGCAGTCGCAGATGACCTTCTTGTAGTGGGAGAGCTTGGAGGCGATCTCCTTGGCGAGGAAGCTGAGCTCGGACATGAGCCCCGCCGCCCAGAAGGGGTAGCCGGCGCAGACGTACTCCCCGTCCTGCAGGGCCACGTAGTCCACGCCCACCGACTCCAGCACCTTGAGGGTGTCCTGGATCACGTCGGGGTTGTGCTCGATGGCGTCGCAGGCCGGGAAGTAGGCCACCTGCGCCTCCTCCACGAAGAAGCGCTCTTCAATGTTGCGGTGCAGCTCCCGGAGCACGGACTCGTTGCGCGCGTAGAAGCGGTCGGTGAACTGCTTCATGCTGGGCAGATCCACGCCGTTGTCCACCGCCACGGCGCGCGCCGCGAACAGCGCCGGGGTGACGTCCACGTCGTGCTCGCAGTACTCCCCGCAGAGCCCGCAGCCGTTGCAGTGATAGAACACCGACGCGGTCTCCGGCGTCAGGTCGACCTGGCCTTTGCGCACGAGGTTGGCCATGGCCATTTTGGCCTGCGGGATCACAGCCTCCCGGCGCTCGGCGTTCCCCACCGGGCAGGTGTGCCGACACAGCTTCGGGCAATAGGTGCACAGCTCGAAGGCCTTCTGGTACTCGTCAAAACTCATGGCTTGGTCCCCAGACTCATGGCTCGGTCCCCAGGACTCCGGGGTTCATGATCCCCGCCGGATCCAGCTTGCGTTTGACCTGCGTGAGGAGTGTCAGGCGGTGCCGCGCCGCGTCGTCGAGCAGCTCCGCGCGGTGCTGCCCGGCTCCGAACACGTGCCCCAGTCGCCCCCCGGTGTCCGCGCACGCCTGGGCGACGTGACGCCACGCGGCGTCGTAGCAGCGCAGCGCCTCGTCGAGATCCCCCACGTCGCCCCAGAAGAAGCAGCTGATACACGCGCCCTCGAGCCGGGCGTGCTCGATGACCGTCTGTACGTGCCAGCCCTCCCCGGTGAGCGTCTCCACCAGTCGCTGATGCACCCGGGGGAGGTCCCGCCAGGTGGCCCCCACCTCGACCTGATCGGCAAAGGTCCCGGGCTGCGCGAGCAGCGCCCCCAGCCGGAACGCCGCGGCAAAGCGCTGCCCCCACCAGCGCCGCGCCGGCGCCGGCCCCAGGGCCTCCCCACCGGCGGCGGTCGCCAGGTCGCGCATGATCTCCCGCTCGGTGTCCACCAGCTCGGGCGGTCCCTCGAAGGACATGATGAGAACGCGCGCGGCCGGATCCTGGGGCTCCGCGGACGCCGGGATGCCGCGCTCTTTGCCCTCCAGCTCCCGCCGCACGCGGACGTCCTGCTGGATTCGCGCCACGAGCGGACGAACGCCGGCAACCAGACACCCGCGCATCGCGGCGACGGCGGGCTCCACCCCTGAGAACCGGTAGCTGTCGAACTGCCGATGCAGCGGCAGCCGATGGAGCCGGAGGTGCGCGGCCGTGATCACGCCCAGCGTGCCTTCCGAGCCCACCAGCAGATGCATCAGCTCCGGGCCGGTCGCCCGGCGCGGCGCCACCCGCGTGTGGACCACCTGCCCGTCCGGGAGCACCGCCGTGATCCCGAGGCACAGATCCCCGGCTCGTCCGTACCGCGAGCTGAGCAGCCCGACCGACTGCGTGGACAGCCAGCCGCCCAGGGTCGCCGTCGTCATGGAGGTCGGCACGTGGCCCAGGCTGAAGCCCCGGGCGTTGAGTCGCTCCTCGAGCTCCACCCCCACGATGCCGGTCTGGACGTGCACCACCATGGACACCTCGTCCATGTCCAGGATGTTGCACATCCGCTTGCTGTTGATCACGATCCACGGCCGGTCCCCCCGCGGCGCCGCGCCTCCCACCATGCTGGAGCCGCCGCCGTAGGGGATCACCGGGATGGCGTAGGAGGCCGCGATCCTGAGCACGTGCGAGACCTCGGCCGCCGCGCCCGGCCACACCACCCAGTTCGGCCCGCAGGGCCAGTCGCCCGTCCGCGTGGCGATGAGGGCCCGCGGCCAGTAGTCCAGCGCGTGAGAGGTCGTGTCCACCGGGCTGCTGGAAACGTGCTCCGAGCCGACGGCCTCGGCGAGGAGCCGCGTGATCTCTGGAAAGGGCAGGCTCACGACAGCCCCAGCACGCCGGGATTCATGATGCCGGCCGGATCGAAAGTTGATTTGAGCGCCCGGAGCAGCCGGAGGGAGTTGCCGTGCTCCTCGGTCATGAACCCCGCCTTGGAGCGCCCCACACCGTGATGATGACTGATCGTGCCGCCCGCGCGGGTGGCCGCGCCCAGGGCCTCGTTCCAGAGCCGTTCGTAGGTCTGCTTGGCCTGCGTGGGATTCGTGGCGTTGCCGGCGAAGGAGAAATAGATGGAACACCCTTCCGGATAGGCGTGGGAGAAGTGCGCCATCACGAAGCCGTGCGGCGAGATGGCCTTCCGCACCCCCTCGTACAGGCCCATGAGGCGATCCCAGGTGGCGGCCACCTCCATGGTGTCCACGAAGGCCCCCGTGGTGAACATCTTCGACTGCTTGTAGCTGACGGAATAGCGATGTTTGAGCCAGTGCAGGCCCGGGCCCTCGCCGAGATCCCTGGCGCCGGAGCGGAGCAGCTCCTCGTGCCCCAGCTTGGCCTGGACCTCCACCAGCCGCCGATCCCCCTCGAAGCCCACGATGAGCAGGCAGCCGTCCGCCGACACCCGGGGCGCGAGCTCCTCGATCATCCGGTTGGTCAGCTCCGGGCGCGAGAGCACGAGCTGCAAAGCCTGGCGCTTGAGCCAGGGCAACGCGCCGCTGCCCTGGAGGCGGCCCGTAATGGTCTGTAGCAGCGAGTCCGCCTCGGAGCCCTTCTCCGCGCCGGAGCGCGCCATGATCGTGTCGAACTCGTCGTAGAGTCGGGTCACCGACGGGCGGAGCCCGGCCTGCATCAACCGACGGATCGCCTCGCAGCCGGCCGACACCCGCTTGAAGCCGTACCCGCGCATCAGCCGGTGCTCCGGCGCCCGATGCACGCGCAACGTCGACTCGGTGATGAACCCGAGGGAGCCCTCGCTCCCGATGAAGAGCTGGGTCCAGTCCGGGCCCGGTCCGGCCCCCATCTCACGGCCGGTTTCGAATCGCTCTGCGGTCCCGGTCACCACCTCCATGGACACGGCCATGTCCTCGATCTTTCCGTACAGCGACGAGCACTGCCCTGCCGAACGGGTGGCCAGATACCCCCCCAGGGTCGAGCACATCAGAGACGAGGGGAAGTGCCCCAGGGTCAACCCCTCCTCGTTGAGCCGATCCTCGAGATGCCAGCCCACGATCCCGCACTGCGCGCGGACCAGGTTGTTCTCCGGGTCCACGCGCACCACGCGATCCAGCCGCTTGAGATCGACGATCAGGCTCGCCGATCCGGCCATGGTCCCGCCACAGACACCGGAGCCCGCGCCAAAGGGCACGAGCGCCACCCGACGCTCCCGCGCCCAGCTCACCAAAGCGACGAGCTCCTCCACGTCCCGAGGCCACACCACGGCCAGAGGCGGGTTCGGAGCGTGCTCTCCGGCGAGCTTTTCGATCTGCCCACCGGGCCAGAGGTCGCGGGCATAGGCGATGCGGTCAGTGACGTGAGTCGACGCCCGGAGATCGGGCAGCTTGCTGTTGAGATCCGCGAGCCGGCTGTCAGTGGTGTTGAGCGAAGCGGTCATCTCCAAGAATTGGACAGTAGCGACCATAACGCACAGTGTCAAGGCGCTCCCCGCCCAGCAGAAAGGCGAATGCTGTAACGGCCCTGCGGGGATCTGGCCCAGTGGCCGGTTGCGACTCCGGCGCCGATCCCTACCCCCTTGAGCGGGCCCGATGCATCCGTTACATTAGGCCCCGGCCTCGGCCTTCCGAGCCCATCGAGGAGAGGCATGGAGATCGCAACAAACAGTCGCGGCCAGTGGGGCTCGCGGTTCGGTTTCATCCTGGCGGCCGCGGGCAGCGCCGTCGGGCTGGGCAACATCTGGCGGTTCCCCTACACCACCGGCCAGAACGGTGGGGGCGCCTTCGTGCTGCTGTACGTGCTCTGCACCGCGTTCATCGGGCTGGCCGTGATGTGGGCCGAGCTCGCCATCGGCCGCGCGACCCAGCGGAGCCCGGTGAGCGCCTTCAAGCTCCTGGCGCCGGGCTCGATCTGGAAGATCGTCGGCTACCTGGGCATCCTCACGGGCATCGGCATCCTGAGCTACTACGGCGTGGTGGCGGGCTGGACCGTGGGGTACCTCGTCTACGGCTTCCTCGGCAAGCTCTCCACCGGAGATCCGGGCAAGCTGTTCGGCGGCTTCGTGACCAACTGGCCCCTGCAGCTGGTGTACCTCGCCATGTTCATGGCGTTGACCATGCTCGTCGTGCTCGGCGGCGTGCGCAAGGGCATCGAGCGGTTGACCAAGGTCCTGATGCCGCTGCTGCTGCTCATGCTGATCGGCCTGATCATCAACGGGATGCTGCAGCCCAAGGCATCGGCCGGGCTCAGCTACTACCTCACGCCCGACTTCTCGAAGGTCACGGGAATGACCTTCGTGTATGCCCTGGGGCAGGCCTTTTTCTCCCTGTCCCTCGGCATGGGCGCGATGCTCACCTACGGGTCCTACATTCGAAAGCAGGAGAACCTCGCCAGCGCGGGCGCCTACGTCGTGGTCTTCGACACGCTCGTCGCCCTCATGGCCGGGCTGATGATCTTTCCCATTCTCGGCGGCGCGCCCAAGTCAGCCGGCCCCGGGCTGGTGTTCGTGGTGCTGACCAAGCAGTTCCAGGCCATGCCGGCGGGCAACGTGGTGGCGATCATGTTCTTCTCGCTGCTGGCCATCGCCGCGCTGACCTCCACGGTGTCGCTGCTCGAGGTGGTCACCTCCTTCATGGTCGACGAGTGGAAGCTGAAGCGGAAGACGTCGGTGCTGCTCTCAGGGACCGTCATTGCGCTCATCGGCATCCCCTCGGCGCTGTCCCTGGGCGGCGTGAAGTGGCTCTCCGCCCTGTACACCGTCGAGGGCAAGCCCCAAGGGTTTCTCGACCTCATGAACTTCATCTTCGGCAACGTGCTGCTGGCCGTGGGCGCGCTTCTGACCTGTCTGTTCGTGGTGCTCCGCTGGAAGACAAAGAACGCCATCCAGGAGATCGGGCGCGGGGCGCCTTGGTTCCGCCTGCTGGAGACGCCCTGGAAAATCGCCGTCGCCGTGCTGTGTCCCCTGGCCGTGCTGGGGCTGCTGCTGTACATGGCGATCACCGGCAAAGCCCTGGGTTGACATGCCGTGTGGGTTTGACATGCCGTGTGATCCAAGGCGCGCTCTACCTCCGGCGCGGTCAATCGAGACAGGTGCCGGTTGGAACCGCCTGGGGAACGTCAAACATCAAATGAGGTTGACATGCGCGCTCTGGTAACCGGCGCCAACGGCTTCATCGGCTCCCACCTGTGCCGGGAGCTCCTCCGCCGCGGCCAGCAGGTACGCGGCTTCGTGCAGCCCGGAACCTCCACCGCGCCCCTCCGGGGCCTGGACCTGGAGCTCCACACCGGCGACGTGCGCAGCCGTCAGGCCCTGCGGCAGGCCTGCATCGGCCAGGAGCTGCTCTTCCACCTCGCGGCCATCCCCAGCGACTGGGCGCCGGCCGCGCTCATCCACGAGGTCAACGTGGAGGGCACCCGGAATCTCGTGGCCGGAGCGCTCGCTGCGGGCAGCCGCCGGCTCGTGCTCATGAGCTCTCTCGCGGTGCACGCGTCCACCGGGCACCGGAACGCCACAGAGGACACGCAGCGGGACCGGAACGACCTGCCCTACGCCGTCTCCAAGCGCCTCGCCGAGGACATCGTGCTCGATCCCCGGCTCCACGGGCGACTCGAGGGAGTGGTGATCAGGCCGGGCCTGGTTCCCTTCGGACCGGGCGATCAACTCACCTCCCTGAACCTGGCCCGCGCCCTGGGGAGCGGGCGCCTGCCGCTCATCAACGGCGGCCGGGCTGCCATCTGCACGTCCTACGTGGAGAACCTTGTGCCAGGGGTCGCCCTGGCCGGACAGCGGAGCGAAGCGGCCTACGAAACCCTGGTTCTCGCCGATGACGGCGCGCCCACCTGGGCCGATTTGTTCGGGAGCCTGGCCCGGGAGCTCGGCGCCCCTCCCCCCCCGTTTTCGCTGCCTTGGAGCGTCACCCAGGTGGCGGCGACGGCACTCGAAGGCGCCTTCCACCTGCTGTCCATCCAGGCCTCACCGCCCATCACCCGCTACCGGGTCGGACTCTGGCGGCACGACTTCCACTTCACCTCCGCCCGGGCCAAGCGCGTGCTCGGCTACAGGCCCACCATCGGGCTGGACGAGGGAGTCCGTCGCACCATCGGCTGGGCACGACCGTTGCTCTCGCAGTGAACGAGTCGTCAGGAGGTCTGGAAGGCGCGCCGCAGCAGCGGCTACCGCTTCGGTCGATTCATCTGATCGAGGTAGAGGAAGGGGTCGTCCTGGAAGTCCAGCTCGAACGTCTCCTCACTGACCCCCAGACAGAAGCAGCCGGTCTTGTGGAACTTGTCCGAGAGGTTCTTCTTCTTGCACACCTCGGGGGGCGTCGACACGTAGAAATACAGCGAGAACTTGGCCCCCGCGTCGTGGAGGAAGAGGTATCGGCGGTCGTCCCGTGCGTACGGCTTCGTCTTGCACTTCGGCTTCAGGTTCGGGTCCTTCTGCCGCGCCTTGAACGCCTCCTCGTCGCAGTCGTACTGCTCGTAGAACTTGGCGATCACCCAGCCCTGGAAGGGCCGGGTGATGGTGAAGTCGACCCACGCCTTGCACAGGTCCGGGTAGGCCAGGTGCCGCTTGTGGATCTCGGGCTTCTCCTCCTTCGGCACACCACCCGCCTTGATCTGCTTGTCATTGATGCGGAAGGGGTTGGTCTTGTTCGTGACCTTCTTGACGCCGCGCACCGGAGGCGCGCCGCACATGGCTTTCCAGACGTGGGGCTCGTTGTACATCAGGAAGGCGACGCGCTTGGGCATCTCCAGACAGTCCGACTTGTAGGGCGCCTTGGAGAGCTTCTTGTACCACCGAATGACCTCGTAGCCCTTGTTGGTCTTGGCGTACTTCTCGGACAGCTTCTTCAGGCAGTTCAACGACCACTGACAGGCGGGGTGCTTGCCCGAAAAGTCAGTGCAGCGCGCATTCACGCACTTCAAGCCCGATTTGCACTCGTCATTGTCCTTGCACGGCTTGCCCTCAGCCTTCTTGGGCTTGCCGCAACCGGCTCCGAACGTAAGAGCCAGGGCCAAGCAAGAAAGAACCATCGATTTCAGCACTTTGTTGAGTTGCATGGTATCCGTCCTCTGAAATGCTGCGTTGATAGGGCGACATTGTACCCAAATGTGGGCCGGAACGCAAAGACGCAATATCGTGAAGAATCGCCCCCTCGGATTGACAGCATCTGTCCCCTGGAATAACGTAACGGCCTACCCTGAAGGAGAATGACGACCATGGCCAGAAAGCGCTGCAGCAGACACCTGTTGTCGATGGGGCTCGGGCTCGGTGTGACTTTGATCGCTCTGTCTTGTGCGCCCAAAAAGCGGTCCTACACCGTCCCCGCGGTAACCAAGGAGATCGAAGGCGGTATCCGTGAGGCCCAGGCCCTGAAAAACAAGGGGAAACTGAAGAAGGCCTCGGAGAACATCCTCAAGCTCACTGCGGCCGTGCTCAAGGAGTACCCTCAGGCGACGCTCACCCAGGAGCCGGTGAAAAAGCTCATCGCCGCCCTGGAGTGGATGGCCAACATGTGTCTCGACCGCTCCCTCGAGCTCAAGAACGAGTCGGTGTCCTCCGAGCAGGACGGGCTGTCGAAGAAGTTCCGCGCCTGGTCCGACGAGCACCGGACCAACATGTCCAAGCTGCGCGAGATGGTGCCGAGCCTGACAAAGGCCGAAGTGGCAGCGCGCCGCGCCGCGCCCAAAGACCCCATGACCGCGCCCAAAGACCCCATGACCGCACCCAAGGGCCCGACAGGAGAACCAAAGACCGAGCCCCGCGCGACCGACCCGAGGGGCCAGCCCATGCAACCGGCGCCCGACGATCCCCGCGAGCCCACCGGTGGTGAGCCCTCCGGCATGGAACCGTAGGCCGCTGGTCAACGCTCTCCCCCGTGACTCTGTGTCCCGCCCCTGCCACACGGTGCTCGCCGGCCTGATTCTCTGTTGTTTCTCCTCACCGACGAGGGCCCAACCCCCCGCGGGGAAGCTGTGGCTGCGGGTCTACTCCGCCTCCCGCACCCGGGACGCGCAGCGTATCCGCAACCTGCTCGCGCCGGAGGGCCTTGCCGGAGGCCGCCTCCGGCAGGTCTTTCTCCGCCGCACCCGCGGCCCCCAAGGGAAGACCCTACACGAGGTCCTGACCGGTCCGTTCCCATCCTCCATGGACGCGGTGCTGCACGGACTGAAGCTGCGCCGGGATCCGCGGTTCGTGAAGGCAGGCATTCGACTGCGGTCGTTGGCAGTGCTGCTGCCCACTTCGTTTCTGCCATTGCCGCTGCGAATCGACAGCAAGAGCCTGGAGCGAATGAACCCGGGACGAAAGCGACCGTTTCCCGTGCTCGGCGATCTGCTGGTGGCCCGGGCGTTCGGATTCAGTCTTCCGCTGCACTCCCTCCCCGCGCTGGAGACGAGCACAGCGCGCTTCACCCCGTGGAAACCTCTGCTCGTTCTCGGGGAAAAGCAGGCCTGTAACGCCGCGCACACCCGGTGCCTCCGCTGGTTCGAAGTGCTCCACCCGATGCTCATTCGCACCGCATGGGTGCCGGCCTACCAGCTGATCCCCCATCGGTTCCTGCGCAACATGACCCTGCCCGAGGGGCGGACGACGACCCGCGCGCGGGGAGCGTTCTGGCAGGTGGGACGCTCTGCCCAAGGTCAAATCCACCAGGTGATGTTCCGCCGCGGCTCCATGCCGCCTCAGCTCCACGTGGTCGTCCTGGACGACCGCGACAAACCGCCCTACCGGCTCGTCGTGGACCGCCACGGCCCCGGAATCTACAACGGTGAAGGAAACGTGGTCCGCCGGATCAAGGTCCGGCCGTGGATCTACAAGCGGCCTCCGCTGTGGCAGATCCCTGAGACCATGAAGCGAGGCAGCCCCGCGCCCCGGCGCCGAGCGGCAACGGCACCGGCCACCGGGCGCCCGAGCGCGAGGCCAAGATTGCCTGTGCCGCGCGGCAGGAGCCCCCGCCGCGCAGCGCCGCCCCCGCGGGCAGGGATGAGGCCGCGCGGAATGGGTCGCCCTGGGCGCTGAGCGGGACTCAGGAGCAACCGTCTGTCAGCGGCAGAGCTGGCGTTTCTTCCAGGGGAGATTCCGTCCGCCGCACTGGTAGACCGTTTTCTGCTTGGCGCCGGGGACGAGGGCTCCGGCGGAGTGGGGCAACGGGGCCCCGGCGTCCGGGTCGCCCGGGGGGGGCTTCACGTGGACCTGTTCGCGACACACTTTCCAGGCGAACTCCGCGGGCTCCCCGCACTGTGGAATCTTCCCCCGTCCCCACCCGGAGGCGAGGGCGCACCCGCCGGTTTCCTTCACCCGGCAGTACGCGCGGGTCGTGAAGCGGCGGGTCTGCAGGCCGTCGCAATCGTAGTCGTAGCTCCCGTCGCCGCGCGGGGTCGCGAAGTAGTCCCGTTGGCCGGGGTGCGCCCGGCGGTTGCCGTCGTAACAGTCGTCCCGGTTGTTCACGAAGCCCTCGGGTGCCCGGCAGCCGGTTACGCTCTTTTTCGGATCCCCGAACCCGTCCCCGTCTGCGTCCCGGTAGAACCTCCGCTTCTGCGCGCAGTCCCCGGCGGCCGTGGATTGCTGCCCCTCGACGCTGCGGGCCCGTTCCAGCACCTTGAGGTCACGCCGCGGGATCGCGGGCTCGGCCCCCTGACAGCCCACGGCCAGTAGCAGCAGCGACCCGACCACGATGTAGGGGCAACCGCCAGCGAAGTAGGCGACAAAGCCCCCTCCGGGGAAACCCTCGCGACGCTCGGTTGGTGCTGCGAACAGCGTGAACACGTACGTACGGCGAAAGATCATTTCAAGGTGAGCGCGTAGAAATGACCCCGGTTGGACAGCACGTAGAGCGAGTCCCGGGTGATCAGCGACGGGCCGGAGATCCCCCCGCCGGGATTGAAGCTCTGGATCAGCTTCCCGGTGAGTCGATCGATGACCATCAGGCCCCCTTCGGAAAAGGAGACGTAGAGGGCACGACCCCGCACCTGAGGCAGCCGCGGTGTGCCGGCCTCGACACGCTGCCGCCAGCGTAGGTTGCCCTCGAGATCCAGCGCGTGCAGTCCCTCGCGCGGGGTCGCGAAGTAGATCCGGTCTGCGGACACGGCCACCGTAGACGCGCCCCGCACCGGGAACCGCCAGCGAAGCGCCCCGCCGTCCGCTGTGAGCGCATACAATCCGCCGGAGAAGGAGGAGACGTAGAGCACGTCGTTGTGAATCACGGGCGTGGAGTCCACGTCCACGTACTCCTTGGACGATCCGGCCAAAGAGCGGGTCCACCGGGCGTTGCCGCCCCGGGCGCCCAGGCAGACGATCATGCCGTCCGAGAACCCCACGTAGAGGTTGTCCTTGTAGATCACGGGACGGCTGTGGCCGGCCACGGTGAAGGACTCGGGCGTCTCTCGGTCGTAGGACCAGCGCCACCGGCCGGTGCGCGCGTCAAGGGAGTAGACCTTGTCGCGATGATTCGCGAAGTAGATCACCCCGTCGGCATAGACCGGGGCCCGATAGGCCACGCCCTTGGTCCGATAGAGCCACTTGCGTTTGCCTGTCTCGAGCTCGATCGCGCTCATCACGCCGTCGGCCGACCCGATGAACAGCATGCCCAGGCGCTCGACGATGAGCGGCGGCGCGGAGATGGCACCGCCCAGTAACAGCTCCCAAATCACCGCTCCGGAGCTCGCCTGGAAGCAGTACAGGCGACCCGCGCCGGTGCCGATGTAGACCCGCTCGCCGCCGTGGGACGCCCCCGCGCCGGCGAACTCCTCGGGCATGTAGGTGAAGATGTGGTGATCCCGCAGCGTCCGGCGCCACCGGGGTTGGACAAAAGCGCGGTGCGTGATGTCAGTTTGCACGAGGCGCTGACGCCGATATGCGCCGCCCTCGAGCGAGTTGCACGCCGGGGTCGCCGCGGCCAACCAGACCGCGGCCAACAGGGGGCCGGTCGACAGGACGCTCGGCCGACGCATGGTCAGTTGGGCCTCCCCATGACCGGCGCGGGCGTCATCGCGGGGGCGCGCCTCATCACCGGAGCCGGTTTCACCGGTGCCGCGCCCATGGCAGGAGCGCCCATGGCAGGAGCGCCCATGGCTGGGACACCCATAGCAGGAGCGCTCATGACAGCGGCACCCATGTCCGGAGCGTCCGGCGCCGGCCGCTTGACAGCGGGCCTCATGGGGGGAATCACGCCGGCCTTCGAGCTCCCTTGCTTCAGATCCGCGAGCTTCATCTTGAGGTACCGCGCCCGCTTGGTGCTCAGCTCGTTGAGCGGCGAGAGCATGAACGTCAGGTCCGGGTTCTGCCCCTTGGAGCTGCGGCCCGTCTGGCGCACCATCTCGTAGGCCTTGATGGCGCCCGGGAAATCTCCCTTCTGCTCGCGCAGCAGCGCCTCGTGGTAGTACGCCCAGTCTCGCCGTGTTCCCTTGTCGATGGACCGCAGCCGGGCAAAGGTCTGCCGCGCCTCATCCAGCTTCCCTTTGGCCGCGAGGGCGTAGCCGAGGTTCTCCATCGCCAGGGCACGCAACGAGTCGGCGGTTCCCCCTTCACCACCGCACCCCATGCAACCGCCGGCCGGCTTGGTGCTCAGCACTTTCTTGTACGCCGTGACGGCTTCACCGAATTTCCGAAGGTCGAACAAGCAGTTCCCGCGGTACAGGTGCGCCGCCCGGGCGATTGGATACCCCTCGAATTCGTTCACGATCTTGCTGAAGACCCGCAGCGCCGCCTTTGCACGGGTGGCCCGATCCCGAAAGGCCTGACCCTGCTCACCCGACTTGCCCGACCGATCCGTGGCCAACGAGGGATCGATGAGCGCGGTGTAGATCCGGGTCCCTTTCTTGAACAGCTCTGCCGCCTTCTCGGCCTGGCTGTCCGTACGAACCTTGTACGCGATCCCGAGGGCGACGCCCACCACGACTACGATGACGCCGATGAGAATCAACTTCCGGTGCTCGTTGAGTTGCGAAACGCCCTTCTCCATGGTGGAGAGCACCCGATCAGGCTTCTTCAACTCCTTGCGGGACATCCGCTTTCTAGCCACTCGTCTATCCTCCGTCTCATGACATACGGCTCGTTGCCGTAGCCCGACGCCTTTTATCAGAGGCGCCGTGGTACGTCAATCGACCTGGTCAATGGGTCAAACGGTTGCCTGGGTCACTCGCGCCCACAAAGTGTCACCCTCGGCTCACGATCCCTGACCGAGTAGCCCAAGAGGCAGGGCGTCGGCTCCGGAATACCAAGTTAATCCAATGGTTTTACGAAACCAGGTCCGCTGGCGACGGGCGTAGTGACGGTGGCTCCGTCCGATGAGACGGATCGCCTCGTCCAGCTTCAGCTCGCCGGCGAGGTGAGCCACGAGCTCACGATAGCCCGGGCTGGACAACCCCGGCGAGGAGGGCTCGTAGCCACGGTCCAGCAGCCCGGACACCTCCTCCAGAAACCCCTCCGCCATCATCTGGTCGACGCGGGCGTCGATCCGTTCCCGGAGCGGCTCCGGGCCCGGGTCGAGGCCCCACACCACCGCGCGGTGCCGGGCTTCGTGAAAGCCGTGCTCAGCCTGGTGCTCACTGATCGGCCGTCCGGTAATCAGATAGACCTCCAGGGCACGCACCACGCGGACGCGGTCCGCAGGATGCAGCCGCTCCGCCGTGCTGGGATCGATCAGCCGCAGCCGCCGGTGGAGCGTGCCGGCACCGCCGTCCTCCGCCTCCTGCTCCAGCTCGGCCCGGATGTCCGGGTCCGCCGGAGGGGCCGGGCAGAGACCGTACAGCAACGCCTTGATGTACAGTCCGCAGCCGCCCGTGACGACGGGCCTCCGGCCCCGGGAACGAATGTCGGCAATGGCTCGCTCGGCGTCCTCGATGTAGCGCGCGGCGCTGTACCGCTCCGTCGGGTCCACGACGTCAATCACGTGGTGCGGCGCCGCGGCCCGCTCCTCCCGGGTCGGCTTGGCCGAGCCGATGTCCAGGTGTCGATAGATCTGCACCGCGTCGGCGCTGACCACCTCGCCGTCCACCGCCGCGCAGACCCGGATGGCGGCCCCGGTCTTTCCTGCGGCAGTGGGTCCGCAGATCACCACCAGCTCGGCCGTCATCGCGCCCTCACTCCCTTCCGAACCGACGCCGGATCTCTGTTTCACTCAGGCGGACCACGACGGGCCGGCCGTGGGGGCAGTGACCGCTCCGCTCCACCTCGTCCAAGGCCCGGAGCAGCGCGCGTACTTCGTCCGGGCTCAGGGCTTGCCCCGCGCGGACGCTGCCATGGCACGCCAACGTCGCGGCGATGTGATCCCAATGTTGCTCCAGCGTCTCCGACACCGGCGCGTGCGAAAGCTCTGCGGCGACGTCCTTGAGCAGGGCCTCGGGGTCCCCGTCGGCGAGAAGTGCCGGCACACCCCGGATGGCGCAGCTTCGGCCACTCAGCAGCTCGACCTCGAACCCGCACGCGGTGAGGACGTCGTCGTGCTCACGGACGACCTCCTCCTCCTGGGGCCCAAGAGCGACCTGCGCCGGAAAGAGCAGCCGCTGCATCCGGACGCCGCCCGCGGCCATCCCGGCGCGAAGTCGACCGTAGGTGACCCGCTCGTGGGCCGCGTGCTGGTCGAGCAGGGCCAGCTCACCGTTCCCCTCGAACAGCAGATAGGTTTCCCGGAACTGCCCGAGGTACCGACATCGGAGCAGACTCCCCGGCGGCGCGTCCCGGTCGAGCGACAGCGTCGACACCTCCCCGCGCGTCACCCCTGCCGGATAGCGCACAGCCCCCTCCCTCGCGGAGCTGTCCGCTGGACGCCCAGGCGCGACAGGTTCGGTCCGGGCGCCCGGTCGGTGCGTCGCCGCACCGGTCGCATCTGCGGATCTCAGCTTGTACACACGACCGGCGGACGCTGCCGTGACGGTCGCCCAGGGCGCTCCTCCCACTCCCTCGGCCACCGCGACGTGCAGGGCTCGCGCCACGTCCTTCTCCTCGACAAAGCGCACCTCCAGCTTCTGCGGATGCACGTTGACGTCCACCTCGTCGACAGGCAGCCGCAGGTGCAGCACCGCAACGGGATAGCGCCCCCGCTCCAGCAGCTCTCCGTAGCCACTGGCCAGCATCCGGAGCATCAAGCGGTCCCGGATCCCACGACGATTCACCAGCAGGTACACATTGCGCGCGGTCCCCACGGCCGCGCCCGGGTTGCCCAACGCGGCGTCCACCACGAGCCCGTCGCGGGTCAGCCCGGCGGGATGGAATCCACCTCGCGCCCGTCGCCCCAGGGCCGCCGTCGTCCGCTCCAGCAGGCCCGGGTGGCGCGGCAGATCCAACGACGGTCGCCCGTCCTCGGTCAGCGTGAAGTGGATCTCCGGCCAGGCGAGGGCCAAGTGCAGCACCGCCTCGGCCACGTGGGACGATTCGGTCTTGTCGGTCTTGAGGAACTTGAGGCGGGCCGGAACGCTCCAGAACAGGTCCGCCACCTCGACCGTGGTTCCCACCGGGCACCCGGCTTCGCTCAGCCGGGGCGCCCCCCCCGGCACCACCTCGCATAGCGTCCCTGCCACCATCCCCGCCACCCGGGAAATCAAGGTCGTGCGGCTGACCGACGCGATGCTCGGCAGCGCCTCTCCCCGGAACCCCAGCGAGCGGATGCGCGTCAGGTCCTCGAGCGAGCGGAGCTTGCTGGTGGCGTGCCGCTGCAGCGCGAGGGAGACCTCGTCCCCGGTCATTCCGCAGCCGTCGTCCACCACGCGGATGAGCGCCTTGCCGCCCCGTTCCACGGCCACGTGGATCCGCCGCGCTCCGGCGTCGACGGCGTTCTCCACCAGCTCCTTGACCACCGACGCCGGACGCTCCACCACCTCACCCGCTGCGATCTGATTCGCCAGCTCGTCGGTCAACACCCGAATCTTGGGTCGGTCGTGCGCCATGGGACCAAACATATAACATGACTGGGGAAGGAAGGGAGCGGAGGTATGGGGACGGTCCGAACTTCTCAGCCTTTTGGCAGCCAAAAGGCTGAGAAGTTCG
>JBDRSE010000389.1:0-39336 GCA_043825095.1 bacterium
GCGAATGGGGGGAGCAGCGGGGGGTTGGCGGTGGAGGTGTCGGGGGAGGGGCAGGCCTACCTGCAGCGGTACAACCTGGACGAGTGGCCGCACCTGGAGTTTCCGCGGGACACGTATTTCCGCCTTGAGCTGAACCCGGCGGGGGTGTCCATTCCGGAGGGGGAGACGGTGGCGCTGGTGCGGCTGCGGGATGGGGACTGGAACGTGATCGCCGGGGTGCGGCTGGCGCAGGAGGCCGCAGGGTATGTGGTGTTTCTGGAGCTGCCGGACGGGAGCTTCGATACGGTGAAGCTGGCGCTGACCGATGCGTGGCACACCGTGGTGCTCGGGTGTCGGATGTCGGACTGGGTGGGGCTGTGGGTGGACGACGATCAGGAGCAGGTGGTCACGGGAGTGCAGCACGACGCGGCCTTCGTACAGGTGCTGATCCTGGGCAAGGCTGACGGGAACTGGAGCGGTCAGACCCCATCGGGAACGGTGTACATCGACGACGTGACGCTGCTCTATGCGTCCTATCCGGAGCTGTGGGTGGACGCGGCGACCGGGGAGGACACGGCAGAGGGAAATGCGGCCGGGGTGCCCCTGCAGACGATCCAGCTGGCCGCGACCCTCGCCGGGCCGGGGACCGTGATCCACGTGGCCCCGGGAGACTACCGAGAGTCAGTGCTGTTTCCGACGGACGGTACCGAGAGCGCGCCGATCCGGGTGGTGGCGGACGGGGGAAGGGACACGGCGCGGATCCTGGGCTCCAACCCGGCGTCGACCGTGAGCTGGGTGCGCCTCACGGATCCCAGCGAGATCGATCTGCCGGCCGGGGTAGACGTGAGCACGGCGACGATTTGGAAGGCGGACCTGACGGACTGGGCGCTCGAGGACCCTCCGCGGTTCGTGATGCTCCGGCCGGGCGGAGGAGGGGGAGAGACGCTGACTCGGCTTCCCCTGGCCCGGGAGCCGGACTGGCACGTGGCCACCGAGTGGAAGCACCACGAGTACTGGTGGGCCGCCGAGGGGGGCACGGGGGTCACGACGTGCGATCCCGTGGCCGACCCGGACTGCGATGACTCGAATCGTTCCGACCGCTGGCTCACGGACACGTCGGATGATCCGGCGCCGGCCGATATCGAGCCGGGCCACCTGGCCAGCCTGGGGGATGTGACCGGGGCGATCGTGTACGTGAAGGGCACGCGCACGGGCCACTACACGTATCGCCGGCGGGTGGCCGAGACGGACACCTCGGGAGGACGGGTGCGGCTGGAGGCGCTACCCGAGGCCTATACGGAGGGGTGCTGGTTCGACCACGACCCCTCCATGCCGAACCTGGGGTGGCACTCCAAGTACTTCCTGGAGGGGCTGGCCAAGTTCCTGGACACGCCCGGGGAGTGGTTCTTCGACGAGGCCACCCAAACGATCTACATCTGGACGCCGGACGGCCAGGCGCCGGATCAGCTCGGGGTGGAGATCTCGGCGCGGGACACGGGCGTGGACCTCTCCCACCGGTCGTACATCGAGCTCACGGACTTAGACATCGGGCTCTTTCACGAGCAGGGGATCCGGATCACCGGCAGCGGGAGCGAGGACGAGCGGGTCTATGGGATTACCCTCAGCGGTCTGGACATCGGCTGGTCCACCCGGGGGCTGCACTTGGCCCATGGGCCAGAGCCGTCAACCGCCCCGGGCAGCCAGACCCGGTCGTTCACCCTGCGTGACTCGCGTGTCCACGACATGGAGAGCCTGGCCATCTACTTCTGGACCGGGTCGGGGCAGGACTTCGTCCGCCCGGGGATCACCGACGTCATCATCGCGTACAACGAGTTCGCCCGCATCGGCTTTCGCGACAACGAGCAGGGCTCGGTGGGCCTGAGCTTCCAGCACGCCGATCACCTGCTCTTCGAAGGCAACCACGTGCACCACATCGCCCACAACGGGGTGGTCTTCTCCAAGGCCCAGACCCAGTCGAGCCCGGGCCACCACGTGCCCGCCGAGGATATCAAGACCGGGGACATCCTGGTGCGAGGCAACGTCTTCGAGCACTGCGTGCAGAACGCCACCGACGCCGGGGGTCTCAAGTTCTGGGGGGCCAACGCCGACCGGAGCCACACCTTCCGGGACACGCTGGTCATCGGCAACGTCTCCCGGAACAACGTGGGCTGGGCCTGGGTGTCCGAGGCCCGGCAGAACTGGACCTACCACGGCAAGGGAGGCATGGGCTACTACATCGACTTTGCCGGGGGGGTGCACCTCTTCCGCAACATCGCCCACGAGAATGGCCTGGCCGGGTTCATGGCCTCGGGGAGCTGGATCGACCAGGGTGCGGTGCTCGTCAACAACACCATCGTCAACAGCCCCCGGGGCTACACCATGGGCGTGCGCGACCCGTTCAACGACCAGAACGCCGGGCTCGTCATTGCCAACACGATCTTCCTGCACACCCAGCGCTTTGCCCTCGGCGTGGGAGACGAGCGCATCCTGGACGGGGAGGTGGTCGTGGATCACAACCTGTATCACCTGGTGGGCTACGAGGACTGGCCCCAGCACACCCCCGGGATCCTCTCCGGCCATGTCGACAGCGGTGGCTACCAGGAGTTTCCCACCCTCGCGGACGTGCAGGGAGAGGTGGGCCTGGAGCAAAACGGCGCCGAAGGAGATCCGGCGCTTGCCGGCTTCGATCCCGCCCTGACCGACGGCGCCTGGCAGGACTTCCGCTTGACCGCCGGCTCTACGTTGGCCATCGACACCGGGGCGCCTCTGCCCGTCTCCCTCGTGGCGCTCCTGGGCCGGTTCGGCATCGATCCGGGTCAGCGGGGCGCGGCCCTGGACCGGGGCGCCATCGAGCTCGATCCCGACGATCCCGACGCGCCCTATGTCATCGACGTGGGGCCGGGCGACGGCACCCGCGCGATCACCACGCCCTGGGGCACTGATTTCCCGGATCCGTCCGTGACCCCGCCCTCTGGAGACGACAAGGGGTGCGGCTGTCGGTCCGGGGCCGGGGCCGGGACGCCGACTGGCGCAGTGCTCCTGCTGTTGCTAGCGCTCGCGACGCTGCGGAGGACACGTCGCCCCCGGGGGCGTAAAAGAGATCATCCTGCGTTTTCTCCATTGGAGTAAGGATCGGCGTCTGCGGCGCGTCGGTAAAGAGCGTCGGTCGGCAGGCCTATCATGGGGGGGCATGGTTTTTCGCGGGTGAGTGAGGAACAGCGCTGCGTTCGTCGGAGCGCTGGAGTGCGATCCGGGAGGTGTAGCAGTGCGGGGTGTTCATGGTTTCAAGCAGGTCCCTGGCGCGTCTTGTTTACGCGGGCCAGACGAGGGCGTAGCTCACGCTCCGTCCGCCGCCGGGATTCGGTTTGATGAGGCCTTTTCTCAACAGGTCCGCGAGGTCACGCTTTGCGGTGGTGGGAGGCACAGTGGTCATGCTGCGGTACTTACGGTTCGTGAGGCCCCCCTCGAATCCATCCGGACCGGCATCGAGCAGACGATTGATCACTTTTTGCTGGCGTTTGTTCAGCGACATTTCAGCACACTGCTGCCAGAAGCGTGCTTTGCGCATGGCTTGCTCCACCTGTTCTTCGGATCGCCGAAGCGATCGCTCTTGACAGCCTAGGAACCACTGCAACCACGCGGTTACGTCTCCGTCTCCCTTTTGCGTGCGTTCGAGTACATCGTAGTACTCGTCACGCTCGAGGTTGATCTGCGCAGACATGCTGTACAGGCGACAATCTGAGCGTTCGTCCTGGGCCAGCGCCATGTCGGCCAGCGCTCGGGCAATTCGACCGTTTCCATCCTCAAAGGGATGGATCGTCACAAACCATAGGTGAGCCAGCGCTGCGCGTACCAGGCCATCGAGCTGCTCGGGCGGGTCTCGCCACCATGCGAACAAGCGCGCCATCTCCTCTTCCAACCGCGCCGCCGGCGGCGCTTCGTAGTGGATCTTCTCTCTGCCGACCGGCCCCGATACGACTTGCATCGGGTCGGCTGCGGCTGGCCGCCAGTCCCCGACCATGATCTTGTTCAGTGCTGAGTACCCAGTCGGGAACAGCGCAGCGTGCCACCCTTTCAAACGGTCTCCGTCCAGTGGCTGGTCATGGCCGGTCGTGGCGTCGATGAGCATCTGAACGAGCCCATCGATGTGCCGCTCCACAGGAGGCAGCCCTGCCGTTGGTAGACCCAAGCGACGAGCAACAGACGAGCGTACGGATCTTCGATCCAGCTTCTCGCCCTCGATGGCCGCGGTCGTGAAGGCTTCCTCTGCAAGCACCTCAGCCTGCAGCTCCAGGCCGAAGAGCTCCGCCTTGGCCAACAATCTTCCCTGAGCTCCGCGAGTTGCTCCCAGCGGCTTCAGTAGCGTCTCGCTTTCCCATTCGAATTCAGGCCAAGTTGCCAGCTGCCATACATAGTGGGCCATTTAGCCATCCTATTCGGCCCATAAGATGGTCCAATAATACTTCTTATTCGGGCCTAAATATGGGCCGATTATACGCTCCATTTGGCCCGCTGTCTACCGGCGCTCACGCGTCAGGTGAATCCGAATGTGATGACCGATGGGCTCCATGAGTGTGTCCCTCCGTTCCTCGGTTGAAGAGGACACCCCCGGTTATCGGCAGCTGCAGCGGAGGGTTGCGCGTTTTTTTGAGAAAACGCCCGTCGCAACAGCCGGGGACGGCCGATACCTGGAGCTTCTTTGTTTCACCCATAGCTCCGACGCAGACCCCGCAGTGCGGTACAACCTATCTGTGGGATGGAAGGGAGCAACTTTCGTACTCGCCCTGCTGGTGCGCGTAGATGAACAATCGCCCCGGGATTCCACGAGACCAGAGCTGCGGCCACTAAGTCGAATCGCCTGGAAGCTCGCGAAACACTGTACAGGGCTTTCGTTTTTTGCTAGATATCGTACGGTTATTTCGATGAGTGTTGTGCCCGCCCGGCCGGGAGATGCTGGGCGGCGCGTAGATCCAGACCAGGTCGGTGTCGGGGCAGATTCGTGAAAACCCTCACAGAGGTGCTGGGATGAGCGGCGCTATTACGGGAGACATTAGATGAAGAGCCAGAACACCGGCATGCGTCTCGCGATTGGCGCTGCGGCATTGGCACTCGCGCTCACTTCGGGGTGCGGTGACGACGATAGCACCGGAGGCAACAACAACGTTGAGCAGGACGCTGGAGCCGACGCTGATGCCGGTCCCGTGGGCGAGACCCTCGTGATCCGGATCCTGGACGGCGATGAAACCGGGGGCGGCCCGATGCCTTTCCTGGAGGGCGCCACCGTTACCGTTGATCTGCCCGGCGGCGAGCGCGTGGAGCACACTACGGGCGCTGACGGCAGGGTGACCATCGAAGGCATCGACTGGTCTGTCGGCACCGCGAACATCCAAGCTCACTTCCCGGACAAGACGCTCGCCACCCTGTTGGCCAACGACGCCACGAGCGTCGCCGAGGCGGTCGCTGGCTCCGACGAAGGAGACCTGGAGATCTGGCTCGCTGACATCGAGCCCGAGGCGCAGGTACCGACCTTCGTGGACGTCTCGGGGTCGGCCACTGGGTTCGTGGATCCGGCGCACGATTACCTGGTGCATGCGGTGGGGGTCCTGGCAGGGGAGCGCTGGATCGGCCCCTGCAGCGACGACTATCTCCTGAGCGTCGAGGCCGGGGCCGCCTTCACTCTGCTGGCGCTCGAGCACAAGATCAACTGGGTGAATAATGGCCTCGGCTACCAGCTCGACCTTTATCGGCTGATGCAGCTCGACGTGGATCCGCTGCTGGACGCCACGACCATCGACCTCGATCTCGAGGCCCACGAGATTTCCCTGCTCACCGTGGACGCCTCCGTGATCCGGGACTTCCGCGCCGATAGCTCGCTGAATGCGCTACCCCTGATCGTCAAGAGCTTCGCCGCCAACGCCCTGCACGCCGTGGGCTGGGCCAGCTACAGCAACCCCAACGCCGCGGGTGATTTCTTCGACGTCACCCACCGCTGGACCGAACAGGCGGGCATCGATTCGCCGTACACCCTGTACCAGCTGATCCAGGGCAGCTTTGAGCAGTACTCGATCATGCAGCTCCCGGGGTACCCCCAGGGGGGCGTGATCCAGGGGCTCTTGGACGTCCCGGAGTGGATCACGCCCTCCAACGTGTCCATGGCCCACCCGCTCCACAGCCCCATGGAGTTCGAGCTCTTCAATGACGTTCCGATCAAGCAGCTCCTGCTTCTGAGAAACGACGGCAGCACCTACGCGCCGGTGCAGGTGGTCTTCGTCCATAGCCGGGACAGGCGGGTGAGCTTCACCATTCCAGCGCCCCCTTCCACCGTCGACACTGCGCAGCTCTACGGCGCGAGCGCTCTGATGGGGCAGCTCACGGTGGGGCACCTGGCCGCCGACCGCAGATGGTTCGAGCGACAGGCGGTCCCGTACCTGATCCTGATTGAGCCCTGAGTCGCGCCGGGAGGCGAAACGAACCATGACTCGGATACCCGATCACTGCTGTCGCTGGCTCGTCGCGGCCGTCCTGTTGGGCGTTTCGGCCGGTAGCGACGGGTGCGGTGCGGGCAACGACAATCAATGGGATGCCGCAGTGGACGCGGACGCGGAGGCGGCGGACGCAGGCCCTGACGCCGCGCCCGATGGCGGCACAAATCATGGTGTGGATTGGGTGACTTGCTCCCTGGACGTCAACAACCCCTTTGGCCGCCTGGTGGAGTGCGCCCTGATCGAAGTGCCTCTGCGCCATGCAGAGCCGGAGGGGCCGACCATCGAGCTCTGGGTCCAGCGTGTGCCGGCCAGCACGGAGCCCAAGCGCGGGCAGATCTGGTTCCTGCAGGGCGGCCCCGGCGGGTCAGGCGCCGACCTCGGCTGGATGCTGGACATGGTGTCCGAGCAGGCTCCCTCCTGGGACCTGCTCACCACGGACCACCGGGGCGTGGGCAACTCCGCGCGCCTGGGCTGCCCGGTCCAGGAGGCCCTGGGGAGTGAGAGCGGGTTCCGCATCACCCAGAGCGAGTGGCCCGCGTGTCTCCAACACGTGCAGGGCACCTGGGGCGACGACCTGGCCGAATTCACCACCACCGCGGCGGCCCGCGACATGGGGTTGCTCGTGGACCGTCTTCGGGAGCCCGGCCTCGCCGTGCACCTGTTCGGGGTCTCCTACGGCACGTACTGGCTCATACGGTACCTACACTTGTTCCCAGACCAGGTGGACGGCGTCATCCTGGACTCCATCGCACCGCCCGGCATCTCCCTGGCCGACTACGACGGCTTCACGAACGACATCGGCGAGGACTTCCTCGGCTACTGTGCCGCCGACACCCTCTGCGCCAGCCACCTGGGGGCCGACCCCTGGGCCACCGCTGGGCAGATCTTCGACAACGCGGCACAGGGTAGCTGCCCGGGGTATTCGGCGCTCGTGGACCCGGGGACCGAACGTCTGTATCTGCGCTGGGCCCTGGCCTCCCTGCTCCTGGCCGAGGTGCTGCGCGAAGGCGCGCCTGCGGTGCTGCATCGCTTGAACCGCTGCGACCCGGACGACGTCCTCGCCCTCGAGCACCTGCTCACACAGCTCTGGCACGACGAGCAGGACGTCACCGCGAGCGAGGCCCTGGGGAGCGCGGTGCTCGCCAGCCACATCGGTCTGTCCGAGCTGTGGTCCGACCCACTGCCCGACGCCAGCGCCCTGGCTGCCCTGCAAGACGGCCTGTACTTCTCTCTCGGCGTCAGCCCCCGCGTGGCCGGCACGCAGGACTACTGGCCCTTCTATCCCCAGGACCAGTACGTAGGCGCCTGGCCAGACACGGACACGCCGATGCTGATGGGCAACGGGGACCTGGACCCGCAGACACCTCCCTGGGTGGCCCAGCCCGCCGCCTCCCACTTCACCGGGCCGCACCAGTACTACTACGAGCTGCCGCGCTGCGCCCACGGGCTCATCGCCCAGTCTCCGGTCAACACACCGAACACGCCCCCCTGTTTCCTGCAGATGATCCTGGACTTCGTGAACGATCCCACCGCGGCGCCCGACGCGGCGTGCCTCGGCGACATCGAGCCCATCGACTTCAACGGCGCGCACATCTACAGCCAGTACCTCTTCGGCACCGACGATCTCTGGGAGAATCCGCCGCCGTCACCAGTGCCGCCGGCCGTCCGGAACCCGCCTCCGGGCTTCCGCCGGGCCCTGCGCTGGCTGCGGCAGAATGTTCCACCGCCACGCTTCCTGCGCGGCCGATGAGCCGGCATCTACCCCCAGCACCGTGCGTAGGAGGAGTACGTCCAGAGCTGGCGTGCAAGCGGCGCCTGCAGCCGCCAGGTGGTGAGGCACACTAGAGCGGGTCCCCGTCGGTGTCGCCCCAGGTGGAGGGCTCGGCGCCCAGGGTGAAGGAGAGCGTGGCGCCGGCGGCGAGCTCGTCGTGGTGGAGCCACGGCCGGTCCAGGGGCGCGCCGTCCAAGGCAACCTCCTGCACGTAGGGGCCCTCGGACAGCCCGGTGGCCTCGATGATCAGGTCCCCCTGATCCAGGTGGATCACGGCGCGGGAGAAGGCGGGCGTGCCCAGGACGTACAGGTCGCTGCCGGCCCACGGGTAGAGGCCCAGCGCGGTCCAGACGTACCACGCCGACAGGGTGCCCACGTCGTCGTTCCCGGGAAGCCCCTCGGGGCTCAGGTCGTAGTGGATGTCCCTGACCCAGGGCACCCAGCGCTGGGTGTCGGCGGGCCGACCCAGCATGGCAAAGTAGTAGGCGGCGTGGATGTCGGGCTCGTTGCCGTGCCAGTAGAACGGTCCCGGCGCCCAGAGGCCCAGGTCGCAACACTCCCAGTGGTCCTTGGACTGCTCGAAGAAAGCCGTCAGGCGGTCGATGGCTCCCGACCGGCCGCCCATCACCTCGGTCAGGACGTCGGGATAGGGTGTGAGCCAGAGGTGGTGGTGGGCGTTGCCCTCCACGTAGTAGTCCTCCCAGTGCTCGTCGACGAAGCTCGGATCCCAGGTCCCGTCGAAGTTTCGTCCGCGAAAAAACCCGATCTCGTCGTCCCAGAGCGTGGTGCAGGATCGCGACTGCGTTCGGAGGGCCGCCGCCTCGGTGGTGTGTCCGAGCGCCTCTCCGAGGTTGGCGATGGCAAAGTCCGCCCAGTTGTACTCCTGGGTCTTCGAGACCGAGCCGGAGTCGATGTCCGCTGCCACGTACCCGAGGTCCAGGTACTCCTGGAGCCCGGATCGGGATCCGGCCGGCACCGGCCCGGTGGCCTGGGCGAGCATGTGAGACCAGGCGCCTGCCACGTCGAAGTCGGTGACACCCTTGAGGACGGCGCCCGCCAACACGATGGACGCAGGGGAGCCGATCATGGAACCCGCCTCTGCGTTGGCCATGGGCCACTTCGGCAGGCCGCCCCATTGGTCGGCCATCCGCACCAGCGACTCGGCCATGTCGGCGGTGATGGCCGGCTCCAGCAGCGTCAGGAGCGGGTGCAGCGTGCGGTAGGTGTCCCACAGCGACATGTCGGTGTAGAAGGGTCGGCCGTTGTCATCTTGGATCTGCCCGTCAAAGCCCGCGTACCGACCGTCCGCGTCGGAAAACCGCGTGGGATGGAGGTAGGAGTGATACAGGGCGCTGTAGAAGATCCGCTGGTGGAGCGCGGAGCCGCCTTCCACCTCGATCCGCCCGAGCACCGATTCCCAGGCCGCCCGGGCCTGGTCGTGGGCGGTATCGAAGTCCGCCGCGCGCGACTCGTCGTCCAGCCGGTTGCTCCGGGCGCCTGCGGCATCGACCCAGGAGAGGCCCACCCGGGCGTTCACCGGGTCTGCGGCGTCGAACGCCACCCAGGCGCCCACGTCCGTGCCCGACGCAGTGGCGACGTCCGTCACTGCGTCGTCGGCCCAGACGCCGTAGTCCACGATGGGGCGGTCGAGCTGGGCGTCGAACCAGATGCGGAACTCCCCCCCTTGCTGGTCGTCGACAAAGGCCCAGCCGTGAACCCGGTTCTCGGTGGCGTCGACCACCACGTTTCCGGCCAGGGGCTCGCCGAACACCAGCGTGGCCGTTACGTGGAAGACCAGCACGGCGTCCCCGTCCGCCGTGCCCCCGGGCCAGGTGTACCGGTGATAGCCGGACCGCTCCCCCACGGTGAGCTCTGCCCGAATGCCATCCTCCAGGGTCACCGCATAGAAGCCCGGCGCCGCCTCCTCCGACTCCTTGACGTACCACTGCCGTGCCTCCAAGGGCCCTGCTTTGTCCGGTGACCAACCCACCGTGGGCATGACGCGGATGTTGCTGTAGCCCGGCACGCCGATGCCGCTCAGCTGGGTGTGCGAGAATCCGACGATCACGGGATCGTCGTAGAAGTACCCGGAGTAGTGGTAGAACTGGACCATCCCCCCGTTCTGCGCGGACGTGTCGGGGCTCAGCTTCACCAGGGAAAAGGGCAACGAGGCGCCGGGATAGCAGGCGCCCACCCCGGCGCCCAGGGCGCCGGTCCCGACGAAAACATCCACGGCGTCATAGGGGGACTCCGGAAAGGAGACCTCTCCATCCCCGCCGTCCACGCCGGCGTCGTCGGGTGAGCCAGGGTTGTCACCGCACGCCGCCGACCCACCGATCAGCACCAGCGCCAGCGCCAGCGTCAGCGTCAGCGGCAGCGGCATGAACAGGATCCTGAAGAAGCGAGGCTCGAGGGTACGCATGTAGCTATCCTGCTATAGCCGCGCGGGGAAACGCAACCCCGAGGAATTCGGTCACTCCACGGCTGGCCCGGAGCTGATCTGAAGACGCCACCGATCCACGCCGTCGTCCAAGACTTGTCGACACAAACCGAGGTGGACGTTCGCCGCGCCGCTTCGGGCAGTGCTCCTCGCATTGGGTGGCGATGTTTCAGAAGCCGGTGCGGTACTCCATGCGCTCGATGAGCTCGAGCTGCATGTTGCGGTTCAGCTCGACGAAGTGGGCGTTGTAGCCGGAGATGCGGACGAGCAGCCAGCGGTAGTCGTCGGGGTTGTCCATGGCGGCGCGCATGGTCTCGGAGCTGACCACGTTGAACTGCCACTGCATGCCGCCCGCGTCCAGGTAGCCCCCCACGTAGCCGCAGAGGTGATCCAGGGTCTGGTGGTGGGGCGTGCCCGGCTTGGGCAGCAGCTTCACGTTGAAGGCGATGTTGTTCGGCATCTTCAGCGGATCGAGGGCGGCGACGGCGTGGATGTTGTCGAGCAGCTCGCCGCCGGCGTCCGGGGCCGGCGTCAGCCCGGGCGTGAAGGACTTGCCCCGGCGGCGGCCGGAGGGCAGCGCCCCGGAGAGCATGCCGAAGGCCACGTGCATGGACACCGACCAGTAGCCCGGGAGGTACCTGCCGCCCCGGTAGTTCTCGTGGCGCTGGTAGACCTCGTAGATGTGGTCGATCAGGTCCTGGGCGAGGGCCACCGGCTCGTCCGCCGCGGTGCCGAACTTGGCGACGCGGCGGAGCTGGCGCAGCACCCTGGCGCCGGCCGCGCCCGAGAAGTCGTCGGCCAGGACCGCGCGGAGGGTGGCGAAGTCGAGGGTGCCGTCGTCGTAGACGAGCCGCTTGATCGCCAGCAGGCTGTCCACGGCGTCGGTGATGGAGACCAGGCCGACTCCCGACGTGTTGTAGATCGCGCCGCCGCTGACCACGTCGAGGCCTTTCTCCAGCGGGCCGGTGGTCATGGCGGACAGCAGCGGGCTGGGGTGGATCTGCTGGTGTGACTCGCCGAAGAGGTTGTTGATCTCCACCGACTGGTCCGCCAGGTAGGTGAGCTGCTCCTTGTAGGCCGCCAGGAAGTCGGCAAAGGTGGGGAAGGCCTCCGGGTCGGCGATGTCCCCGGTGTGCGGACCGATCTGCTTGCCCACCAGGGGATGCACGCCGTCGTGCAGCGCCAGCTCCAGGGGCGCCACCGTGTTCAGGAACATGCAGTTGGTGTGGCCGAAGTGGCGGCCGGCGATGGAGGGCTCGACGCAGCCCGTGGCGGCCCAGTCGCGGGCGTCGCGAAGGGGGATCCCCTGGTGCACCAGGGCCGCGATCATCGCCTCGTCGTTGTGAATGCTGGGCGAGGCCTTCAGGTTGAGGTTCACCTCGCACAGCCGCCGCAGATACTCCTCCGAGTTCACGCCCGGATGGTAGCGGGCGTTCAGGTTCGGGTCCTGGTACCCGATCATCTCGGCCGCCTTGAGCACGAGATAGGTCATGTCACAGACCGCGTTCTCGCCGCCCCGGTCCACGCCGCCCACGGTGATGGTGTCGTCGGAGGTCGTGCCGCCGAAGAGCTTGTTGCCCACGCTGGGGATCATGGGCGCGTGGTCGTTGCTCCGCACGAAGAGGCACCCGAGCAGCTCCAGGGTGCGCTCGATGATCTGTCGGCGCTCCTCGTCTCCGGCGGCCGCGGTCATCTCCCGCAGAAAGAGCGGGTTCAGCAGCTGATCGAGCCGGCCGATGGACAGGGCCGAGTTGGCGCTCTCCTGGTGCAGGCAGCAGAACGCGACCCACAGGGAGGTGACGCCCTCGTGCACCGTCTCGGCGGGCTGGGCGGGCACCTTGGCGCAGATGCGGGCGATCTCGAGGAGCTCGTCGCGACGCCGGGGGGTGTCGGCGAGCGCGGCCTGGCGCGTGGCCTCCTCGCTCAGGTGCTGCGCATAGCTGAGGGCGCCCTCCAGGGCGAGCTGCAGCGCGCGGTAGAAGCGTCGCTTCTCCGGCGTGGCGGCTGCCAGCTCCTGGGCGGCCGCGCGGGCCTGCTCCGCAGCGAGACCCCGCTCGAGCACCATCCGGAAGTCGGGCATCGTGTGGGAGATCGCGTTGGGCTTCATCATGAAGTACAGGACCCAGTGCTCGTCGAGCTGCTGCGACCGGGGGTTGCCGTTCACCCGTCGGCAGTGCTCGCGGATGTTGCGGTCCATCCAGAAGGGGAAGACCTCGAGGTTGAGCACGTCCGCCTCGGCGGGGGTGATGTCGTAGGGGTTCAGGTCCCGCTCCGACACGGTGCGAAGCTCGGGCCAGATCGTCAGGCCGACCATCTCCGGGTACAGCGGCACGCCCAGCTCCTTGGCCGTGGTGGTGCCGGCGATGAGATCTCCGGTCTGGATCCGCGGCGCCTTGTTTTTGAGGACGTGACGCACGGCCTCGGCCTGGCGCAGGACCGGGTCTCGGGGCCGGCCTGCGGCGTCGGTCTCGAAGCCGTGGGCGCGGTGAAACTCGGTGACCAGGCGCGCCCGCTCGGTGCAGAGCGCGGGCCGCAGGGTGTAGCGGCGGTACTTGAGCTGCACCAGCCGTGGGAAGTGGCGCAGCGTGTAGTCGGCCAGGTACGGGTCGGCCAGGTACCGGACCTCGTCCACCCGGCGGTCCAGCCGCTCGTTCACCAGGCCCCGGGCCGCCTCGGTCTTCCCCGGGTCGGCCGACCGGACCACCCGGGTGCGGCCGTCCGCGCCGTTCCCGCCGCGGAAGGCCCGCAGCGCGCTCGCCAGGTAGGAGAACTTCATCAGGTAGGACAGGTTGCCCGAGTAGCTCATCTCATTGCTGAGCACGCCGTCGAGGGCCTCCTCCGGGCTCTTGCTGAACAGGCGCGCCAAGGTCTCCTTGTCCCGGTAGGTGACAGTGACGTCCGGGTGGTCCACCGTGCCGCTGCCGCTCCGCATCCGGCCGTCGGCGAACACGGCGTAGGCGTTCACCTTGCCGTCGCCGGTGCGGAACTGGAACTTCGCCTTGAACACGAAGCCCGTCTCCGGGTTGGCGATCTCCCGCTTGAACCGGGGATTGACGCGGAACAGCAGGGCCATCGCCTTGAGGGAGCTGCGAAAGGCCAGGATGGAGAGGTCGGTCTTGAGCCCGGTCGTGAGCCCGGTGAGCAGGGGTCGAAGACCTCGCTCTGTGGCGGTGTTCGTCGTGGTCTGCATGGCCACTCCCCTCAGTTTGCCTGACGATATCAGCGCGCATGAGTCCCTGCAACTCGCGGTCAGAGGGAAGGGAGCCACAGTCACTGACCTTCGACCAGCACTTCGAACGCGCGGGTTTTTTCACTCTACGACTGAGCGTCACGATCTCATTCCACCACCGCACCAGGCGGCCGGGTGAAGCGTGTGCGCTTCCCCCGCGCACCCCGGACCCGCGGGCAGGTGGGGCCCTCCTGATCCCTCGTTGCCGAGAGTTCAGGCTCGTGCTAGTTTTTAAATGGTTGACCATGTTTTTTCTAGTTGCGGTCCCAGGAGACGATTATGAGAAGCCAAACCCAGATCTCGGCCATGGTATCGGCGGCGACCAAGGAGAAGCTCGATCGCTTCACCGAGAGCCATGGACTGAAGAAGAACTTCGTGGTGGAGCAGGCGTTGCTCTACTTCATGCAGGCGCGTAGGGAGCTGCCCGACGAGGCACTCGTACCGGCTCGCCTGGCGGTAGACGACAACATGTTCGACCGCATCGTTGAGCTCATCGAGAACCCGCCGGAACCCACCGAGGCTCTCCGCAAGGTGATGCGTGACCAAGACGATTGAGATCCGTCCCCTCACCCGGGAGGACAACCGGACCGACTTCTCGTGCGGCGAATCCGGCCTCGACCGGTTCTTCGAGCACTACGCCGGTCAGAACCAGTTCAAGCTGCACCTGGTGGTCACCTACGTTGCGGTAGTCAAAGCGCGCATCGTGGGCTTTGCCACCGTGTCCGCGTCGTCCATGGAGCGGGCGAGCGTCCCCCACGCCCGCCTGCGAAAGCGACTGCCCGCATACCCGCTACCGATGCTGCGCCTTGCGCGCCTGGGCGTCGACTCGCGAGCTCAGGGCCTGGGCATCGGCAAAGCCCTCCTTCGCCACGTGCTCACCCTGGCCGTCGAGCAGCGCGACCGCTTGGGCTGCGTCGGAGTCCTGATCGACGCCAAGCCGGCCACTGTGAGCTTCTACCAATCACTCGGCTTCGAGCCGGTCGAAGGAGTCCGCGAGGGCCTCCTTCACGGTGAACCCCAGTCCCTGTTCCTGCCCATCGGAACCATCGCCTCCCTCGTCGACCGCTGATCTTCACCAGGGCGACGGTGCTGGAGTTCTTCCGCCCCCGGGTCTACGCCCGGCTGGCCGCACGTTATTGAGGGCGGCGCCATGCGGGTCCGTCTCTGCCTGACTGCTCCCCCTCGGCGATACTGATCCAACGGATTGGCTCCGAGAGAATGGCATGCTTCGAGATCGTAGTTTTATGGTTTGGCTTCTGCTTCTGCTTCTGCTGCCGTGCGCCGCGCCTAGCAAGAGCTACTTGACTACTTGAGCAGGTCGAGGGCGGTCTTGTCCTTTTTTTCCGGTGGTGCGGCGGTGGGGGCGAAGGCTTGGAGCAGGCGGTTGATCTTCTTGCCGCGGAGGTCTGACTTGTCGGAATCGGCCACGGCGAGGGCGATCTTGCCGCGTATGCGGACGGCCCCGGTGACCGAGTCGCCCACGAACCGGAGCAGCTTGGGCTCGGCGTTCTTCGCCTCCTCGGCGGAGCCGTATCGGCAGAGCAGCACCTTCAGCCCGCCGACTTCTCCCTGGGAGCACTGGTGGGCGGCGTAGGGGCCGGGCTTGATGCTCTCGAGCTTGCCCTCCTTGAAGCCGGCCTTGACGAACTTCGCCATCTCCGAGCCGGGAAAGACGCCCGACTTGCCGGACTTGTCGTCTCCGCAGGCGCCTAAGGCGCCGCAGGCGCCGAGGGCGAGCGTGGTCACCAGCGCGGCGGCGAGCAGTCGCGGGGGACTTTGGGGAGCTGTCATCATCGCATCCCTCCGCGCATTCCACCCTTGCCCCTGAATCCACCCCGTCCGCCGCCTTTGCCCTTGAAGTGCCCACCGCCGCCCTTGACCTTGAAGTGCCCACCGCCGCCCTTGACCTTGAGGTGCCCACCGCCGCCCTTGACCTTGAGGTGCCCGCCGCCGCCCTAGACCTTGAGGTGCCCACCGCCGACGAGGGGCACGCCGAACAGGGACTAGCCCTTCATCTTGATCTAGACGCCGGGCCCCTTGATCTTCACCGAGCCGTGCAGCCCGGGCGCTCCCACGACGACCCCCACGAAGCCGCGGGGGGGCTTGACGTGCACCACGGGCCTGTGGAAATGGACCCGGCCGTAGTGGCGCCCAAAGGCCTGCACACGCCAGTGCTTGGGCCGATACCACGTCGGGTGTCCTCCCACGTACCAGCGCACGCCCCCCTTGAGCTCGAACTTGACGTGGCCTGGCGGCGGCGCGTGCCAGTGGTGGTGCGGCCCGGTGATGTAGCAGTAGTGCTTGCCGTGGCCCGCCGGGCCGAGCCAGAACGCCGGGTGGTGTCCGTAGTAGGCGTACCGGGGCGCCTCGGCCTCGAACTCCACGGGGTCCCCCACGAAGGCGTGATTTCCTCCGACCCGGACATATAGAATCGGCTGGTGAGGCTGATAAGAGTGCACGTGCGGCCCCTGGATGTAGCACATGCCCTTGAGCAGCTTCGGCGAAACCGGGTGCGGCCCGGTGAACCGGCTCCCGCGGGCGCGCGCGTCGCCCGCCGGCAGGGCCGCCGCCAGCACGAGCACTCCCGAACAGAAGATCAGCTTACGAACCATGTCTGTGACTCCCTCGTGGTTCCCACCAGCCCCAATGTTACCAGCAACCTCCTGTTCGCTGACAAAAAAACGGCGCTGGTCAGAAGACATCGATCAGCGAGGACTTTCACGGGATCTGCTGTTGTGCACGCGACAAGGAGGGTCGCATGAACCGAGCTGTGTTTCACTTTGCGCTGTGGTTGGTCGTCTTCGCGGTCGCCGGGCTTCTGTTCCAGCAGGAACCGGGTGGGGAAAGCCGGGTGGGGCAGGCTCACGAGCCGGACGGACGGCTCATCGTGTGCGCCAGGCCGCGTGGGCCCGGGCGACGGTGTCGGGATCGACGTTTCCTCCGCTGAGCACGATCACGACCCTTTGGCCGGGGACGACGATGTGCCCGTGGAGCAGCGCGGCGATTCCCACGGCGCCGCCGCCCTCCACGGTCAGGTCGTGGGCGGCCTTGGCAAAGCCCATGGCGGCGAGGATCTCGTCCTCGGTGACGAGCACGACGTCGTCCACCAGCGTCTGCACCATCCGGAAGGTGTAGCGGTTGTCCGCACCGACGGAGCCGATCAAGGCGCTGGCGAGGGTGTCCTGCTCGGGGACCTCGACGGGTTTACCCGCCTGCAGGCTCAGGGCCATCATGGGGGCCCGATCCATGGACACGCCGATCACCCGGATGGCCGGCCGGGTGGCCTTGAGCGCCAGGGCGACGCCCGCGATCAGCCCGCCGCCGGACAGGGGCACGAGCACAGTGTCCAGGGCGGGTTGCTCGGCGAGCAGCTCCAGGCCGATGGTGCCCTGGCCGGCGATGACGTGCGGGTCGTCGAAGGCGGAGATCCAGGTGAGCCCCTGCTGCGCCGCGAGGGCGAAGGCGTGGCGCTCGGCGTCGTCGTAGCGGTCTCCCTGCTGGACCACCTCTGCGCCGTAGCCGCGGATCCTCTGCACCTTGTTGTCGGGCACGCGCGTGGACATGCAGATCACCGTGCGGATGGACGCCCGGGCGGCCACCTGGGCTACGGCGAGGCCGTGGTTCCCGCTCGAGGCGGTGACGACCCCCCGTTCGCGCTCGGCGGCGGTCAGGCTCGCGAGCTTGTTGGCCGCGCCGCGGATCTTGAAGGCCCCGGTGCGCTGCAGGCACTCGGGCTTGAGCCAGACCCGGGCGCCGGCGCGTCGCGAGAGCTCAGGCGAGGCGATCAGCGGCGTGTCGCGCAGCGTGTCCCGGATCGCGTCCCGCGCGCGGTGCACGTCGTGCACGGTGGGGAGGCCGGGGAGCTCGGAGAGGTGGGAGGTGGTTTCGGTCATGACCCCGGGGCGCCACCCAGGCCGTCGAGCACCGCGCCGAAGCGGTCGAGGCCGGCCTGCAGGTAGTCCGGCGGCAGGCCGTGGCGGAGCCGCAGGTGGCCGTCCATACCGAAGTGATCCCCGGGCACCATCAGCACGCTCTGCTCGCGAATGCAGCGCTCCACGAGCGCTGTGGAATTGATGCCTAGGTGATAGCGCACAAAGGCGATGGGCGAGGCCTGCGGAGGCACCAGCTCGAAGTCCCCGGCCCGGCGTTCGAGCCAGCGCCGCAGCACGGGCAGGCCGTTCCGCACCAGGCCGCGCGCCCGGGCGATGAGCCGCGGCCGCACCGCGGGAGAGAGCGCCCGGGCGGCGAGGCGATTGCCCAGCATGGTGGTGCCGATGGTGGTGTAGTCGTGGCGGGCCCAGAAGTCCTCGACGGCCTGCGCCGGCGCCACGGTCCAGCCGATGCGCAGCCCGGGCAGGCCGTAGGCCTTGGAGAGGCTGTTCATGGCCAGCACCCGATCGTAGCGGCCGTAGAAAGTCGGAGTTTGCTCGTCGGTGTCGAGCTCGGTGCCGCTGTACACCTCGTCCGCGAGGAGCCAGGCCCCCACCCGCGCGGCCACGGCCACGATGGCGTCCATTTCCCCGGCGGTGAGGATGTAGCCCGTGGGGTTCGAGGGGTTGCAGATCGCGATCAGCTTCGTGCGGTCGGTCACCACCTCAGCGAGCTCGTCCAGATCCGGCTTCCAGCCGTGCTCTTCGCGGAGGTGGAACGGCGTGGGCCGCAGGCCACGGTTTTGGGCGATGCCCCAGATCTGCATGTAGTTGGGCAGCATCACCACGAGCTCGTCGCCGGGCTGTACCACGGTGGACAGGGCGAGGTAGTTGGCCTCGGCCGCGCCGACCGTCACCAGCACATTGTCGGAGGCGGCGCCCGGGTAGAGGGCGGCGATCAGCTCACGAAGCTCGTCGATGCCGTTGGTTTGGGGGTAGCCCAGCCGTACGTCCAAGAGCTCGTCCAGCTGCGCCGGATCGTCCACGAGCTCTCTGAGCGTCGCGGGCAGCACGCCGCTCTCGGAGAGATCGTAGTCCACCACGTTCTCCCACTTGGCGATCAGCCGCTCGATCGCGAACGGATGGAATTTCGCCATGGTGGACGTCTAGATCTAGTCGATGCCCTCGCCGAAGGGATCCGCGGACCCACGACGGCGCATGACGGGACGCATGACGGCGCGGCGCATGACCGGATGCATGACGGCACGGCGCATGGGCGGGGGCTCCACGGCCACCTTCGTCAGCTTCACGGTAACCGCCTTGGGGCCGCCGGATTTGAGGGTGAGGGTCTTGTCCTGGAATCCCTCGCGCTTGATCGTGATCTCCTGCTCCTCTCCCGCGGGCACGCTGACCTTGCAGGTGGTGGTGCACAGGAATTCGCCGTTTCTGTAGATCTTGGCGCCGTGGGGCTTGGTGCGGATCTTGATCTGGGCCGGCGGCGCGTCCATGGCGTCCGGCACCATGGCGCCCATGGGCTCGGTCTTCATGGCGTCCATGGCGTCCGGGAGCTTGCCCTCCATGGCGTCTGGGAGCTGGGTGCCCATGGCGTCCATGGCGTCCATGGCGTCCCCGTCCATGGCGTCCATGGCGTCATCCATGGCGTCCATGCCGTCCGCCTTGGCGACTGCGCCCTTGCCCTTGTCCCCTCCGCCGCCGCCGCCGGCAAATATGAAGTAGGCCCCCGCCCCTCCACCCCCGAGCACCACGAGCAGCACGGCGATGATGAGGCCCACCTTGCTTCCCCCACCGGTGGTCGTCTCAACGTAAGGCATTGCGGTGGGGCCGGTCACATGGGCGGCCGCCATCGCCGGCTGTGATCCCATGGGCGGCTGGGTGATCATGGGGGGAATGCTCGGCGCGGTGGCGCCGAGCGCCGCGACCGGTCCGCTGATCTCGGCCGCCATGGTCGTGGGCGGCACTGCCGAGTGGAATGTGGACGCGCTGCCCCAGCCTCCGCTGGCACCCGCGCCGGCCGCGGCCGCGGCCGGCTGCAGGGAGGTGATCGTACCCTTGACGTTCCTCAGGTCCTCGAGGAACTCCACCATGGACGGATACCGCTTCTCCGGCTCCTTGTTCATGGCGGTGAGGATGATCCGCTCGATCTCCGGATGGATCTGCCGATCCGGAGCGCACTGCCGGGGCGGCTGCGGCAGCGCCGTGATGTGCTGTGTGAGGATTCCCATGAAGGACTCGGCCTTGAAGGGAACGGTGCCGGTAAACAGCTCGTACATGATGACACCCACCGAATAGACGTCCGTGCGGTGGTCGAGCTGCCTCCCCATAGCCTGCTCCGGGGACATGTAGTGCGGCGTGCCGAAGATGGTGCCCGTTCGGGTGAGATTTTCGCCCGAGTCGGAGGAGGACACCTTCGCGATACCGAAGTCGAGGATCTTGCACAGGTCTGTGCCGTCCTTGTCCACGACGATGTAGACGTTCTCCGGTTTCATGTCGCGGTGGATGATCCCCTTGGAGTGGGCCGCGGCCAGTCCGCGACAGATCTGCATCACGATATCCAGGGCGCGGTCCGGCGGCTGTTTGCCCCTGAGCATCAGGTCGGACAGAGGCTCTCCGGCGAGGTACTCCATGGTCAGGTAGACGCTGCCGTCGGGGAGGCGTCCGAAGTCGTCGATCACCACGATGTTTTCGTGGCCGATGGTGGAGGCGGACAGCGCCTCCTGGTGGAACCGGGTGACCGCTTCGGCGTTGGAGGTGATCTCGTTGCGCAGCAGCTTGAGGGCGACCTTCTTCTTGATGTAGATGTGCTCCGCTTCGTACACCTCTCCCATGCCGCCTTCGCCGAGCATGCGTACGATGCGGTACCGGTCGGCGAGGATCTGGCCGACGCGGCTCTCCGTCTGGTCATTGTCCGGGACGAGCGCCGTGCCGTCCTTGGGACAAAATGTTAACGATTCTTCGTATTTGCAGTTACACGCAGGACAGATCATCGTCTTACTCCCAACTCACCCGCGCGCGCCAGCCCGCTCTGGCGTTTTGGCCGGCTCGACCCACGCCAGCTGCCAGGACGTGGGGGGTTCACGGGTTCAGCGATGATTATGTCTCTGGAATTTCGTTTTGTCCAATGGACAGAGCAGGGGAAAGAGCAAGGCGATGGTTTCGAGGTCACGGGCCGCGAGCTCTGACATTCCGCCCCTGGACAAGCCGGAGAACATCGCCCACAGTCATCCCATGCGCACGATCTCGTTGCTCTTGACCATTGGGTGGGTCTCTGGCTTGGCGTGTCCAACAGCGGACGCTCGCAAGCGGAGGCGACGGAAAGCGCCGCGGCGCAAGATCCCGCCGCCGGCGCCAACAGAGCCGTTCAACACGCCCCTCCCCGGGACGATCACCAC
This sequence comes from bacterium, assembly GCA_043825095.1. Classification (GTDB taxonomy): domain Bacteria; phylum Myxococcota_A; class Polyangia; order HGW-17; family JAJRWW01; genus JBDRSE01. Next base: position 21,184 of record JBDRSE010000389.1, read on the forward strand.
CCGGCACCGCCCACCGCCGCCTCCGCCGCTGCGACTGGGCACGACCCTCAGCCGCCCCGGGCTGGATGCCCCGCGGCCCCGAGCGCACCAGCTGCAGGACTCTGATCCCGCCTACCAGCAGGCCCACCGGGCCGCCCTGCTCGCCATGCGGGGCAGAGGGGGCGCCGTCCGGGTCGCGGTGCTGACCGCCTCCTCGGTCGGGGCACGGAGCGAGGCGGCCGCCCGGGTCCTCGCCCGGGGGGCGTCGGTGACGGCCCTCCGGCGGCTCACCCGGCACAAGGACTCGCAGGTCCGCCTGGGCGTTGCGCACGCCTTGGCCTGGAGGCCGAAGTTCGGCCCGGTGCTCCTCGACCCGCTGCTCCGGGATCAGAGCCTGCGGGTGCTGCGGGCGGCGGTCCGGACCGCGGCGAAGCTGGGCGACAGACGCGCGGTGGGCACCTTGGCGTCGCTGGCGTTGCGGTACGAGCGCTCCATCCGCGGCGTGGCGCTGCAGACCCTGGCGCGCCATTGGACCGTGCCGGTCGCCCAGCGCACGGTCATCCGGGCGCTCACCCACAGCTCGGCCGTGGTGCGACGTGACGCGGTGGTGGCGGTGGGGATTGCCCGGACCGAACGGGCGCGTTACTGGCTGGGCAGGCTGGCCCGGGACGCCTCCCCGGGCGTGCGCCGCAGCGTGGCCCGAGCCCTGGCGCGCCTGGCCCCCCACCCGTCGGCCTTCCAGCTCCTGGGGCGGTTGCAGCGCGACCGGAGCCCCACCGTCCGGGCCGACGCCCGGCGGGCGTACCAGAGTCTGCGGAAGATCCAACGCCTGACCCGACAGGCCAAGGGCAAGCGGCGACGGCGGCGATGAGTGACCCTCGGGAAACAGCCCCCCGCCCGCTGTTCACCCGCGACGACGCCGAGCAGATCGTGCCCCGGCGGCAGTTCGGTCCGGTGCGCGCTTTCTTCGAGCGCGCCGAGGAGGCCTTCACCGCCGAGGTGGAGCGGGTGTTCTGGGGATATGCCCACGTCGAGCTGCGGGAGAACCTGGACAACTTCGGGCTCTACCTGCTCCGCATGGACTTCCCGGTGCCCTTCCTCTGGTTCGGCCTCGGCTGGGCCGCCGACGACGCCCCCGGCACCCTGCCCAGCTGGGGCGCCAGCCTCGAGGTCAACGGCGACTGGGTGAAGCCCTTCAAGCGAGACGTGGGCGGCCTGCGCCCTTCCTGGGAGGCCGCCGCGAAGATGTCCCAGGGGCGGGTCGGCCTCTACCTGTTCGACAAGCACGTCGAGCTCGCCGAGTGGCGCCCCTTCGACTGGCTGCTCGAGTCCCCTGATCAGCCGGCCGCCATCCTGGAGTTCTGGCGCGGCTACCTCCGTCACTTAGCCGAGCACGGCGTGGCCGAGGCCATCGACGCCTTCATCGAGCGGGCGGAGTAGCGCGCTGGCGCTACTGCTCTTTCTCTTTCGAGGCGGAAGGGGGGGCTGTGCGGGAGGGGCTCGGCTCCGACGCCCGGGCGGTCGCGGGGCGCCTAATCTCCTCGGTGCCGTCGGGGTGACGCCTGCGCTTGGTCATGTTGATGAGCGCGGTCCAGTCGCACTTGCTCATGCGGTCGAAGTAGGGGCGACGACGGGTGCAACCGTCGGCGAGCCAGGCATGCACGAGCTTTCCGTTTTTGGCGATGACAATCAGCGCGCTGGGCTGGGCTCTTCCTTTCCGCCGGAGGCGGAAGGTGTAGTAGGTGAAGCTGCCGAACCTCCGGCGGGTGGCCGGATCGGCGACGTCGAGCAGCGCCGATTCGGGCTGACCGGCCCGGAGCCTCTTCTCCTTCAGCGCCTGGAACGCGAGCTTCCACTGCCGCCCACGATAGTAGTCCGTCTGGATCAGGGCGCAGCCACCCACGGCTCCCGCCGTGGCGATCGTGAGCAGGGCTCCCAGGAGCATGGACGTCCGTGGCATCCACCCCAGGATATCACGGCCGCCGCCCTCTTCTGAAGGCTATGGCTTTCGTTGCCGGGGCGGTTGCTTTCGGGGCGGTTGCATCCGGGGCTGCTGCATCCGGGGTTGCTGCATCCGCGGGGGTTGCATCCGCGGCGCTTGACGAAGCAAGGCCCGGACCAGGGTATTGGGCAGGAAGGTGTCTTCCCAGCGCGGCCCGGCCTCGCGGCCGATCCTCACGATGACCAGGCCGTGGGACCGGATCACGAACACGCGCTGCTCCCTGCGGCCCATGAGGACGACCGTGTCCTGGGCGAGGAAGGGCTTCTTCCAGTCGTGGCGCCGCCCCGGGCTGTGAGCGTTTCCCAGCCAGGCGAAGTACCCGAAGGCGGGATTTCGCGCCGATGGGCGCAGCATGGCGTCGATCCAGCGGGTGGGCACAACCTGGCGGCTTCCGACGCGCCCCCGGTGCTGCAGCAGGAGCCCGATCCGGGCCCAGTCCCGCGCGGTGGCCATCAGGCAGCAGTAGGTCTTCGCCGTTCCCCCCGGGATGTCGAGCCAGACGCTGGCGTGCTGCGCCCCCAGCGGTCGCCAGAGCAGCCGCGACAAGAGCTGGGAGTAGCGCTCGCCGAAGACCTGCTCCAGCAGCAGCCCCAGGATCTGGGCGTTCATGTTGTTGTAGCGGTAGCGTCTCCCCGGCGGGAATTCCGCGGGCACACCCAGGGTGTAGCCGCGCACGTCGGTGCCGATGTGGATCCGCACGAGGGGACCGAGGTCCAGCCCGGAGGTCATCTGCAGCAGGTGGCGGATGGTGATGGCCGAGCGGGCGTCGCCGGCCCAGCCCGGGAGGTAGCGGGCCACGGGCGTGTCCACCGACGGGATCCGCCCGTCCCGGATCGCGAGCCCGGTCAGGAGCGCCAGCACCGGTTTGGCCAGCGACTGGGTCTGATAGCGCGAGGCGCGGGTGCGGCCGCACCAGTACCGCTCGAGCACGATGCGGCCGTGGTGCAGGACCAGCAGGGCGCAGGACTTCATGCGCCGGGCGTAGTCGGTCACGCGCAGGAGGGCCTGCCTGGGCAGGGTGGTGTCTTCGTCCGTGTCGGTGGGGAGCGGCGTGCCGGGGTTGCCCACCACGAATTCCGACGGGGCGTACCAGCCGACGTCGAGGATCGGATCGATGCGCGCGTAGGTGAACCCGCGGTTCAGAAAGGTGCACGCCGGCAGCGCCGCGAGCGCCGCGAGCGCCGCCGCGGCGAGGAGCGCGCCGGTTGCGGTTGGGAGTCTATGGATCATCCTTGCGAAGGATCTATACCACGCCCGACTGTCTATACCACGCCCGACAGCGCCTGCTGCACCCAGGCGCGGAGTTGCTCGGCGTTCATGGCGCCGGAGACGCGGGCGACCTCGCGGCCTCCCTGAAACAGGATCATGGTGGGGATGGACCGGATGCCGAAGCGGGAGGCGATGCCCTGCTCGCGCTCGGTGTCGACCTTGGCGAAGCGCACCCGGGGCTCGAGCTCGACCGCCACCCGGCTGAACACGGGCGCCATCATCTTGCACGGCCCGCACCAGTCGGCCCAGAAGTCCACCAGCACCGGGATCTCGCTCCGGCCGATCTGGCGGTCGAAGTCCGCGGCGGTCAGGGCCGTCGGCTGGCCGGTGAACAGCGGTTGCTTGCACTGCCCGCAGCGGGCCGCCCGGGCCGGCTTGTCCGGGTGGATGCGGTTCACGGCGCCGCAGCGGGGGCACACGGTTGTCTGGAGCTGGGTCATGGTTCCCCTCCTAGGCACGCTGGTCGTCCGTACAGGACACCGCGTCCGAGCCGTCGGCCGTGGCGTCTCTCAGTCGCTCCATCGCCCGCAACACCGCTTGCATCTGCTCAGGGCTCTTCAGCGAGTAGCAGCGTTTCCGACCCTCTGTGCGGCAGATGATCAGCATGGTAGTTTACAATCCGTCGCAGGATCAATAGAGTTCGAAGCTGTGGGAGTCTTCATGAGTCCAAGGGTCCGCAGCGGTTGTGTTGACCTGGCTCTCGCCCTCGCGTTGGCGATCGTCGCGGGGGCGCAGCAGGGGTGCGTCTTCGAGCTGGACATGTGCCGGGCCGATGAGGAATGCGGATCGACGTCCCTGTGCAGCGACGGACTGTGCGTGGAGAGGCCCCGGGTCGAGATCGTGGACAACATCGGCGTGGACACCGTGTGGACGTCGGACCGGGTCTGGGTGCTCAAGGACGTGATCACGGTGCAGCCGTCGGTCACGCTGACCATCGAGCCGGGGACGACGATCCTCGCCGAGCAGCACTCCGCCCTCGTCGTGCGGTCCGGGGGCACGCTGGACGCCTCCGGAACCCGGGAGCGCCCCATCGTCTTTTCGAGCATTTCACCCCCGGGGCAGCGGCTGGCCGGCGACTGGGGGGGCGTGGCCCTGCTCGGACAGGCGCCGGTCAACCGGGAGGGGGCGTATCTCCGGATCCGCCCCGGGGAGCTGGAACCCCCCTTCGGCGGCACCGATTCGGAATGGAACTGCGGGACGCTCCGGTACGTGCGGATCGAATTCGCGGGCGGCCAAATCCAGGGGACAGACTATCTGAACAGCCTCTCGCTGTGCGGCTGCGGGCGCGGGACCACGATCGATCACGTGCAGCTGCACTTTGGCGGAGACGACGGCCTGGAGATCTTCGGGGGCACGGTGGACGTGCGGTACATCGTCATCACGCGGGCCGCCGACGAGGCCATCGACATCGATCTGGGCTGGGTGGGGACAGGGCAGTTCATCGCCGTTCAGGGCGACGCGGCCATGCAGGGGGCCTTGGAGGTGGACAACCTTCAGGAGGACGCCTCGGCGTTGCCCCTCACCGACTTCCAGATCTTCAACTTCACCTTCATCGGCTCGTTGGACGCGCCCACCCAGCGTGGGATCACCTTCAAGGCCGGCGGGGGGGGGTTCTTCTCGCACGGGATCATGATGGGGCAGGGCACGGAGGCGGTGGATATCGAAGGTGACGAGGCAGGGGCGCGGGCGTTTGCTGACGAGGCCATCGTGCGCGATACCGTGTTCTATCGGATCGGCGCCGGCGGAGCGCACTACTTCCCCGTGGCCGGGGAACCGGATGAGACCGGTGACGCGTCAGGAGACGACGACGGGGGATTTGCCGAGGACCAGTACTACGTCCAGCCCCAGTGGAACAACCTGTTCGGCGAGGACCCGCTGCTCGAGCGCCCCTACGACCTGAGCAACCCGGGGTGGATCCCCGCGGGGAGCTCCATCACCGGCGTCGACCCCCCTCCCGCGCCCTTCGATCCCACGGCCAACTACCGCGGCGCTTTCGCCCCGGGCTCCATCCCCTGGACCGACGGCTGGACCGCCTATCCGGAGTCGTAAGGGGTCACGAATGGACAACTCGATCGTTCAGGACGCTGATCCATCCCGGCTCGCTTTGTTGCCAGGCGGTCGAATATTCCCGATATGCTCCCTTCTGGCGCCTCGCGAGCCGGGCGCCTCGGCGCCCTGATCCGAGGAGTTGTCCATGCGCGACCCCTAACCGTTCACGCTGAAGACGGCACAGCGCCCCCGCGCGCAGCGCGGGCTGCCCCTTGAGGGGACGGGAGGGGTGTCTCCCGCCGCGGAGCGGCGGATCTGTCGCTCTGGTATCGGCACCGAGCAATGGGGCCCCCTTCCGGAGATCGAACCGCCACTTCGTGGCTCATTGGTGCCCCCTCCGCCCCCTCCGGGGGGACCCTCGCTGCGCTCGGAAGGTGCCGCAAATAGCGCGCCCCGTGAACACCTACCCCGAGTCTTGATCGAAGCTCTATTCGAAATCGATGTCGACCGGCGTGGGTGTGCCGCCGCGGCGTCTGGGCGGTCTGCGCAGGGGGCGATGGATGGGGCGCTGCTTCAGCGGCCGCAGCGCGAACTCGTGGGTGAGCTTCGCCTCTTTTCGCACGGTGACGTGGCGGGTCTGGGGCTCGTACCCCGGCGCCTCGACCCGTACGAGCTCGGTGGTCTTGCCTGCGCCCACGAGCAGGTCCAGCCGTGACTGCCGGTACCGCTTGCCCCGGAAGAGGATGGTCGGCTTGGCCTCGGCCGGCTTGATCGAGAAGGTGATCATCAGCAGCTCGGACGTCGGTCGCGCGGGGATGGGACGCGCGCGGGCATCGGCGCCGGGGCCGGCGGCGGCGGGCGCCGTCTTCCCGGAAGGCGGGGGCGCTGCGCCTCGGCGGGAGTCCGCTCCGGTCCCCCTGAGCAGGAAGTACCCGGAGATTGCGATGACCAGCACCAGCGCGACGCCCACGAGCCCCATCGTGAGGGATCGGGACCTGCGGTCCCGGGCCACGGGCGCGCTGTGCGCCTGGGCGGAGAGCTTCGTCTCGTGGGTTTCCCCCGGGGCCCGAGTCGGGCCGGTCTGGGAGAGCAGGGAGGGCAGGGACGGCCCAGAGGGCTGGGACGGCGACGCGGCCTGGGTGGGCGGCTGCGCCAACCGCGCGCTGATCTCCTCGTCGACCCGGGCCTTCCTTTCTGCGAAGAGCAGGGACATCAGGCCCTTGAGCTCCTCGGCGCCCACCACCTCGTCCGACCGGGAGATGAACGTCTCCAGAGCTCGCTGCAGCTCTTGGCCGGTCTGGTAGCGCTCGGCAGGGTCCCGGGCGAGGGTGCGCATCACGATCCGCTCGAGCGGCACCGGGAGGTCCACATTGAAGGCCCGCGGCGAGGGGATCTGCTTGTGGGTCAGGGCGTACAGGGTCGCCGTGTCGCTTTCCCGGCGGAACAGCCGCTTCAGGGTGAGGGCCTCCCACAGCACGGTCCCGAGGGCGAACAGGTCGGACCGGCGATCGATGGGGTCCCCGGTGGCCTGCTCGGGTGACATGTACGCGGTCTTGCCCTTGAGCACGCCGCTGGCGGTGTGCGTCATGCGGTGCTTGGCATAGGCGATGCCGAAGTCGGTCAGCTTCACGTGGCCGTCATAGGAGATGAGGATGTTGTGCGGTGAGACGTCCCGGTGCACCAGCCCCAGCGGCTCACCGCCCGAGGAGCAGAGCTCGTGCGCCGCGTGCAGCCCGGCCGCCGCGTCCGCGGCGACGCGCGCCGCGTACAGCCAGCCCTGGAGCGGAAGCGAGGTGTCCTTCGACCGCGCGTGACCGACCGTGTGCTTGAGCACGGCGCGGTAGTCCTGCCCCCGCACGAACTCCATGGCGATGTAGTAGCGATCCTCGATGGCGCCGAGATCGAAGATCTGCACGACGTTGGGGTGGTGCACGAGGGCCGAGATCCGCGCCTCGTCGTGGAACATCTCGACGAAGCTCTGCTCGCGGGTGAGGTGGGCGTGGATGATCTTGATGGCAACGAGCTTCTCAAAGCTCTCCGGCCCGCGCAGGCGGGCCAGGAACATGGTGGCCATGCCGCCGGACGCCAGCTCCATCAGGAGCTCATAGCGCCCGAAGCGGGGTTCGACGTCCCGGGCGGGCGCGGCGACGACGGGGCGGTTCACGCTCGGTGTGAACTCCGATGGGCCTCCCTGCCGCTTCAGGGAGATGGTCTTGCCGTCGTCATCCATTGGCGCGCCTCGTGGCCACTGTGACGCTGTTTGCGCCAGTGTCCATGAGACCCTGGCTAGTACCGCCCATGGATGCTCACTGTCAGGCCTGCGGAGCCCACGTCCAGCTCGACCCCGAGGGACGCGCTCTGCGGAGCCTCGCGGCGGCTCTTCCAGCGTGTGAAGATGGCGATCACCACCGCGCCGACGCCGGCGATCCCGGCCGCCGCCCAGAGCCCGTTCGTCGCGTCCCGCAGCACCCGCACCCGGTCCCGCGTCGACGCGGTGGGGTCGTCCTGGAACGCGTCGTAGCGCTGCTTCGCCAGTAGGCCCGTCCCGATGGCCGCGCCCGACAGCGCCAGGGCGAGGCCGGCCAGGGAGAGGGCGTACGCCATGTGCAGCCCCTTCTTCTGCGCGGGGGGGCGCGGGCGAGGGGGCGGTCGCAGGCGCGGGAAATGCACCGGCAGGCTCGTCGTGCGTCCCGCCGTGAGCTCCACCTGCCTGCGCACCGCCGGTCGTCCCGGGGTCCGGAACTCCAGCGTGCGGGATCCCGGGAGCAGCACCACCGTCAGGGGCACGGTCCCCACCAGCTTTCCGTCCACGAAGACCCGGGCGCCCGAGTGGCCGCGAAGCGCCAGCACCGACACCTGGGAATCGAGGGACCCGAAGAGCTTGCGCGCCGCCTTGAGCAGGGAGCTCTTCAGCTGCGTTCGCTCGGCTTCGCGCTCGAACTCCCGCAGGAACGTCATCGCCTGTGCCGGCTGCTTCAGCCGCTCATGGGCCAGCGCGATGTTGAACAGGAGCTGCGTCTTGGGCCACAGGCTGTAGGCCGTTTTCCAGAAGCGCAGCGCCTGATCGTACCGCTTCTTGCTGAACGCGCGTTTCCCCTGCCGGGCCAGCTTGATCACGCGGATCTTCACTGATGTGGAGACCGCGGGAGCGGCCCCGGCGGGGGCTCCCGCCCCACCCAGGATCAGCGCCCCGGCGACGAGGGCGATGAGACACCGCAGCCTGACTGACTTCACCGGAATACCGCTCCTCCACGCGCGCCTCGACGACGATCAGAAGTGTCCGCCGCGATCCGCACGACGCCCCGTGACCGCCCGCGCGTGCCGAACGATCTCTGCGACCACAGCGAAGTATTGCGCGGCGCCTTGCGACGCGTCAAGGGGCCCTGGGGCGCGGTGCTCCAGCGGCTCAATCCGGCAGCGCCGGCGGAGGGGCGGGTGAGGGCGCCAGATTGGCCCAGATGGGATCGCTCTCGACCGTGCCGCTGAGCGCGTTGTCGTCCAGGATGGTGGGGGCCGAGCCCTCGTTCATGATCACGCTGTTCTCTCCGCCGCTCACCACCGAGCCGGTCAGGGTTCCCTGGGCCCGGTAGTAGAGGATCCCCGCCAGTTTGGCGTCCTGGATCGAGCAGTCGATCACGTTGAACGAGATCATCGCGAGCCCCGTGACCCCCTCGAGCTGAGCGCCGTAGCCGTACTTCCCGTCCCGCGTGTCGGCCAGCACCTGGCGGATCGCGCTGGTGCGCATGAAGCCGGAGACGCCCTGCATCGCGAGGCCGGCCTTGTGGCTGCTCTCCAGCAGGCAGGAGGTCAGCTGCAGCGTCGAGCAGCTCTCGAGGTCCAGGTCGCACATCGCCCAGATCGACTGCCCGAACTGTCCCTCCCAGAAGCCGGACGTGTTGGGCACGGTGTCCAGCACGGCCACTCCCTCGAGGACCGCCGGTACGCCGTGGATGAAGATCCCGCTCTGCTCGCTGGACCGAATCACGCTGCCCGCGACGCTCAGGCTGCCGCAGTAGCCCACCATTGGGTCGCACTGCGCGCTGATTCCCCGGCCGTAGTGTCCACCGGTCGTCTCCGGCAGGGTGTCTCGCACCAGCGATCCGGTCAGCGTGGTGTCCACCCCAAAGGATAGGATGCCCACGGATCGATTGTCGGCGATCAGACTCTGCGAGAGGGTCGTCGACCCGCAGGTCCCGGTCGACGGATCGCAGCGGCTGCCGATGCCCACACCGAACGTCCCGTCGCGCTCGTTCGGGAGGGTCTGGCGCACCACGGAGCGGGTCACCGTCAGCTCCGATCCGACTCCCACGACGCCGATGTCCCGGTTGCCAGAAACCAGACTGTCCACGACGCTCACGTGTCCGCAGCTGCCCGTCGAGCTTTGGCACTGCGCGCTTATGCCGCGACCGGACGTCCCGTCCTGCGCGCTGGGCAAGGTGTCCCGGATCACCGTGGCGACCACCTGGGCGTCCACACCCCCCAAGCTGATGCCGAAGCTTCGGTTCCCGGCGATCAGGCTCTCAGCGACGATTAGGCGCCCGCAGACGCCCAGCTCCGGCTCGCAGAAGGCCTCGATGCCCCGGGCGATCGCCCCGTCGCCTCCCGAGACGGTGTCCCGGACCACCGCGGCGGTGACGGTGGCTTCGACACCGTAGGCCGAAATGCCCACGTCCGTGTTGCCGGTGATCAGGCTGGACGTGACCTCCAGGGTTCCGCAGCGGGGAATATTCGTGGCGCACTGCGCGGCGATGCCGGGGCCGTTGACCCCTGAGGGCATCGGCAACGTGTCGCTCACCACCGTGGAGCGCACCGCGAGGTCGGCGCCGATCGCGGAGACGCCGGCCGCGGTGTTGGCCTCGACCAGGCTCGCCGACACGGTCAGTCGTCCGCAGTGGCGCGTGAGGGGGTCACACTGCGCGCGGACCCCGTGGCCCGCGTCCCCGCTCGCATCGGGTGCGGTGTCTCGCACCAGGGACGCGGTGATGTCGGTGTCGACACCGAGGCTGAAGATTCCCATGGTTCGGTTTCCCGCGACCTTGCTGTTCGTGACGCTCAGCGTCCCGCATTGATCCAGGGTTTCGTCGCAGTGGACGCCGACGCCGTGCCCTTCGTCGCTGTCGCTCTGTCGCAGTTGGGTGTCGCGTACTACTGTCGAGGTCACCGTGACGTCCACCCCTCGGGCGTAGACACCCACGCTCCGGTTCCGGGCGAGCACGCTGCCCACGACGTCGAGGCGGCCGCAGACGCCCAGGTCGGCGCTGCAGCTGGCAGTGATCCCGCGGCCCATCGAGCCGTCGGAGTCCGGGAGGGTGTCCCCGACGACCGTGTCTGTGACCGTGGTGTCCGGTCCGGCCGTGAAGATGCCGTTCGACCGGTTCCCGGAAACCAGGCTGCGTGTGACCTCGAGGCTGCCGCAGAAGCCCGAGAAGCCGCCGCACTCGGCGTTGATTCCCCGGCCGAAACGGCCGTCGCTCTGACGCGGTTGGGTGTCCCGCACCACGCTCTCGTATGCCTCGAGCGTCGAGTACTCGGCGAGCAAGCCGATCCCCGAGCCGCGGACCACCTTGACCCGGGTCAGATGCACCTCGCTCTGGGCGCTGGCGCTGATGCCCACGTCCCCGGTCTCTGTCACCTCCACCTCTTCTACGCTGACCTGCACAGCGCCGGAGATCTGGAGCCCCTTGCCGGGACCGGTCAAGGTGAAGCCGCTCACGGTGCTGCCGGAGCCCCCGGCGCCGATGGTCAACGGCGGTGTCGGCGAGCCGAGGAAGATCGGCCCCCGCATCGTCACCCGCTCGGCACAGCGGCCTGCCAGCCGCAGGGGATCACTCAAGGTCACCCGCTCCAGGTACTCCCCTTCGGCCACGGCGATCCGGCCTCCCGGGACCACCACGGCCAGGGCCTCTCCGATGGTCACGAAGGGGGCCTGGACCGAGCCGTCGGCCGAGGTCGCGTCGGCGGTTTGATCGACATACACCGTGATGCCGTCGTCCTGGATGTTGCCGAAGGTGCTTGTGCCGCAGTCTCCCAGGGGCTGGCAGGTTGTGTAGCCCAGCACGGCGATAGACCCGGGCGGACAGGGGGCCGGCGGGAGGATCGCGTCACAGCCTCCCGCGCCGTCGGACTCGAAGCCGTCGGCGCACTCGAGCACACCCACGGGCTGGCACTCGGTCTGACCGATGACCGGCATGGTGCCCGGGGGACAGGTCTGCGCGGGCAGAATCGGCGCGCAGCCGTCCTCGCCGTCGGGCTCGAACAAGCCCGTGGCGCAGTAGGTCACGCCCACCGCAAGGCAGCCGCCTCCCAGCACGGGGATCTCGGTCGGCCCGGCGCAGTCGTCGAAGACGGGCACACAGGCCGGTCCCTCCGCGGCGTAGCCCACGGGGCAGGCGTTGTTGTTGCCGGTGCCGCCGTCGTCGTCGCCGCACGCCACGAGGAGCAAACAGGCCAAGAGCAAAAGCGAGCCTTGCCGGATCATGCCATCCTCCCGCGCGATGCAGAACGGATCCAGTATCGCTGACAGAGCGAGCCAGGGAAAGGGGGCGCAAGAACGCGCCGCCAAACGGGGTCGCCGACCGTGCTGTCGACCGTGCTGTCGAACGGGGTCGTCGAACGTGCTGTCGACCGTGCGGGAGTGGCGATGAACCCGTCGGGTCAGTAGGGGGCGGGCCGTCCGGCCCGGTAGGCGAGGCGCTCGAGCGCGATGACGATCTTCTTGCCGCGCAGGGAGTCGACGGCCGTTGCGCCGAGGAGCTGGGGCAGGCCCAAGACCGGGGGATTGCAGCCCGCGCAGAGCGCGGACTCCTCCGCGCGCCCCGCGAGCTGTAGCCGCCGCTGCGCGATCATGGCGGGTCCGTTCCAGAGCTCACGCAGGGACTGCTCATGGATGTTGCCGAGCACCGACTGCTCGAGAAAGTCGTGGCAACAGGACACCACGGAGCCCTCGTAGCAGACCGCCAGCTGGCGCCAGAGTAGGACGCAGGGGGGCGCCGGGCCGCCGGGCGTCGGGCCGCCGGGCGCCGCATCGGCCCCTTCGACGTTTCCACCGAAGTTGAAGAACCGCTTCAACCGGAGCGCGTCGGCCCCGGAGCCTGCCCAGCGGCGGAGGAACTGTTCGGGTCGTGGGTCGTCGGCCCTTCTGATCATCTGGAGGACCGTGTAGGGGCCCCGCCCCGCCCGCGTCTTGAGGCGCAGGAACGACTCGACGTTGCGGACGACCTCGGCGTACAGGTCCGCGCCGTGAGCCGCCACGTAGGAGTCCCGGTCCGTGGCGTCGACGGAGACGATGAGCAGGTCCAGCGGCGAGTCGATCAGCTGCTGAGCGCGCTCGCGGTCCAGCCGCGTGCCATTGGTGGAGAGCCCTGTCCGAACGCCCCGGACCTCGGCTTCGTCGAAAAACGACCGGAGCTGCGGATGAAACAGCGGTTCTCCGGCCATGTGCAGGAAGGCGAACTCCAGCGCCGGCGCGGCTTGGTCGAGGATGCGGCGGTAGGTCTCCAGGGACATGTCTCCCACGCCGCGGGGGACCCCGTCACTGCGGGGACACGAAGGGCACCGGAGGTTGCAGCGGCTGGTGACCTCGATGGTCAGCTCCACGGGGAGACCGCCGCAGACCGGTCGCCGCAGCAGGTAGTCCCGGGCGATTCTCAAGCGGTTGGCGAGTGGGCTCATGGGAGGAGCTGGAGGCGGTGTGTGACCGTGACCGTGAGCGGTCAGCGCATCCGACGGGCGCGCCGGCAGCCGGAGCGAGAAGATGCCGATGGTTGCGATGGGGGACACATGACTGCCGCGGATGGTATGTCAGAAGGCGTGGGTCCGCAAGGCGGGATGGAACCGAGGGCAGCTCGTCACCCATGCGACTCTCATCGTCGACAGCCAGCAGGAAATCGAGCGCACCCAGCACGGAAGAAACCGCTGGCGTGCCCCGATTTCGAACGGCCTGCCGACGTTTGGCGTGGTCTCGAAGGATGACCCGCCGGCCCCAGCCATCAGGCTCGGTGTCGGCGATGGCTCCGTGAAAGAGTGAGCCGCGTCTGGTGCTGGGGATCGAGCCGGTTCGGTCAGCTCGGCGACGGCACCACCTAAATTCGGTACGCCCCGGTTCTGGTGCAGGGGCTCAGCGACGTGGTCTCCCTGTCGCCCGGCCACCCCCTGCGGCGGGGAGCTCGAGCGCATACAGCGCGAAGAGCTCAAGGACGGAGACCTGACCGGTTGTCAGTACCCAGAGATCCGGCCAACCCTGGATGCGGACCGTGTTCCGCACCACGACGATCAACGTCTTAGGGGTGTTCCGCGGGGTGTTCCGCCGAGGATGCTGTTCTTCCGGCTGTGCTGAAGACTCGCTGGGGACCCGCGGGACGCTACTTGCTGCGGCCGACGTAGCGCCCGCGGCTGTCGTAGCGGCGGCCGTTTTTGTCCACGCGGCCCGAGTAGCGGCCTCGGCTGTCGTAGAAGCGACCGCCTTTGGTGACGCGGCCTTTGTAGCGGCCCCGGCTGTCGTAGCTGCGGCCGCTCTTGTCCACGCGGCCCGAGTAGCGGCCTCGACTGTCGTAGAAGCGGCCGTTTTTCGTGACGCGGCCCCTGTAGCGGCCCCGGCTGTCGTAGCTGCGGCCGCTCTTGTCCACGCGGCCCGTGTAACGGCCTCGGCTGTCGTAGCGCCTTCCGCTGCGCGTCGTCCGATAGGTGCGCCGCGTCGCGCGGCGGTAGGTGCTCCGCTTCGGCCGGCTGTACGTGCGCCGCGTCGCGCGGCGGGAGGTGCTCCGTGTCGGTCGACGGTACGTGCGGCGGGTCGGGCGGCTGTACGTACGGCGAGTTCTACTGACGGTTCGACGGGTGGCGCGGGAGCGTCGGCCGGCCGTCCACTGTTCCACGTCGTCGCCCACATCGTAGGCCGGCGCCTCCTTCTGCGAGAGCGCTGCGCTGTGGGGGCTGGTTCGGTCCGAGCCGTGGTCGGGAATCAGTGTCGGCGACGACACCAACGTCAACGACATCACTAGTGATTCAATGATCATGGTTTCTTCCTTTGATGCAGCCTTTGATGCAGCCCTGTGCACCAACCGTAGCACTGGCGATTCCTGCCGACCAGACAAATCGCCGGTTCCCGGGAGGCCGGTTCCAGGTGGCCGGTTCCCGGGAGGCCGGTTCCAGGCTGAGGATTCGGCGCTCTAGTCGTCTTGCGCCGAGGAGATCTTCACAAATAAAGCAAGTTTGGGCCCGGCGCAAGACGACGTCGACAGTTCACAGTCGACAGTCGACAGCGGGACGGTCAAGCCGCCGTGTCGGCCTCCTCGATGAGCCGGTCGATCTCACGGTCGAGGCAATGCCACGCCTTCACGAGCGGATCACGGGCATCGTCGGGAGGTCCGACGTCGAGGCGTGCGAGCCCGCGCCGGAGGATGCGTGCGTGGCTCTTGGCGAAAAGGAGCGCGAGCCGACGGCCCGGCGGCGTGACGACGTAGCGGTGAGTGCCTTCCAGGCGCTGGATGAGGCCCTTGAGACGCAGGCGGCGCAGGTCATCGGTCATCCGGCCACGGCGATCGTCGGCAGAGGACTTGCCCTGCAGTGCGGCGACACGGCCGCGCAACATTCGGTTCGAGAAGCCGTCTGGCAGATGGAAGTGCATGGCCGACGCCGCGAACAGGGCCATCACCCGCGGGTCTCCGTAGCGCAGCCCGGGGACCCGCTGATCGTCGTCGTTGACGGACGGGAGAATCACTCGCCGACGCGACCACATGCGACGAGGTCGCTGCGTGCGATCCAGGCCAATGTGCCTCCGCCCGGACGTGCGAGGCGGACACGCTCGTGACGTGCGTTCGGGGATACGAGGTGCGGGTGCAGTGCGGAGACCTGCGCACGTCCGGGCCACTGTGCCTGCTGCGCGACGATGGCGAAGCGACCTGCGGCCACCGCACGTGCACGCCGGACGACATCGCGCGCGACTCCTGGTGTGATGGGTCTGCGCTCATGGACTGCCGGCACGGCGTGCTCGAGTCAATGGACTGTCGGTCGACCCCCGGACAGCAGGCCTGCGACGACTCCCAGACGTACCCCGGTTGTATCGAGGTGCTCGGCGAGGCGTGTGATCGAGACACGTTCGTCGCCCACTGCGACGGCTCCGAGGTCGTCGAGTGTGGAGGGGCGGAGACCCGGTACGACTGCTCGCTGATGGCGCATCACTCCATCTGCGTCGAGATCGCGGAAGTCCCCTTCTGCGACGCTCCGGAAGCGACCACCCCCTGTGTGACGACCTGTCTCGGCGACGAGCTTCGGTTTTGCGCCTACGATGTGTCGGTCGACGTGGACTGCACCACCTTCGGCCAGGTCTGCGACGGATCCGGTGACACCCCGACCTGCAGGTAGGATCAGCCCTACGCCATACCCTCGGCCGCGCGCATCCTGCTTCCCGCTCTGGAACACCCCTCCGACGTTGAAGGAACTCCTGCGGATTGCGGTCCGGATACCGGTTGGTGTCCGGATGGCGGTCGGTAGGTGTCAACCTCGGAGCGGTGAACTTGGTCGCTCATGGACCGCGCCACTCGAGGGTCTGGCACATCTCTGTCAGCGGATCACAGGGAATCACGTGACAGCTCTGATCGAGCACGCCAGCGGCGACGAGGTCCCAGGCGTAGAGCGTCTTCAGAGCGGTGCTGTAGTGCTGAGAGTAGATCATCCACCGGCAGGATGGTCGCAGCGCGCCCCAAGGCAAGGAGTCCACGGTCAACCGCCGATGAGCTCCGGTGTCGAGGTCGTAGATGTATAGATCTCGATCGTAGGTCCCGACGGTGCCGTGGCGATAGTCCACAGACAACAGGAGATGCCCTTCGATTGGGGTGGCGAACTGCACGTCGGGATCGGTGGTCAGTCGCTGCTGGATCCCGGTAGTGATGTTGTACACGTAGATGTCCTGGTTGCCGTAAGTCGACATGATCCAGGACACCCGACTTCCGGACACGTGGGGGCAGATTTGCTGGGACACGTTCAGGTACATGCGATCGGTGATCCCGGTCGGGATGTGATGGAAGAAGATGTCGGACTCATAGGGCTGAGAGGAGTAATTGGCTTGCCACGTGACGTACTCGTCGCTGATGCTGAAGCATTGGCGCACGTACTGATCGTGATCCGCGAGCAGCACCTCCTGGCCGGTAGAGAGCTCACGGAGGACCAGATCGAATGTGAGCACCTGCTGTGGGTCCCACTCACCGGAGAGATACGCGACGTGGGTGCCGTTGTATTCCGGTTCGAGCTTCGGCCAGTTCGCATTCGTGAGCCGCGTCTCCTGGGCCGAGTCGAAATCGTAGTGATAGAGCTCAAAACGACGGTCGTTGTCAGGGGTCGGAAAGTACAGGAAGTAGGAATCCATGAACACGACTCCGTCCGCGGAGACCGAGGCCGGTGACTGCCCTCCTACTCTCGCTGCCACGACGCTCTCCTGCATCGTCTCCAGATCGAAGACGAACAGATCGTCGATCCAGGTCATTTCCGGTGGACATCGGAACAAGCTGTACACGACGTGTCGCCCGTTCCAATCCAGCCAGTTGAACTCGGTCTGTTCCACAGGCGGCAGCTGGATCAGCTCTCCCGGAATGAGTACCTGGGGCTGCCGGATGGGGACGTCGCAGTGCGGATAGACCATCGCGTCGACAGGGTCCGCATCCGGCTGGGCGTCGACGATTGCCGTGTCCGACTGCTCGACATCGCGCAGGGCGGCATCTCCCGGCACGTTCGCGTCAGGCGTCCCACCTGGCGAGACACCCTCGCAGGCCGCGCACATGGCCAATGCGCCGATGATCGCTGCAGCCTTCGTCACCATCCAGATCCCGTCGATAAAAGGGATCATGCCTGACTGACATTTCCCCATTCGCTTCTATGGAAGTGGGTGTCAAGACGCAGTTTACCTCTCCGACCGGATTCTCGACGCCCAGCGGCCACCCTGAATGTTCGCGCCCCGAGTTTCTTTCGGGTTGGTGTTTTCTTTCCGGCTAACCTCCACGTCGAGTCCAGGTCACCCGACGTGAAGCACGTCCAGCCATCGGCCTTGTGATGACTGATCGCATACCCACGAGTCGCTAGATCCCTTGACGAAGAAATCTTGTCGTAAACGAGTCACATTTACCAGCGTTTGATTCAGGGCGTCGCTGCTTGCCTCCAGAGCGCTTCTATTTCCTCGTCCACGCTGGCATAAGCTGATGCCAAAGCCGGGGTTGGGGCTTGGCCTTTTTCAGACAGGCCTGCCAGTCCCGCGCACACCACCCGTGGATGGACCCGGATCAGGAAGTAGGCTGCGCGGTGGCCAAAGCTCGTGACGAGATAGCGGTGCGTGCCCTTGATCCGTTCGATGAGACCATGCAGGCGTAGGCGGCGGAGATCGTAGGTCACGCTACCTCGGGATAGTGGGCCGGGTTTGGACACCAGCAGTTGAGCCATGTGCTCGCAAAGATCGCGGTTGCGAAAGCCCCGAGGTCGGACGTGAAAGGCGATCAGCGCCGAGAGCAGTGCATGGACCCTCGGATCACCGAATCGCAGCGCAGGGGCACGTTGCTCCCCCACCTGCACGGGACGGTGGATCTGCTCGAAGACTGCTTCTCCTTGAAGGACGTCGTGATCCATCCGTTGGATCGACAGCAAGCGTCGGTTGGCCTGGAAGCCTACCTGCCGCAGGGCGGCGAGGTTATGAAGTCGTCTTACGATCTCGAAATCCCGCGTGTTGTTGATGATCGTTTCGGTGCGAAGGGCGCGCCCTTCCTTGAAGTACTGCTTGATCCGGCAGTGCTTGTAGTCTACGTGCAGAGACGGAATCACGACGATAACACAAATCATGCTGACTTTTGCCTGTGCGCTCGAGTAGGGTGCCGATCCCGCGGGGTGCCTCGGTTCGGATCGCGGTCGGGCGGGATTTCGCGTACTTGCGCTCGGCG
>JBDRSE010000390.1:0-15514 GCA_043825095.1 bacterium
GGCCGAGCCCGCCGGGCCGGCCGAGCCCGTCGGCCGGCCGAGCCCGCCGGCGTCTGGTGGCGGAGGCCAGGGCCGGTTGGTGCGCGCGGCGGGCTGGGTGAGCCTGCTCACCATGGTCAGCCGGGTGCTGGGCATGGTGCGGGACATGGTCGTGGCGGCGCTGTTCACCAAGACCACCACGGACGCCTTTTTCGTGGCCTTCACCATCCCGAACGTGCTGCGCCGGCTGCTGGCGGAAGGCACGCTCACCGTGGCCTTCATCCCCATCTTTACGGACTCTCGGGAGAACGTCGGGGAGCAGGAGTCCCGGGAGTTTCTGAACGCGGCCTGGACCAGCCTGGCCATCGTGCTGCTGGTGGTGTCGGCCCTCGGGGTGCTGGCCGCGCCGTGGCTGGTCTACCTCTTCGCCGGGGGCTATGCCGACGAGCCGGCCAAGTTCGCGCTGGCGGTGCGGCTGACCCAGGTGATGTTCCCCTACATCTTCTTCGTGTCGCTCATGGCGCTGTGCATGGGCGCGCTGAACACCGTGGGCCACTTCACGGCGCCGGCGGTGGCCCCGGTCCTGCTCAACGTGCTGATGATCGGGTGCACCGTCGCGCTCTGGCGCCCGCTCCAGAGCGCCGGCTACAACCCGGTCTACGGCCTCGCCGTGGGGGTGATCGCCGGGGGCGCGGCGCAGCTCCTGCTGCAGCTCCCGGTCATGGCCCGACGGGGCTATCTGCCCCGGCTGCGGCTCCACCTGCGGCACCCCGGCGTGGTGCAAATGGCAAAGCTGATGGCGCCGGCGGTCTTCGGCCTGGCGCTGTACCAGGTCAACGTGGTCCTGGCTCGGCTCCTGGCGAGCTTTCTGGCCGACGGCACGG
This sequence comes from bacterium, assembly GCA_043825095.1. Classification (GTDB taxonomy): domain Bacteria; phylum Myxococcota_A; class Polyangia; order HGW-17; family JAJRWW01; genus JBDRSE01. The sequence continues at coordinate 864 of JBDRSE010000390.1, forward strand.
TCACGTACCTGTACTACAGCCAGCGGCTCATCGAGCTCCCCATGGGCATCTTCGCGGTGGCGGTGGCCACGGCGGCCATGCCGGCGCTCTCCCGGCACGCCGCGTCCGGGGACCTGGCGCAGCTCAAGGAGGTGTACGCCGACTCGCTGCGGCTCAACCTCTTCGTCGTGATCCCGGCCATGGTCGGGCTGCTCGTGGTGGGGGAGCCGATCATCGCCGTGATCTTCGAGCGGGGCCGGTTCACCCCGGCCATGACCCACGAGACCTACCGGGCCCTGTTCGGGTTCGCGGTGAGCCTCTGGGCCGCGGCTGGGATCCGGCTGACCGTGCCGGTGTTCTTCGCGCTGCAGGACAGCAAGACGCCGGTCAAGGTGGCGCTCGTGGCGCTCGTCGCTTACGTGGGCGCGGGGTTGGCCATGATGTGGCCGCTCCAGCACCTGGGCCTCGCGCTGGCCATCTCCCTGTCCTCCGTGGTGAACTTCACCCTGCTCGTGATCCTGCTCCGGCGGCGGCTGGGCCGGCTGGGCCTGCGCAAGGTGGTGGGCTCGGCGGCGCGGGCGCTGGCGGCCTCGGCCGTGATGGGGGCGGTCGCCTGGGGCGGCTGTCGTTTGATGGCGCGGCCCGGCTTTGGGCGCGGCTTCGGCCGGGCCGCGGTGCTGCTCGGCGCGGTGACCGTGGCCGGTTTCGTGTACTTCGGCGCGGCCGCCCTGTTGCGGTGCCCCGAGCTGTCGGAGCTGTGGCGCGCGCTGCGTCGGCGGGGGAATCGGCCCGCCCAGGGCTCCGAATGACGGAGCGGCATTCAGGCCAGGAGAGTCCGAATGACTGAGCTGAGCTTTGGCGAAACCCTGACGGTGGTGCGCGGGATCGAGGTCGGCCACGCCGAGGATCGCGATGCCCTGACCGGGGTGACCGTGGTGCTGTGCCGGGCCGGGGGGGTGGGCGGCCTCGCCGTGCGGGGCGGCGCCATCGGGGGGCGGCAGCTCTCCGCCCTCGAGCCGCAGCACATCGTGGATCGGGTCCAGGGCTTCGTGCTCTGCGGCGGCAGCGCCTTCGGCCTGGCCGCCGCCGATGGGGTGATGCGGGCCCTGGAGGCGGACGGCGTGGGGTTCGACGTCGGCGGGGCGGTGGTCCCCATCGTGCCCTCGGCGGTGATCTTCGACCTCAAGCTGGGCGACCCCTCGGTGCGGCCCGACGCCGCCATGGGGGCCCGGGCGGTCGCGGCCGCCACGGCCGAGCCCGTGCCCCAGGGGTGCGTCGGGGCCGGCACCGGCGCCAGCGTGGGCAAGCTGCTGGGCATCCGGTGCGCCACCAAGGGAGGGCTCGGCTCGGCCGGCGTGCGCACGGCGACCGGCCTCGAGGTGGGCGCCCTGGCCGTGGTGAACGCCTTCGGCGACGTGCGCGATCCCGGCACCGGGAAGCTGGTCGCCGGGGCGCGTCTCGGGCCGGACTCTCGGCGTCTCGCCGACTCGCTGGCGGTCGCGACCTCGGGTGAGATCCCGCAGCGGTTCGGCGACGAGGACGCCCGGGACACGCCCCAGAACACCACCCTCGGCGTTGTCGCCACGAACGCGCGGCTCGACGGGCAGGACATGACCCTGGTGGCGCGGCTCGCAGCCGACGCCTTCGCGCGGGCGCTCAGTCCGGCCTCGACCCGGTTCGACGGCGATCTGGTCTTTGCCATTGCCACCGGAGACGTGGCCGCCGACGCCCATCAGGTGGGGCTCCTCGGGCGGCTGGCCCTCGAGGAGTCGATCCTGCGCGGGGTGCGAGCGGCCGAGCCGCTCGGTGGGTTGCCAGCGCACCGGGACTTGGTGTTAGACTGAGTCATGTCCGAAAAGGAGCGCATCCCCGTGGGTCGGGTCGGCGGGCTGGTGTTCGCCAACGTCGCCGCCGTGATCGGCTCCTTTGCCTATGCCGCGATCACCGCGGCGCAGCTCCCGGGACGGTACCCGGTGCATTTCAACGCCGCCGGTCAGCCGGACCGCTGGGCCACGGCGGGCAGCGTTGAGTGGTACGTCGTGCCCATCATCGCCGCCGTGATGGCGGCGACGATGGCTCCCCTCGCGCTCCTGTTGCCGCGGATCCCCATGGAGCTGATGAACCTCCCCCGCAAGGAGCAGTTCCTGCGGCTCGGTCGGGAGCGGCAGACCCCCATCCTGCAGTACCTCGTGCGGTTCCTGCTCTGGGTGTCTTTGGGCGATACGCTGCTGTGCCTGTCGATCCAGTGGATGATGTTCCGCGCGGCCCAGGCGGGCTCCCTGGGCGGCAACTGGTGGCCGATCGTCGTTGTGGGAATCGGCTACGTGGCGCTGCTCACCTGGGGCTCGATCCGGATCTACCAGCTCGTCCGCCGCGCCACGGAGGGGATCGGCGTCCGGGTCGGGGTCAAGCCTCCGAGTGAAGCCCCGTGAGATCCCCCACCGTCTCCATTGTCATCCCGCTGTACAACAACGCTGCCTACATCGAGCGCGCCCTGGGCTCCGTCCAACGGCAGACCCTCCAGGACTTCGAGGTGATCGTGGTGGACGACGGGTCCACCGACGGCAGTGGCGAGCTGGCGGCGGCCGTGGCCGACCCCCGGATTCGGGTCCTCCGGCAGGAGAATCAAGGAGTATCGGCCGCGCGGAACCGGGGTATCGAGGAAGCCCGGGGGGAGCTGGTCGCCTTCCTGGATGCCGACGATGAATGGCTCGCCGGCTTTCTGGCCGCCGTTGGGCAGCTGCACGCGCTGTTTCCGCAGGCCGGGATCTGTTGCACGGGGTATACGGTCTTCGAGGCCGGCGGATCCGTGCGGGAGGTCGTCCTGCGCGGGCCGCCGGAGCCACGGCTGATTCGGCGCTACTTCCGGCACGCGGCCGACGCGTACTTTGTTTGGACCTCGTGTGTGGCGGTACCAAGGAAGGTCTTTCAGGAGGTCGGTTGTTTCCCCGAGGGTGAGCCCATCGGCGAGGATCTGGATCTGTGGGGCCGCATCGCGCTTCGCTTTCCGGTGGCCTGCCGACCCGAGATCCTGGCGATCTGCCATGAAGAGGCCGCAGGGCGGTCGTCTTTGCGTCACGCCGCCAGCCCGCCCCATCCCCCCTTCGTTCGCACGGCCCGAGCCCTGCTGGCCGCCGGGGAGCTCGAGGGAGAGCTGGCCGCCGACGTCAAGGGGTACCTGAATCGGCTCCTGATCGACCACGCCAAGCGGCTGATCCGCGCGGGCCGCCGGGATGTGGCCCGGCAGCTCCTGCGGAGCGAGCTTCACCCCCCGGTGGGCTACCACCTGGAGCGCGCGGCGGTCTATGCGGGGGCGCTGGGCATGCCCATGGACTGGCTCTCCGCGGTGGGAGACACGGTCCGGCGCCTGAAGGGGCGAGCCCGCCGGCGCTGACCCCCAGCGCGTTCCTGCGCGCTACGGGCGGTCGGGACGGGCCGACAGACGGCGGTAGTGACTCTCCATCCGGTCCATCTCCGTGCTCCAGGTCGCGCTCTGGCACACGATCCGGCGGTTTCGGTCTCTCGCCGCGGCCCGCAGCGCCCGGTCATCGATCAGCCTCGCCAGGGCCGCCGCCATGGCGGGCACGTCTCCCACGGGCACGAGGAAATTCCCCGACCCCTGGCTCAGCCACTCGCGATTGGCAGGGATGTCCGAGGCCACGATCGGTAGGCCGCAGGACATCGCCTCCAGCACCGCCACCGACGCGCCATCGCTGGCAGACGCCGAAATGCCGATATCCGCCTGCTGATACGCTGTGGCGAGCGCTTCATCGCCCTTCAGGAGACCGAGGAACTTCACATGATCCGCCACGCCCAGTCGGCTCGCCAGCGCTCTCAGCTCGTCCTCCAGGGGCCCCGAGCCGGCCAGGTGCAGCCGAAACCGTCTGCCCTGTTCGGCGAGAAGCGCCGCGGCGCGAAGAACATCGTCAAGACGATACACAGGCGCCAGCATGCGGGTGGACAGGATGATCGGGTCGCCCGCTCGATCGGACCGATCCGGGGCCGCGTACAGGTCGGTGTCCACCCCTTGAACAATGCGGACGATGCGTTCCTCATGGGCGCCGAGGCGCACTGCGGCTGCGCCCATGTGCGCGGCGTTGACCGTCACCAGGTCGGCCGACGCCAGCGCGGCGCTGACCTTCCACCGCGCGATCAGGGACTTCGCGGGGGCCGTCAGGACATCCGTCCCCATGCAGGTGAGCACCATCGGCCTGGTGCCGGACAGCGCGGCCCAGGTGCCGTAGTTGAGCGCGAAATGGGCATGGATGAGATCGGGCCGGAAGCGCGCCAGCTTCTCGCGCAGGTCCGCCACAAGCGCCGTCGTGGAGTGCACGCCGTATAACCCCGGCCGGCCGATGGGGGTGGCCTCGACGATCCACTCCTGCTCGTCCGACGCGGGCCCGTAGAGGCGACAGGTGATCCCCCGGCGCTCGAATTCTCGAACCCAACGCGCGACGTGCACGCTCGCCGGGTCGGCAACGAATGCGATTCTCATGGTTCCACGGCGCGTCCAGGGGGAACGATACAGGATTGGACCGGGGAAGCCAACCTGCGGGGGCGTCGATTGCGCTAGGACCGGTCGTCCTCCGCATTTCCACCGGGCCCTGGGATGCAGCCCGGACGCAGCCGCACGCAGAGGTGCCGGTTGGCCTCCTGATCCATGGAGAAGGCCGTGATCAGGAGCTGGGTGCCCAGGATCAACAGCGCGCTCGCCGCGATGAGCGCGGCCTTCATGACCCAGCCGGTGTCGAGGTAGCGGACGAGCAGGTAGACCGAGAGCCCGGCCATGGAGGCGAGGGAGAGGAAGGAGAGCCCGAAGGCGAACACCAGGGGATGCCCGTTCGAAACCACGTACCGTTGGACGAGCCGGCGCAGGAACACCCGGGTCAGCAGCCAAAGGATCGGGAGGATCACCCAGGCCACCCGCATCTTGGAGCGCTCGCCGACGCGGTACCGGGGGTTCACGGGGATCTCGGCCACGCGCTGCTCGAGCACGTTCAGCCGACCCAGCAGATCGTTCGGGTAGCCGTAGCTCGGGTAGAGCGCGTCCAGGTCGAGCCGGGACAGGGCGGCGCGGTGGATGGCCGTATAGCCGCACTGGGAGTCGGAGACGTGCCAGTACCCCGTGACGATCTTGGTGAGCACCGAGAGCACGAAGTTCCCCAGCTTTCGAACCGTGGGGATTCTGCGCGCGCCGCCGGGGTAGGCGAAGCGGTTCCCCTTGACGTAGTCGGCCCGTCCCTCGGCCACCGGGCGGATCACGGTTTCGAGGTCTGCCGGGTCCATCTGCCCGTCTCCGGCCAGCACCACCGCGATGTCGCACCCGTCGGCGAGGGCCTCCCGGTAGCCGCGGGCGATGGCCCCTCCCACGCCCCGTCGGGACGGACAGCGAAGCAGGTGGACTCGACGGTCTGTGTCGGCGTGTCGCAGCACCTCCTCGGCGGTGGTGTCGGTGGAGGCGTCGTCGATCACGTAGACGCGGTCCACCAGGGCGGGGAGCGTTTCGAGGACCGCGCCGATCAGCTGCGCTTCGTTGCGCGCCGGAATCACCGCGGCGATGCAGAGGTCTCGATACATCCGAGGGGCCTAGGTGCGACCGGGGGCTCGGTCCAGCTGGGGAACGCGGTCATGGAGTCCTCTCGGGGGTGTGGCCGGTGGGCGCCCACGACGGTCGCTCAGTCGGCCACCGGTTCCAGGGTGTCGGGGTCGGACAACGCGTAGCGGCGCTCGCAGGCCCGGCAGGTCGCCTCGTCGTTTCGAAGGCGCAGGGTTTCGCCGCAGAGACAGACCCAGCCGGACAGCCGGGCGGGGACGCCCCAGACGATGGCGTAATCCGGCACGTCGCTGGTCACCACGGAGCCGGCGCCGACCAGGGCGTAGCGGCCGACGGTGTTGCCGCAGACCACCGTGCAGTTGGCTCCGAGGGTTGCGCCCTGACGGACTCGCGTCCTCCGGAACTGGTCCTTCTTCTCGATGGCGCTGCGGGGGTTGAGCACGTTGGTGAAGACCATCGAAGGGCCGCAAAAGACGTGGTCCTCGAGCTCGACGCCGTCGTACACCGAGACGTTGTTCTGGACCTTCACGCCGTTGCCGATGCGAGCGCCGGTGCCCACGAAGACGTTCTGGCCGAGGTTGCAGCCGTCCCCGATGCGCGCCCCGGGCATGATGTGGGTGTAGTGCCAGATGCGGGTCCCGCGGCCGATCTCCACGTCGTTGTCGACGGTCGCCGACGGATGCGCGTAGTACTGCGGCCCCTCGGCGGGCGAGGCGGGCGCCCGCGCCGGCGCTCCGCCGCTGTCCAGGGACTGCTGAGCGGCTTCGAGCACCTGCAGCACCCGCAGCGCCGAGTGTCCATCCGACAGGGGCGTCTCCCGGCGGTCCATGCAGTGCAGGAAGTGCTCGCACTCGGCGCGCAGGGGCTCGTTGGCTTCGAGCTCCACGAAGTTCGCCTCGGCCCGATGGGCGACGGGCATCTGCCCCTCCAGCCAGTCCACCCGGTGGGGATAGAGCGCCAGCTTCTCGGTCCAGGGGCGCGTGTCGTCGAACACAGCCATTTGTTGGTCGCACACCACCACGAAGCGCTGCTCCTTGAAGGGGTGCAGCCAGCTCACGAAGATGTGGCTGCGCACGCCGCCGGGGAAGGTGAGGGTGGTGAGGGTCACGTCCGCGACGCCCTGACTCAGGTAGGTGCCTCCCGTGCACGAGATGTTCTGGGGCACGGCGCCCCCCAGCAGGTCCAGCATGAGCGCCACGTCGTGGGGCGCGAAGCTCCACAGGGAGTTCTCCTCGGTGCGGATCTTCCCGAGGTTCAGGCGGTTGGAGTAGATGTACCGGATCCGGCCGAGGGAGCCGTCCTTGACCAGGCCGATCAGTGCTCGCACGGCCGCGTGATAGACCAGCACGTGCCCGACCATCAAAATGCGCCGGCGCTCCTCGGCTCTCTCCACCACCCTCCGCCCCTCCGCAGACGTGAGCGCCATGGGCTTCTCCACGAAGACGTCCTTGCCCGCGTCCAGGGCCCGCAGGGCCAGCTCGGCGTGGGTGGCGGCCGGGGTCGCGATGACGACCCCCCGCACCTCGGGGTTCGCCAGCACGTCCTCGAAGTCGGCGGTGGTGTCCATGCCGGGGACCTGACTCCGGGCGAACTCACGCTGCTCCGCGGACGCGTCGCAGACCTGCCGGAGCACGCCGAGGGCGGCCCAGTTGCGGAGGTGATTTTTTCCCCACCCCCCACAGCCCACCAAGGCAATGCTCTGATTCTGCACGGTGCTGTCACTCCTTGCGGAACGTAGCCAGCAGCCTAGTCCAGGGCAAAGCCGGTGTCACGGCCTTTTGGCGCGATCGGGGTTCTGCCTGTTCTAGCCGTCGTCGCCGCCGCGGCTGAGCTGAGCGGCCTGGTGGTGGGTGCGCAGCGCCTCGATGACGTGACTGAGCAGGCCGTCCATGATTCCATCGAGGTTGTGCCAGGTCTGGGGGATCCGGTGGTCGGTCACCCGGTCCTGGGGGAAATTGTAGGTGCGGATCTTCTCCGAGCGGTCTCCGGACTTGACCATGGAGCGACGTTCCTGGCTGCGCTCCTCGTGCTGCTTGGCCTGTTCCTGCTCGAGCAGCCGAGACTTCAGCACCTTCAGCGCCTTGGCCTGGTTTTTGTGCTGGGACTTTTCATCCTGGCAGATCACCACCAGGTTGGTGGGCAGGTGCGTGATGCGCACCGCGCTGTCGGTGGTGTTGACGCTCTGCCCGCCGGGGCCTCCGGCGCGCATGACGTCGATCTGCAGGTCCTTGTCATCGATCTTGACCTCCACGTCCTCGGCCTCGGGCAGCACGGCCACCGTGGCGGCGGAGGTGTGGATGCGCCCCTGGGACTCGGTGGCGGGCACGCGCTGGACGCGATGCACCCCGCTCTCGAACTTGAGGTGGCTGTAGACGCTCCGGCCCTCGATGAGGGCAATGATCTCCTTGAGTCCGCCGCTGCCGCTCTCAGACCGGCTCATGATGTCGATTTTCCAGGACTGCCGCTCGGCGAACCGGCCGTACATGCGGAAGAGCTCCGCCGCGAACAGGGTGGCCTCCTCTCCTCCGGTGCCGGCCCGGATTTCGAGCAGGATGTTCTTCGCGTCGTTGGGATCACTCGGGAGCAGCAGCAGGTGGATGGCCCGTTCCAGGGCCTGGAATTCGTCGTTCAGCTCGGAGATCTCCGCCTCGGCGAGCTCCCGCATGTCCGGGTCGGGATCCTTGAGCATCTCCCGGGCATCGGCCTGCGCCGCCTCTGCCTTCTGATAGCGGTTCCATTTACTGACCAGCTCGCTGAGCTCGGCGTGCTCCCGGGTTACGCGCAGGTACGTCTCTCGGCGATTGGCCAGCCCGGGGTCACAGAGGCGCTGGTTGAGCTCGTCGTGACGCTCGAGCATGCCCTGCAGCTTGACGCGCATCCGTTTGTCCAACATGGCAGCTACCCCAGTACGGCCCTCGCTTCATCGAAGGACGGAAACACCTCGATGTCGCGCTTGGGCGCGGGCTCCTCGGGATCGAGCTGCTCGCGCCAGAGCGTCTTCTCGATGGCGAGGAGCGCCACCTCGAGCTGGTCGTCGGTGGGCTCGCGGGTGGTGATCCGTTGCAGCCAGATGCCCGGCGCAATCAGCGCCCGGACCACCAGGTTTTTCTGGAAGCGGGCGGACAGCTTCAGCACCTCATAGGAGATGCCGGCGACGGGAAAGAGCAGCGGGATCTTGATGAACACCTTGGCCACGTGGTCCAGGATCCGGTTGTCGAAGATCGTGAACCGCAGGGCCACGGCAAACAGCAGGATCGAGATCAGGATCACGATGAACAGAAACGACGTGCCGCACCGGGGGTGATACCGAGACTGCCGCCGCGCATTCTCGACGGTCATCCCGGCCCCGGACTCGTAGGCGTAGATCGCCTTGTGCTCGGCGCCGTGGTACATGAAGACCCGCTTGATGTCGTCCATCAGCCCGATGGCCGCGATGTATCCGACGAAGATGGTGGCCTTGATGACGCCGTCGATCAGGTGGAAGCCAAGGCTCGCCGAGGAGAACCCCAGCAGCGCCGTCAGGGCGTGGGGGACGCCGACGAAGAGCGTCAGGGCCAGCACGGTGGAGACGAGAATCACGCCCACCATGGAGGGCGCCCTCTCCTCGACCTGGCTGAGGTCAGGTGGGCTCTTGGCGGCGTCGGGCCCGTCTGCGGCCGGGCTCTCCGGGTCGCGGTCTTGTTCGCCCGCCATCTGGATTTTTGCGGAGAAGGAGAGGGCCGACATTCCGTTGACGAGCGACTCGATGAGCACCACCGAGCCGCGGAGCAGAGGCCACCGCAGGAAGCGGAGCCGCTCCCAGATCGAGCGCCACTCCTGCTCCTTGACGACCAGCTCTCCGGTGGCGCTCCGGCACACCACGGCCAGAGACCCGGGAGAGCGCATCATGACGCCCTCCATCACGGCCTGGCCGCCGACGTTGATCGGTCCTTCGGGCTTGGCGTCCATTAGCGTGGACCCGGAAAGCGGATGCTCGACGGCTCGTGCTCGGGCACACGGGCGCCGGCGGCGGCGGTGGAAGAGCTACTTCTTTTGGGAGCGGCCATACTTGCGGTTGAACCGTTCCACGCGGCCGGCGGAGTCCACGAGCTTCTGCTTGCCCGTGTAGAAGGGGTGGCACGCGGAGCAGATCTCAACGACATAGTCGCCGCGGGTCGAGAAGGTCTGCACCTCCACGCCGCAGGCGCACTTGATGTTCGCCGTCAGGTAGCTGGGATGGATGCCGTTCTTCGCCATGATTGCACCTATGAGTGAACGTTCAGCGCGCGGCTGTCGGCCGTCGCTGATACACCCGGACTCCGGAGCATCGCCCTCAGGACCGGGACGTAGATGTATAGCCTCCAACGGGACCGGTTTCAAGCGGTATTCGCAGGGCGAGCGCGCCGGACCTACTGGGACATGGAGTCGATGAACTCGCCGTTCGACTCGGTCTTGTTGAGCTTGTCCCGCAGGAACTCCATGGCGTCGATGACATTGAGCGGGTGCAGCAGCTGCCGGAGAATCCAGACGCGGTTGAGCACCTCCGGTTGGAGCAGCAGCTCCTCTTTCCGGGTCCCGGACTTGTTGATGTCGAGGCACGGGAAGATCCGTTTTTCCATGAGCTTGCGGTCCAGGTGGATCTCGCTGTTGCCGGTGCCCTTGAACTCCTCGAAGATCACCTCGTCCATGCGGGAGCCGGTGTCCACCAGGGCGGTGGCAATGATGGTCAGGCTGCCGCCCTCCTCGATGTTTCGAGCCGCACCAAAGAAGCGTTTGGGCTTGTGCAGCGCGTTGGAGTCCACACCGCCGGAGAGGATTTTGCCGGACGGGGGTACGACCGTATTGTAGGCGCGCGCCAAGCGGGTGATGGAATCCAGCAGAATCACGACGTCTTTCTTGTGCTCGACCAGGCGTTTCGCCTTCTCGATGACCATCTCCGCCACCTGCACGTGTCGGGCGGCGGGCTCGTCGAAGGTGGAGCTGATCACCTCACCGTCTACGCTGCGGGCCATGTCGGTGACTTCCTCGGGGCGCTCGTCGATGAGCAGGACGATGAGCACGACCTCCTCGTGGTTCGACGTGATCGCATTGGCCATGTCCTGCAGGAGCATGGTCTTGCCGGCTCGGGGTGGGGACACGATGAGGCAACGCTGTCCTTTGCCGATGGGACAGAGCAGGTCCACGATCCGGGTGGACATGTTCTTCTGATCAGCCTCCAGGTTCAGCTTGGTGTTGGGGTACAGCGGCGTCAGGTTGTCGAACAAAATCTTGCCGCGCTGGGCATCCGGCGGCTCGTGGTTGACGGTCTCCACCTTGAGCAGCGCGAAGTAGCGCTCGCCGTCCTTGGGCGGGCGGATCTGGCCGTGCACCGTGTCACCGGTGCGGAGCGTGAAGCGACGGATCTGGGACGGGGAAACGTAGATGTCGTCAGGCCCGGGTAGATAGTTGTAGTCCGGAGCTCGGAGGAAACCGAAGCCGTCAGGGAGCGTCTCCAGGACGCCTTCACCATAGATTTCCTGGCGCTTGTCGGTCATCGCCTTCAGCAGGGCGAAGATCAGCTCGGCTCGTCGGAGGTTCGCAGAGTCGTCGATCCCGTTGTCGTGGGCCAGCTCGGCGAGCTCTTTGATATTCATACGTTTCAGGTCACTGAGGTTCATGGGTTTCCTCTCTGCCTCGGGTGTGTTCATGTGGGTGCCGGTGGTCTGGACAGTGCGGTCCGATTGCGTGAGCCTGACTCACAGTGTTTTTTTTGGAGCCCGATAACGAGTACGTCTATCGGCCCAGCCTTCGGTGAAATGGGCGGGGGGGGAACTTATTTGTGGAAAATCCCTCTTTTACAGGTTTTTGGCTAGCCTCGCCAGACTCCAGTTGGATCGATGACTGGGAGGCGCTGATCTGTAAACCGCATATTATTCTGTTTGTCAAGGAAGTTTTTGCCCACGCCGGCGTGGGTTTTACTCGCTCGTGCCGTTGTCTGGAGCCATCGGTGAAGAGCCTTGGCGGGTGGGCCGAAGGCGCTCCAGGGCATTTCCGCGGGTGACCATGACGATCAGCACGGCCACGTTGATGACGATCATGGCGCCCGCGAGGCCGAACAGGTACACCATCAGGGAAGCCCGGCCGGGGGCGACCAGGGGCTGCGCGATGGTGAAGAAAATGGTCGCCCCCACGGTGAGCGTGCACAGGCGTCCCACGATCGACGGTGAGATGCGCACGTCGGGCAGCAGGGCGACGGCGATGGTTCCACCCAGGCCGGCGCCCAGGTAGCGGAAGACGATCAGCCCCATGAGCCACGCCGGCATCAGTCCGGCCAGGTACTCCGCCAGGGCGATGGACGCGCAGATGAGCACGTCCGCCATGTGGTCGATGTTCCGGCCCAGAATTGTCTCCCAGTGCAGCCAGCGGGCCAGCAAGCCGTCCAGGATGTCACTGAACCCCACCAGGAAGATCAGGATCGTCGTGAGGGTGGCGTGCTCCTTCAACCGCGGGTGGGCCAGGATGGCCCAGCACACCGCGGGGATCAGCACGATCCGCAGTATGGTGAGGCCATTCGGCAGCCCGACCCGGTCTTTCTCGTGGCCCTCGGAGTCTCGCAGCCCGCTCAGATGTAACGTCACGAAGAAGAGCCAGAATCCGGCCCACAGCACCGAGATGGAGGCGCCCACCGCCGCGCGGCCGGCAGAGGTACCCGACCCGAGATAGAGCACTGCGGCGGCGAGGCAGGCCAGCCCGAAGGCCGACCAGCGCTGCATCGAGTGCCGCACTGACGGTCGCTCTCGCCAGGTCCGTACGACCACGCGCCAGGAGTCGGCGAAGCGGCGACGAAACCAGCCCGGGTGGCGCTCTCCGGCGCGGAGATTGACGATGCACGGCCACGGCAAATCGTCACGGATCGAACGGGCCCGCGCTGTTGTCCGCTCCGGAGGCGTTGGATCGACCGGCGTCATGAGCGGCACACTAGGCGTCTCCCCGGGGGGGCGGCTGACCCTCGTCGCCCGTGGCGTCGGTCGGTCCGTCCGCTGGGGCTTTGTTCGCCTCGGCCTCGCGAGTCGCGGCCCCAATCCGGTCGCCGAGGTGGCGTGTTGCGGTCACCTCGCCGCCGTGGATGTCGCCGCACAGAAGCGTCACTTCGACCCGGCCTCCATACACATCCCCCACGACGATGTTTGCCCGGGTGACGTCCCCGCCGTGGATGTCTCCCAGCACCAGGTTCACGGCCTTGATCGAGCCCCCGCGAATCGTGCCGGCGATGACGTTAATGGCAGAGAGATCACCTCCCTCGATGTCTCCGCGCAGCAGGTTGATCGCCCGGAGGGTTCCCCCGCGAACGGTCCCGCGGAGCAGATTCACGGCTCGCACCGAGCCGCTGATGACGTCCCCCTGGACCAGGGAAGCGCCGCGAATCCGGCCGTTCTCCACCGCGCCCTCGTGCACGGACTTCGGTCGACTCGTGAGCTCCCCGGACAGCGCCATGGCGCGCATCTCCCGCAGCTCGGAGCGCAGTGGATCCGGCAGGGCGGCCAGCGCCATGTCCAGCAAGGGGTTGCCGAGGATCAGGGAGGCCACGACGGTGAACGGTTGTGTGATCATCAGATACCCTGCGGAGGCTAGTGGGGGCCGTCGCCGGAGGCGGGGTTTGCGTTTTCGGGGGGATCGGCGGGCACGGTCAGCGCGTCCCAGACGGAACCGGCGGACAGCTCCCGCGCCTCTGCCCAGAAGAAGTGGTAAATGAAGGAGACGACGATGACCTGCAGGGCGAGAAAAAACAGATACTCCGGAAGGATTCTGAGTAGCACGAACAGGTAGACGAGCCCCATGTTGATGCCGAGGTAAATGCCGCGCCGACTCTTGGACGGTATCATCTTGGGCACCTTGAGGCTCGAAACCATGAGGACGCCGATGAGCACGGGCAGCAACGGGAACCAGGTTCTCACCGCGCTTCCGAGCTGCAGGCTCCCCAGGAGGTCGATGTCGGCCGCCCAGGACGGATAGACGTTGTCACGCCTCGAGTACTTGAGGAGCACCAGGGTAGCGGTGACCACGGTCGCGGCGCTGGCCGGGCTCGGCATGCCGAAGTAGATCTTCGTGCCTGTGCTGCCGGCGAACACGTTGAACCGGGCCAGGCGAAAGGCACACGCCGCGACGTAGAACGCGCAGCAGCCGAACAGCAGGGTCCGCTGCCAGCCGGCCGTGGCGTATCCGAGCGGAACCTCGAGGGTCAACGCCGAGAACACCAGCACCGCCGGAGCGATGCCGAACGACACCAGGTCCGCCAGAGAGTCGAACTCGACCCCGAAGCGGCTCGTCGCCCCCAGGGCGCGGGCCGCCGCTCCGTCGACGCGGTCGAAGCAGACCGCGAGCAGGACGAACCAACCTGCGAGGTAGATGTTGCCGGACACCGAGAAGAAGCACGAGGCCGAGCCGAAGGTGAGGTTGGTGGCGGTCAGCGCGTTCGGTATCAAATACCGCCAACCTCCCCGGCGGAGTGTCATCGAATCAGCCATCACGTGTCCTACCGCGCTCGGCTACTCGTCCTGCATGAGCTTGGAATAGAGGAGAGGGCCGAGGCTGTCCACCATCAGCTGCTCCACCATGCCGTTGATCGAGTGCCGCTGCGTGTCCCCCTCATAGATGAATCGGATCCCCATCCCCAGCTCGGTCATCCCCTCGGCCTGGGGCGGCGGGTCTTCTCCTTCCCGGATCACCCACATGACCCGGCCACGGAGACGGATGGGGCTACTGAGGCCCGGCACTGTCAGCTGAAAGATGAACTCGGTGCCGATGTCGAGCGCCTTGGGAGTCTTGATGAAGGTCCCACCCTTCGAGATGTTCTTCGTGTAGTCGGCGAAGAACGTATTGAGCCGCTTGTACTCGACCTTGAGCTCGATGGGTAGGCGGGGATGCCTTCGTCGTTCTTTGCCGTCCGCGCTCATCGGTTCGAGCCTCTTGCGCTGCGTATTGGGTTAGCTGCCAATTTCCGCAGAGATACGGGAATTGACCTCACTAGACATATCGCTTTCGGTCCGATATTACAAGTCTGGGCGTATCCGTTCACGTGGTAGGCGGCACGGCGCTCCCGCGCGCAGCGCGGGCTCCCCCTCGCCCCCTCCGGGGGACCCTCGCTGCGCTCGGGAGGTGC
>JBDRSE010000391.1:0-29860 GCA_043825095.1 bacterium
CAGGCGCCGTCTTCGTCTCGCGGCTGCAGGAACCCGGTGTCTGGATTCCAGTGATTCGCCCAGTTGCCGGATCGCTCCATGAACGCTTGATAGTCTGAGTCCCTGCCCAACCCCTGCGCCACCTGGGCGATGCACCAGTCGTTGTAGGCGTACTCGAGGGTCATCGACACCGACTGGGTGAGGTCACAGTCCTGGGACACGAAGCCGTTCTCGATGTACTCGGGCGGCGTCCCCAGGTTGAGATAGCCGCAGAGGGTCGGATAGGAGACCTCGAGGGTCTCCTCCACGGCGCTCTTGTAGATCGCCGCCCAGGCGTCGTCGAGGTCGTAGTCGCGGAAGCCTTTGACATAGGCGTCAGCGATCATGGGCACCGCGTGGTTGCCGATCATGACCCGGGAGTAGCCGGTGGCGTGCCAGGTGCATTTGGGCAGCCATCCCCCCTGCCGGTACAGATGCAGGTAGGAACGGACGACGTCGTCGATCAGCTCCGGCTCGATGAGCGTCGCCAAGGGCCGAGAGGTGCGGAACGTGTCCCAGGCGCACCAGTCGTCGGTGTAGAAGCGACGCTGTGGCCACTGAGAGGTCTCGCCCACACCGTCGGCGCCGCTGAAGAAATAACCGTCCACCTCGGTGTAGTCAGCGGGCGCGAAGGCCGAGTGAAACAGCGCCGTGTAGAAGACGGTCTTCTCCTCGTCGCTCCCGCCCTCCACGTGGATCCGGTTCAGGAAACAGTTCCACCGGGCCCGCGCCTCGGCGTGGACCGTGTCGAACGTCCGCTCGCCGATCTCCACCTCGAGGTTTCTCTTGGCTTGGTCCACGCTCACCAGGGAGATGCCCACCTGGACCTCGATCTGGTCTCCCTCGCCGGTCGTGTAGCCCGCCCAGGCGCCGATCCTCGCGCCCGTCTCGGTGCGGACGCCCTCCTGGATGTCGGGTTCTGTGCTCCTGTTTCTGAACGTTCCGAAGGAGTCGAAGGGCTTGCTGAAGCGGGCATAGAAATAGACGACGCTCTGACCGGTGAGCTTGTCGTCCTCGGTGACAACGACGCGCAGTATGGGATGCACGTTGTACTCCCCGAAGCCCGAGATGATCCGGTCGCCCTCGATCTGCACCGCCCCGTCCCAGGACTCCCCCCGGGAGTGGCCCAGGTCGATGAGCACCCGGGCGTTGTCGCTTGGGGGGAACGTGTACCGGTGATAGCCGGCGTGGCCGGTGGCGGTGAGCTCGGCCAGCACGCCATAGTCCTTTAGCATCACCGAATAGTACCCGGGGGACGCCTCCTCCTCGTCGTGCGAAAAGGTGGATGCGTAGCCCTCCTCCGTCGTCAGCAGCTCACCCGTGGTCGGAATGAGCAGAATGTGGCTGTACCCGTTGGCCGAGCCGCCCGGCCCCTGCAGGTGGGTGTGGCTGAACCCCTCGATCTTGTCGTTGCCGTGCTCGTAGGCGTCCACGCTGTTTTGGCCGGCGTTCGTGTCCGGGCTCAGCTTCACCATGCCGTGCGGCACCAGCGCCCCCGGCACCACGTTCCCCGGCCCCCGCGTGCCGATCATGGGATCCACCAGGGCGGCCAGGTCCTCGTCCCCCGGGCAGAACACGACCCTCTCGGGGATGTCTGCCGGCGACTCCTCGCATCCGGTCGCAACGGAAGCGACGAGCAGAACCCCCATCGCCAGACACAGTCTCAGACGCCCTACGCGCACCCAACTCAATAGATCAGTTCTCATGACCTGCGCCTCCGACGCAATCGTCTCATGATAGGCGCTTCAACATAGCATTATCAGGGGTGTCGGGGCTCCGGAGATTCGGAAACCTCCTGCGCGGTTGACTTGACTTCTGCCTTGGCCAAGACTCAGGGGATCTCATTTGCGCGCCCATGCCGGCCGACCGGACGGGACGAGGAGGAGTAGGCATGCTGAATCATAACCGGGAGAATCTGCACGCCAAGACAGGGAGCGCCAAAGCCGGTGTCTGGGCAGTGTGCTTGGTTGTAGTTCCTTTCCTGCTGACCGCCTGCGGGGATGCAAGTCCGTGGGAACGACACACCGACGTTACGGATTCGAACCTCGAGGTCGTCTACTACGATGGAGCGGGAACCGCCTGGATCGGAGGGCGGCTCGGCACGCTCATCCGGTACGAGGGCGAGGGCGTCTTCGAGCCGGTGGAGACGGGCACACTTCAATCCATCAGGGCGATTCACGGTTCCGGCCCGGGCGATGTCTGGATCGCCGGCGACGGCGGCTTGCTCCTCCGGTACGACGGCCTGGAGCTCCAGCAGCAGGACGCTCCTACGGAGGATGACTTCGAGGCGTTGTGGGTCTTCTCTTCGTCGGACATTTTTCTCCTCACGGCCACGAAGGAGTACCGAGGGGCTCCGGGCGCCTGGGTCGAGCTCGACCTGGACGGCACGTTCGACACCTTGTGGGCCTTTGGTCCGAACGACATCTGGCTGATCCAGAGCCTTGGCGACTTCGCGCACTGGAACGGGACCACCTGGGAGAGCGTCGATCACGGTCTGCCAGGGGTTCAGCTCTGGTACGACGTGTGGGGCACAGCCACGGAGTTCTGGGTCGTCGGTTCGTATCTTGGCAACGACGCCGATTGGGTGCTGCACTACGCCGGTGGAGTATTCGAAGCCGAGCAGATCGATTGGGTTGGTGATGTGCACGCGACCGCGGCCATCACAGGGACGGGACCGACAGACCTCTACCGTGTCGGGAGCTTCGGGTTCTCGGCGCGTTTCGACGGCACCCGCTGGAAGACGATCGCGCCGCCATACGACTACGATATCGTGAAGGACGTTGCGGTCACCGCTACGGAGGTCATCGCGATCTGCGAGAGCGGCGTCGTGTGGACGATGCCACGTTGACCACACCGCCAGAGGGTCGTGCCCGTCTGCCGGACTGACCAGCGATCAGCGACTCAGCACGGATCCCGACCCGGCTCCGACTTGGGAGGCTGATCAGTACACCGCGCCGTGCAGGATGAGGCGTACCCGCATGATGCCCAGGGAGCTGCTGCCTCCGCTGGGCTCGATCCGGAGGGCCTGGAAGTCGTTGTTGGAGATGAAGCAGTTGGCCAGGTTTACGCCCACGGCGTGTACGGTCCAGTCGTGGGCCATGGTGGCGCTGGCGCCGCAGCCGTTGAGCGGGTTGTACACGTCGAAGATCACCGACGAGGTGGCCGAGACGCTGCGCCCTTCGACGCAGACCGAGGCGTAGGTGTAGCTGGTGAGGCCGGCCAGGCCGAGCATGACCTGTAGCGTGGACGACGGGCCCAGGTGGGCGATGGTGTAGCCGATGGGGTCCGAGCCCACGCTGATGTTGTTGTAGACGTCCCACACCTCGGGCCAGCTGCTGCCGTTCGGCGCCCACTGGGGCTCGCCCCACCCGGGGGTCGCGGAGAACGTCCAGTCCGGGTTCGTGGCGGTGTAGGCGCTGGTGTAGTCGATCTCGAACCACACGCCGTCCAGGGGGTAGCCGCAGGGATCCCCGGGCGCGGTGCAGGTCGTGGAGCAGGTGCAGCCGCCCCCGTTGCAGTTGCCGGCGCCCTCGTCGCACTGCTCGCCGAGGTAGGGCTCCACCGCGCCGTTGCCGCAGCCGGGAAGGGTGCAGTTGGTGGCGCAGGTGCACGCCGCGCTGTCGTTGCAGTTCCCGGCGCCCTGGTCGCAGACCTCGCTCGCCTCGATCGCGCCGTTGCCGCACTCCCAGCAGCCGGCCGTGTCGTAGGCGCAGGCCCCGGTGCAGGCGAGCGTGCCGTCGGACAACCCCGCCACAGAGCTGCAGGTGCCTCCGGCGAGGTTGCCGCCTTCGCAGTCCTCCCCGGGCTCGATCGTGCTGTTGCCGCACTGGTAGCACTGGCTGGTGTCGAGGGTGCAGCCGCTCGCGCAGCTCAGCGTCCCGTGATTGAAGGGTGAGATGTCAGAGCAGGTCTGCTGCGCCAGGTCGGCGCCGTCGCACCCCTCCCCGGTGTCGGCCACGGCGTCGCCGCACCTCGCGAGTGTGCAGTCGGATCGGCAGGCATCGGGTGCGGTGTCGGAGTTCTGCAGCCCATCGTCGCACGCTTCGATGCCCTCCACGATCCCGTTGCCGCAGTGCGGGTCCTGGTTGTTGTTGTTGTTGTTTGTGTTCCCGTTGTCGTTCGCGTTTCCGTTGTCGTTGGTGCTGCCGTTGTCGTTGCTGTTGTCATTGTACGAGTGGTTGCTGGAGTTCGTGTCTCCACCGCTCCCTGAGCAGCCTACGAGTGACCAGAGCAGGGCGGCCGATACCCACTTCGCGATCGTCTTCATGCCTGGCGCCTCCCTTGCCTCAGAAACTTCGTGAATTGTGGTCATCTGGCCACGACGCTGTCAAGCGTTACGGCCGTAGCACACGCCCGGCCTGGGAGAGTGTTTCGAGGATGGCGGCCATGTTGGTCACCTCCCCCACGGCGAGCCGATCCTGGGGTGCAAGTGCTTGAAATCCGCATTTTCCGCGCCTTGACAACGCGCGACGCCCACGAGTAGCCTGATGACCTGGTGTTTCCGTGGGACTGGTGGACAAACCGGCGATGCACAACCCTTTCGAGCGACAATCCCTCCTCGGGACGACCATCGGCGGCCGGTTCAAGGTGCTGGAGCTGATTGGCGAGGGCGCCTCCGGTGAGGTGTACGTTGCCGAGCACACCGACCTTGGGCGTCGTTACGCGCTCAAGGTGCTCAAGGAAACCGTGGAGGCCGACAGCACCATGGTGGAGCGGTTCCGACGCGAGGCGCGTGCGGCGGGTCGGCTCGACCACCCCAACATCGTCTACATCTCCGACTTCGGGCGGATGGACGACGGCCGCCTCTATCTCGTCATGGAGTATGTCGCCGGGAAGACGCTGCGGGAGGAGATCGAGGCCTCACCCGGCCACCTCCTGCCCCGGGCGAGGGCGCTGCAGATCATCGCGCAGACCGCGGACGCGCTGGACGCGGCGCATCAGGCCGGCGTGGTGCATCGCGACATCAAGCCCGGCAACCTGCTCCTGGGCACGGCGCCTGACGGAGGAGACCGCATCAAGATCCTCGACTTCGGCCTGGCCAAGATCATGATCGGCGCGGAGATCGCTGCCTTGACCCAGCGGGGGGAGATGTTCGGCACGCCGGCCTACATGTCGCCGGAGCAGGCCCGGGGCGAGAATATCGACGCCCACACCGACATCTACGCCCTCGGTGTCATGGCCTTCGAGCTGCTCACGGGCCGGCTTCCCTTCGTGGCGAGGTCCATCCCGCACATGATGCTCGCCCATCAGAAGGAGCCGGTGCCCGACCCGTCGACGCTCCTGCCGCCGGGCGCGCCGCCCCTGCCGGTGGACCTCAGGCGAATCGTCGTGCAGTGCATGGCCAAACAGCCGGAGAACCGCCCGGCCCGGGCCCTCGAGGTGAAGCAGGCCATCGAAGGCCTCGACGCCTCGGAGCACTCGTCGACAACGACCATCCCCGTGGTCCAAAATCCTGCGGCGTATGGACTGAACGCAGCTGCGCCGCAAGTCGACGCCGTGGCCCCGAAGGTGGATCCCCGGGGAGCCACCATGTCTCCCATTGCCGGCGTGCGCGCGCCCCAGGGGGGCTCGTCTGCCGAGGCGTTGCAGACCGTGCTCGACCGCCACGCCGACGGCACCACCCGCCGCGCCTGGGCCATGGATCAGGCGGGTAAGATCGCCCGCTCCATGGCGATTCAGCTGGTGTCCTTCGGCCTGGGGGGACCCAACCTGCAGCCGTTCCTCGGGCAGATCAACGAGCTCGAACAACGGGAGCTCGAGCTGGAAACCGAGATCGCCGTGCGGCGCTCGAACCTGCAGGAGATCGAGATCCGGTACCGGGCGTATATCGCGCAGCTCCGCTACGCCGTGACGGATTTGAGCGTGGAGCGGGGGCGAATGGTAGACGCCGGGAGCCCGGATCAGGCGGCACTGCTGGACATCGGGTATCAGATCGGCGAGCTGGAGAAGCGGCTCGGTGAGGCCGGCACGGCCCAGGAGTCGGAGCTGGCCGCGGTGAGGGTCGAGCTCCAGGGATTTCAGGCCCAGCTCGGCGCTGTGGGCGATCAGCTGGGTGACGCGGACCGGCGGCTGGTCAGCGTGCTGTATCAGATCAAGCCGGAGCCCTGTCCCCCGCAGTTCCTGCGGGAGTACGACGCCTTGGACCTGCTCATGAAAGCGGCGTTCGGCGTCTGATCAGGTTCTGGGTGTTCCGAATCCCGAGAGTGCTCACGACAACGGCTCCGTAGACTCCACCTGCCTGGTGGACGTCACCCACTGCACCGCGACGGAGCGCCTCAGGCCGGCCGATCGGCCACGAACCAGCCGTAGAGGCTCAGTACGGGGTGGGTGGTCATGACCTGGAAGCCTGTTTCCTTCAGGCCGGCGGTGAAGCGGGGGCTGTCGAAGCGGTTCTGCTGGGGGTGGTCGAAGAGGCGACGGGCGATGGGATTGCAGATGAACAGCTCGAACATCTCCTCCACGTAGAACCGTCCGCCGGGCTTGAGCACGCGGTAGACTTCGCGCAGGGCGCGCCGCCAGTCGGGCACGTGGTGGATGATGCCGAAGTCCATCACCGCGTCGTAGGCGGCGTCGCCCGAGGCGATCTCGGTGACGCTGCCGGTCCAGAGCCGCACGCGATCGCCGCGGGGGGCGAGGCGGGCCCGGGCGCGGGTGATCATGGCCGGGTCGAGATCGAAGGCGTCCACCTGCCCGGCGCCGAGGTGGTCGAGGAGCAGCTCCACGCCGTAGCCCCGGCCGCAGCCCACCTCGAGGACCCGGCCGCCCCGCATGGAGCCGCCCAGGCGCAGCAGGGTCGGGACCTCGTAGTAGCGCTGCATGGCCGCGCGCAGGGGGTTGTTCATGAGCCAGGTTTCGGCCTGATTGAGCAGCATGGGTGGACTATATCGCGCGACCTGAATACCGGCGACGGATTTTCCAGCAGGTGACCGATTACGTGGTAGACGGCACAGCGCCCCCGCGCGTAGCGCGGGCTACCCCTTGAGGGGACGGGAGGGGTGTGCTGAGCCGCGGAGCGGCGGATCTGTCGCTCTGCGGCGTCGAGCGCTGGGGCGCCCCCCGGAGATCGATCGGCCATTTTATGTCTCAGTTCGCCCCGCCCCCTCCGGGGAACCCTCGCGACGCTCGGAAGGTGCCGCAAACAGCACCGCCCCGGGAACACGACCTCGAGCGGATTCCGTGGACAGCAGCGCCCGGTGACTCTAGGATAATCCGGACCATGGCTCTTCAGGTGTTTTCACCCGGCCGGCTCGCCGGCCTCACGCTGCGCAATCGGGTCATCAAGACGGCCACCTTCGAGGGGATGTGCCCGGGCGGGGCGGTGTCCGACGCGCTCATCGAGCACCACCGTGAGATCGCGGCGGGGGGCGCGGGCATGACCACCGTGGCCTACTGCTCGGTGTCGCCCGAGGGGCGCACGTACGGCCACCAGATGCTCATGCGGGAGGAGATTCTCCCGGACCTGCGGCGACTCACCGAGGCGGTGCACGGGGAAGGGGGCGCGGCGGCCCTCCAGCTCGGCCACTGCGGCAACTTTGCCAGCAAGAAGGTGATCGGGTGCAAACCCCTCGCCCCGTCGCGGGTGTTCAACCTGTACGGCATGAGCTTCCCCCGGGCCATGAACGCGAGCGACATGGATCGCGTGGCCGGGGACTTTGCGCGCGCGGCGTCCCTGGCGCGGGAGGCCGGCTTCGACGCCGTGGAGCTGCACTACGGGCACGGCTATCTGATCAGCCAGTTCCTCTCGCCCTACACCAACCGCCGCAAGGACGAGCACGGCGGTTCCCTGGAGAACCGGCTGCGGTTTCCCCTGGACGTGCTGCGTCGGGTGCGTGAGGCCATGGGGCCGGAGTTCCCGGTGCTCATCAAGATGAACCTCAGCGACGGTTTTCGTCGCGGCCTGCAGCTCCGGGAGTCCGTCGAGGTGGCCCGGGCCCTCGAAGCCGGCGGCGCCACGGCGTTGGTGCTCAGCGGCGGCTTCGTCAGCAAGACGCCGCTGTACATGATGCGGGGCAACGTCCCGGTGCGGGAGATGGTCAAGGTGCAGGACCGGTGGTTTCGAAGGGTGGGGCTCGCGCTCTTCGGCCGGATCTTCGTGCAGACCTATCCCTTCGAGGAGCTGTTCTTCCTGGACGAGTCGCGTCAGGTGCGGGAGGCGGTGGGGCTGCCCCTGGTGCTCATCGGAGGGATTCTCTCCCGGGCGGGCCTCGAACGAGCCATGGAGGAGGGCTTCGACTTCGTGGCCCTGGGGCGCGCCCTGATCCACGACCCGGAGTTTCTGCACAAGCTGGAGGCGGGCGCGGTGGAGCGCTCGGAGTGCGATCAGTGCAACCGCTGCATCGCCGAGATGGATGCCGGCGGCGTGCGGTGCCCGTGCGCGGACGAAGCCGAGGGGGAGGTCGGATAGCCGGCCGGGGCTGTTTCAGGAATCCGCTACCGCTTTCGTTCGGGTTTCACTACTATTGGGACCGGTGCGCGCAAGGGCGGGTACAGGCTGGGGAGTAGCGTGAGCGGAGACATGCAGAGAGACTCGATGATTGGGAACCTCGTGTCCGGTCGATTCCGGATCGTGGAGCACCTCGGGGAGGGCTCGGTGGGGGACATCTATCTCGCCGAGCACAACGTGCTCTCCCGGCAGTACGCCCTCAAGGTCCTCAAGCGCCGATTCATGTCCAATCAGACCGTGGCGGAGCGGTTTCGGCGCGAGGCCCTGGTGGCCAGCCGCTTGGAGCACCCCAACATCGTCGAGATCTCCGACTTCGGGCGCGCGGAGAACGGGCGGCTGTTCCTGGCGATGGAGCTCATCAAGGGCCGCAGCCTGGGGGCGACCATTGATGAGTATCACCCCGGCGTGATGCCCCTGCGGCGCGCGCTGATCATCCTGCAGCAGGTGGCCAGCGCCGTGGCGGCGGCGCACGACGCGGGCGTGCTGCACCGGGATCTCAAGCCGGACAACATCATGTTGGACACCTCCCGGCCGGGCGCCGAGATCGTCAAGATCCTCGACTTCGGCCTGGCCAAGGTGATGGTGGATGCAGAGTCCCTGGTGCTCACCAAGCGGGGGGAGATGTTCGGAACCCCCATGTACATGTCGCCGGAGCAGGCGCGGGGCGAAACCGTGGACTCCCGCACCGACATCTACGCCTTCGGAGCCATCGCCTACGACATCTGCACCGGGCGACCGCCCTTTGTGAGCGATCGGCTGGACGAGCTGCTCATCGCGACCCAGATCAAGATCCCCGCGCCGCCGTCCAAGGTGCAGCCCATGGGCAGCGCGCCGATCCCCCCCGAGCTGGACCTGATCATCCTGCAGTGTCTGGCCAAGGACCAGGACGAGCGGCCGCTGCGGATCAGCGAGATCGCGGCCGTGCTCGACAAGTGCCTGGCCAGCTTCCCGTCCCGGGGCAGCCCGTACCTCAGCACGGTGGAGTACGAGAAGGTGGACCTGGAGGCCCTGGAGAGCGAGCTGGCCGGGGTCAACACAACGCCCCAGGAGCGAGCGGTGGCCAAGGGCCGAGCCAGCCAGCTCGAGTCCATCATGGACGCCTCCATCGTGGAGATCGATCCGTGGCAGTGGCGCAAGGTGTGTCGTCTGCTCGTGTCCCTGGCGCAGCAGCTCAAGGGGGAGCGGCTGTGTCCCCTCGAGGTGGTGAGCCTGCTGGCCTCCCTCGGCGATGTGGCCGAGCGTCTGCAGCGGCTGGAGACCGAGCTGGAGGTGCCCACGCAGCGGCTGAGCGTGCTGGAGTCCGCCAGCCGGGAGCACGCCGCGCAGCTCCGCCACGCGGTGATCGATCTCAGCCTGGAGCGGGGCCGGGTGGCCGAGGATCCCGACGGGGATCCGCAGCGCATGGTGGATCTGGACTTTCAGATCAAGGAGCTCGAGGAGCGGCTGGCCCAGGTCTATCGAACGAGCCGGGACGGGCGCGCAGAGCCGGAGCGCGAGGTGGCCGAGCTCGAGCAGCAGCTCGACCAGGTTCGGCAGCAGCAGACCGAGCTGGAGTTCAAGCTGCTCGACAGCCTGCGCGCGTCCCGACCGGAGCCGGCCCCCCCCGACATCGAAGCGTCCTACAAAGAGCTCGAAAAGCTCCTGCAGGGCGTGAGTTAAGGACAGCTCACGGGCTTGACTTCGTACACCACCAGGGGCCCCGATCCCGGATCGTTGATCGTGACCTCGTAGATCTCACCGGCCTGGGGGGACCAGCCTGAGGGCGAGAATCCCAGGGTGGGCAGGGCGTAGCCCGAAGGGAGCAGGGTGGTGTTCACGGTGAGGTTCGCCTGGTCGCTCTGGCGCAGCACGAGGACCTCGGTCGAGGAATTGAGGCTGACGCTGCTCGAACCGAAGGACCACACGTTGGGCATCACGGAGATGGGGGTGAAGCCCTGGTTGGGCCACGCCACGAAGCTCACGCTGCTCGGGTTGGACCACGAGAAGACATAGAGACAGGTGGCGTTGCCGGCGAAGCCCACGCCGGCCGGGCCGTAGGAGGGGTTGAGCACCCACCGGCGGTGCCCCAGGGAGCCGACCCCGGAGTCGTCGATGAACAGGTCGATGGCGCCCGCCGGTGTGGACGTGCCGAGGGCGAGGTTGGAGGATCCGGCGGCAGAGGCCCCCTGGCTGGTGTAGCAGGGCGCGCTCGGGTCCGGGCTGTGGCTGAGGAAGCCCTGGCGGTACTGGATGATCGCGCAGTACTGGGCCGACTCGTTGAGGCCGGCGTCGTCGGCCAGCGGGTCGAGGCCCGTGAGGAAGCGGTAGACGTTGATGTACGCCACCGCGTCCGCGATGGACTCTGTGGACAGGGTCCCGAGGTCGCAGTTTCCCGCGCCGGCCGTCCAGACGGTGGAGGCCGTGGTCTGGTGGTCGGCCAGCCAGCGGGCGCACATGTCCGCCTGGGATCGGGCCGCCGGGTCGCCGGGGTCGATGGGCTGGCAGCCGCCGACGCCGTCGTCCACGAAGCCGGTGAGGCAGAAGCAGCTGTCTGTGACCGAGTCGCAATAGGCGTTGTCCTGGCAGCCCGTGGCGCTGCAACCGGTGGGCGCGGCGTCCGGCTGGGGCGCGGCGTCCGGCTGGGGTGCGGCGTCCGGGATCGTCGCCCCGTCGGGCTGGATCGCGGCGTCCGCGGGCGCAGTCGCGTCCTGGAGCGGGGCGGCGTCTCCTCCAGGCAGGGCGTCGGACGGCGAATCCACGTACGCGATGCCCACACCGCAGGCGCTCCAGAGGAGCGCGAGCAGAGGTGGAGCGAGGCGTGCGGCGTGGTGTCCTGTGATCATCCGATCATCCGATCCTTCGAGCTCGTCTCGATGTCAGGGTATCCCATCTCCCGAGCCGGGGAAATTCGTTTTTCGGACAGCGGCTATTCTGTCGGCTGCAGCGCCGTGTTCACCCGCTCGAGCAGCTCGTCGATGGCGACGGGCTTGACCAGGCAGCCGTCGCAGCCCGCCTCGAGGGCTTCCCGGTGGACCGAGGCCTCGGCCCGGGCGGTGTACAGAAAGATCGGCACCTTGGCATTCTCCGGCACCCGTCGAATCCGCCGGGTGAACTCGACCCCGTCCATCCCCGGCAGGCACATGTCCACCAGCATGAGGTCCGCGTCGAACTCGTGCAGCCGCGCCAGGCCGTCCTCCGCCGTCTCGACGGTCAACACGTCGAAGCCGTGCTCACCCAACGCGAGCTCGATGTACGAGCGGGTGTCGGCGTCGTCGTCCACCAGGAGCACACGAGCGCCCGGACGCCTCCCACCGTTTGCGGTCGTCTCGTCCGACAGTGTCTCCACGGATCGCTCCGGCCCCAGGTCGGCGGCCGCCTCGGCGAGGAGGGGGAGCGAGAAGACGGCCGTGGTGCCGCTGCCCTCCACGCTCCCCAGGGTCAAGTCCGAGTCGTTGGCGCGCAGCAGACTCCGGACGATGGAGAGCCCCAGCCCGAGGCCTCGCTCCCCCTTCGCGGATCGAACGAAGGGCTCAGTGGCCTGCTTGAGCATGTCGGGCGCCATGCCGACGCCGTTGTCGGACACGGCGATCCGGGCTCGAGCGCTCGGGAGCTGCTCCGCCGTGATCGTGATGTCGACCTGCTCCCCTGCGTGGTGGACCGCGTTGTTCAGCAGATTCGCCAGCACCTGACGGATCATGTCCTCGTCCGCCAGGACCGGAGGTAGCCCGTCGGGTGTCTTCACCTTCGCCGTGATCCCGGGCCGGTCGAAACGCACCAGCAGATCCTCGACACACTCCTGGCAGAGCACTGCGAGATCGAAGGTGACAGGCATGGCGGCTTGCTTGTCCCGGTGGCTCAGCTGGTGGTAGCGGAGGATGTCATCCACGAGCCCGGCGAGGCGACGGAGGTTGCGCATCGCCACGTTCATCCCGCTGAGGACACCGTCCGACACCGGGCCGAGCTTTCCGCGGAGCAGCAGCTCGACGTACCCCAGGCCGGTCACCAACGGCGTTCGGAGCTCATGGCTGATCATCGCCAGAAACTCCTCCCGCGCCCGGTACATCTCCTCGAGGCGCTCGTTCACGGTGCGGAGATCCACGTTGCGCTGCTGCAGCTCGGCCGTGCGCTCGGTGACCCGGAGCTCCAGGTCGTCCCGGGCCCGGCGCAGCTCGTCCTCTAGGCGCTTGCGGCGGAAGAACTCGGGGACCTTCAACGCCCCGGGGGCCGGCCGGCCAGGCACCACTCCGTCGGCCTGCATTCGCTGCAGGTGCTCCTGGATGTGGGCAGGGTGCGCCATGACGAAGCGGCAGTGCGGATCGCCCTTGGCCCTGCAGGTCAGCTCTGTGGCGACCAGCGGGACGCCGTAGCTCTGCTCGCACCAGCCCGACGAGTAGCCCGAGCTCATGAAGCACACGGGAAAGTCGGGGCGTTCGTCCCGTTTCAGCCAGGCTTGCGCCTCGAAGGAGTTCGGGTGGTCGTAGTACAGGAAGAAGTGCTCATCCGGGGACGGGGCCGACTCCGGGTGGATGTCTACCAAGCCCCACCCCGCGTAGGCGAAGTGCACCGGCCCGGCGGACAGCTTCTCCAGCGGGTCCACGACGCCCATTCGCGTGTGGAACGCGGCGGCGTCCGCCTTGCCCAGGGCGTGGGCGACGTCGAAGAGAAAGCCGCTCGCCACCGACCGCGCCTCTTCCGGCCCCCGATCGCGGTACAGGGAGGTCACCAGGTCGAAGAACTCGGTGGACATGGACGCCGCGCGGATCAGGATGTAGCGCTCACCGGAGTAGACGATCCGCGCCGACGGCGGATCGGACCAGTGATTGCTGAAGTACTCGGTGACGTCTTTCTGTGCCTTGCGAAAGGTCTCCCGAAGATCCGGAGGCGCGCCGACCAGGGAAGGGCCCTCGGGATCCGCGTAGTCGAGCGCTCGGAGCGAATGCTGAATCTCGGCCATCCGTCGGTGCAGCCGCTCCAGTTCCTCGGCCAGCTCCCTCCGGTCTCTTTTTTCGTCGGTCAAGCGCCACCTCCAGCCCAACCCGCAGCGAAGTCGGTGTCGGCTTCAATACTAAGCCTCCAGTGTAGAAGAGGACCGGACTTTGTTCAACGCCGAGTCCCTCCCTCTTTTTTTTCGATTTGCCGTCGCCGCGTCGACTCAGCGTCGACACTCCCTTGCCGCGTCGGTTCTTCCGGCATATACAATGACCCCAGCGATTGGAACACGCATGGAGCTCTTTCTCGAATCCGCACCGGGTGGCCGGCATCTCCTGCTGGGCAACGAAGCCGTGTCGCGGGGGGCGCTCGAGGCCGGGGTGGCGGTGGCGACCACCTATCCCGGGACACCGGCCACCGAGATCGGCGACGTCCTGTCCCGCCTGAGCGCCCAGACCGATCGCTACTACTTCGAGTACTCGGTCAACGAGAAGGTCGCCCTGGAGGTCGCCGCGGGCGCCGCCGTGGCCGGCGTCCGCGCGATCGTCTCCATGAAGCACGTCGGGCTCAACGTGGCGTCGGACACCATGATGACCCTCGCCTACCTCGGCGTGAACGCGGGGCTGGTCATCGTCACCGCCGACGAGCCGGGCTGCCACTCCAGCCAGAACGAGCAGGACAACCGCCTCTACGCCCGACTGGCCAACCTGCCCCTGTTGGAGCCGGCCACTCCCCAGGAAGCCAAGGACATGACCCGCTACGGCCTCGAGCTGTCCGAGCGGCTCCAGCTCCCGGTGATCCTGCGGATGACCACGCGCGTGAGCCACATGCGGGGTGCGGTCACCTTCGGCGCCCTCCCGGACGAGGTCAAGCGCGTGGCCGAGTTCCAGCGCGACCTGAGCCGGTTCGCCTACAACCCCGGCCTCGCCCGCAAGCGCCGCAAGGTGCTCCTCACCCAGATGGCCGAGGCGGAGCGGCTGGCCGAAGCGGCCGACGACCTGAACTTCGTCGTCGGCCAGGGGCGCCTCGGCGTGCTGACCAGCGGCGTCGGCTTCAACTACACCCGCGACGCGGTGAGCGACCTCGACCTCCAAAACGAGGTGCAGATCGCAAAGCTCGGGTTCTCGTACCCCGTCCCGCCCGACTGGCTCAGACGATTCCTCGTCGGCGTGGATCGCTGCCTGGTGGTCGAGGAGGTGGAGCCGCTGCTCGAGCAGCACGCCAAGGCCCTCGCCCACGAGCACCGTCTCGACGTCGTGATCGAGGGCCGCGCCACCGGCCGGTTTCCCCGGGACGGCGAGCTGGGCCTGGTCCTGGTGCGTCAGGTGCTGGCCGACCTGACCGGACGCGAGCTCATCCCGCCCGAGGTGGCCACGCCGCCGGCGCTGCCCATTCGGCCGCCGAGCCTGTGCCCGGGCTGCTCCCACCGCAACACCTTCTACGCGGTCAAGCTGGTGAGCCACTACGAGGGCACCTACAGCTCGGACATCGGCTGCTACACCCTGGGCCAGCTCCCGCCCCTGAACCTGTGCGACCTGCTGATCTGCATGGGCTCCAGCATCAACACCGCGGCGGGCTTCTACCGCTCCACGGACCGGCCCGCCTTCGCCTTCATCGGCGACGGCACCTTCTTTCACTCCGGCATGACGGGGCTCGTCAACGCCGTGCACAACAAGCACAAGCTGGTGCTCGTGGTCATGGACAACCGCACCACCGCCATGACCGGGCACCAGCCCCACCCGGGGAGCCCCCTGGACGGCATGCACGAGCCCGCGCCTCAGGTCGACATCGCCGACCTCTGCGTCGCCGCCGGGGCGACCTTCGTGGAGACCCTGGACCCGGCCGATCTCCGGCGCACCGTGGACACCTTCCAGCGCGCCATGGACCACGACAGCGTGGCCGTGGTCATCACCCGCGCGCCCTGTCTGTTCGTGAACCGGCCGCCCATCGAGCGCACGGTGTTCCAGGTGAACCAGGAGCGGTGCTGCCACTGCGGCATCTGCGACGACCACAGCGGCTGCGGCGAGTCAGCCTCCGAGGCCACCCAGCTCACCCGCGCCCTGGCCCGGGTCAACGCCCTCGAGGTGGGCGGCGCCCCCACGCGCGACCTCCCCGACAAGCCCGCCGTGGCGCCCTGCTCCCTCGAGTGCCCGGCCCACGTCTGCGTGCAGTCCTACGCGACCCTCATCGCGGCGGGCCTCCCCGAACAGGCCGCCCGCGCAGTCCGCGAGCGCCTCCCCCTGCCGGCCACGGTCGGCCGGGTCTGCCACCGGCCCTGCGAGCCCGTCTGCACCCGCGCCGACATCGGCTCCGACATCGGCTCCGACATCGACCACCGCGCCCCGGTCGCCATCAACGCGCTCAAGCGCTACGCCACCGAGCATGAAGACCACGCCGCCGTGGCTCGGGAGCTCGCCCAGCAGGTCGCCGCCGCGCCCACCCACGGCCAAACCGTTGGCATCGTCGGCTCCGGCCCTGCCGGCCTCGCCGCTGCCCACGACCTGCGCCTCCGCGGCTTCGGCGTCACGATCTATGAAGCCGCGCCCAAGGCCGGCGGCATGCTCGCCCTCGGCATCCCGGCCTACCGCCTCCCGCGCGCCGTCCTCGACCGTGAGGTCGACCTGATCGTCGGCATGGGCGTCGACCTCCGCCTCTCCACGCGGGTCGGCACCGACCTCGCCTTCGACGACCTGCAGAGCCGACACGACGCCCTGCTCGTCGCCGCCGGCGCCTGGAAGGGCGTGCGCCTCGACCTCGAGGGCGCCGACGCCTCGGGCGTCCTCGACGCGCTCACCTTCCTCGAAGCCGCCAACCTCGGCCGCGCCGAAGGCGTCCCCGTCCCCAAGGTCGGCAAACAGGTCCTCGTCATCGGCGGGGGCGACGCCGCCATCGACGCCGCCCGGGTCGCCCATCGCCTGGGCGGGCACGTCACGGTCGTCTACCGCCGCAGCCGCGAAGAAATGCCCGCGGCGGACGACGAAATCCGCGCCGCCGAGGCCGAAGGCATCACCATCCGGCTCCTCACCGCCCCTGCGGCAATACAAACCGCCAACGACCGGGTCACCGCGCTCACCGTCATCCGCACCGAGCTCGGCGAGCCCGACCAGTCCGGCCGCCGACGCCCCGTTCCCGTCCAAGGCAGCGAAGAATCCCTCCCTTGCGACACGATCATCGCAGCCATCGGCCAGCGCCCGGACCTCTCGTTCCTGCCCAACGACGTCGCTCTCACCAAGTGGGGCACCCTGGAAACGGACGCCAACGTCGCTCAATACCCGGCCCTGTTCGCCGCCGGAGACGCTGTCACCGGGCCGAAGACCGTGATCCACGCCATTGCCGCCGGCCAGCGCGCCGCGCGGGAGATCGACGCCTACCTGGCAAAGGGCCGGTGGCAGGTCGCCGACGTGGTCGGCGTGACCCTCGACAGCGCCGAAACCGGCCGTCGGTACGTGCCGGAGCAGAGCACTCCGGCCGATCGGATCGAGTCGGTCTCCCTTCCGCGTGCCGAGCGCAAGGGCTTCGACGAAGTGGAGCAGGGCTTCACCCCCCAGGAGGCCGCTCGCGAAGCCGCCCGCTGCCTCGTCTGCGGCCGGTGCGCCAAGTGCCGCATCTGCATCGAAACCTTCGGCTGCCCGGCCATCCTCCTGCAGGACGGCCGAATCACCATCGACGAGGTGCTCTGTGTCGGCTGCGGAGTCTGCGCCCAGCTCTGCCCCAACAACGCCATCCTCCCCGTGAGGCCGGAGCCATGACCCCCACGCAGAGCAATCCGCGCCAGGTCACGCGCATCTTTGTCGCCGGCGTGGGCGGGCAGGGCACCATCACCGCCACCATCGTCATCGGCGAGGCGGCCATCGCCGCCGGCCTCAACGTGGTCACCAGCGAGCTCCCCGGCATGGCCCAGCGCGGCGGCATCGTCAACTCCGAGATCGTCGTAGGCGACGCCTACACCGCCACCATCCCGAACGGCAGCGCAGACGTCATCCTCGGCTTCGAGCCCGCCGAAACCGTCCGCTGCATCGCCAAGGCCGCCGCTGACAAGACCATCACCGTGGTCAACACCCGCCCCGTCGTCCCCGTCTCCGCCAGCCAGGGCGTTGCCCAATACCCCACTCCCGACGAGGTTACCCGCCACCTCGCCCAGGCCTCCCACAGCCTCATCTCCCTCGACGCCGTGGCCCTCGCCACCCAGGCCGGCGCGCCCAAAGCCATGGGCGCCGTCATGGTCGGAGTCCTCGCCGGCCTCAACCTCCTCCCCATCCCCCACCACTGCTGGACCACCGCCCTCAACTCCCGCGCCCCCACCATGTTCCGCGAAGCCAACCTCCGCGCCTTCGAGCTGGGCGTCCAGGTCGCCCGGGCCATGAAGTAGCTCTGAGCCTCGTCCCAAAACCAACGTCGCAACCGTCCGCAGACGGTCCGGACGGTCTGGACGGTTATCATTGGCCTGGATGTCTGTTTTGTTGCTTTTGTTCGCCGGGAGAGTGCGTGTTGTAGATTAAGCTATAAATACAGCCGGTTGCGGCATCTCAGCGTCAAGTGACAGCGGCATCATGTGTCTCCGGTACAGTCTCGTAGAGGAATCGGCTGCTGGCACCGGGCTTGCAGGAGACAGCAGCGCAACTACTGGGGTGCTGTCAATGGGATCGCGACGTGGATGAACAACTGGTTTTGAAGCAGAGGATTTCCTACAATGAGACCACCACGATGAAAGAAGACTTCGCGCGAGCCCCGGGAGCGAGCCCGGCGACGCAGACGGCAGCAGTTCTGGCGGTGTTCTTGCTTGCCACAAGCGGTTGTCTGGGCGGTGGAACCCGCGTCTGCGCCAGCGGCCTCGTATGCCCCGAGGAGCTGGTCTGCGACGACGTCCACGACCGGTGTGTACGCGCCGAGCAGCTCACGGCCTGCGAGGGTGTGCCGAACGACGATCCGTGCGTCTACAGCGGAATCGACGGGTGGTGTCGGCAGGGCTTGTGCATGGCCGAGGCTTGCGGAAACGGCATCGCGGAGGGGCTCGAAGAGTGCGACGGAGACGATTTGCTTGGATTGACCTGCGACCTTCCTTTTAGTGGTGGCATCCTCGCTTGTACTGACAGCTGTAAGTTAGACTACCGCGGCTGCACCGGAGAGGCGGTGTGTGGTGATGCGCTGATCGAGGGCGACGAGCAATGTGACGGTACATCATTGCCCGTACAGACCTGTTTCGACTTCGGCTTCGAATATGGCGCGCTCGGCTGCACCGACAGCTGCACCTTGGATCAGACGGACTGCGGTTGGCACGGTTGGCGGCACGTTGACACCGGCGCGGGTGGCGATGTCCAGTACGATGATGTTTGGGGCAGCAGCCCCAGCGATGTATTCGCGGTGGGGTTCCAGAATCCTGGGGATGTCGTGATTTCTCATTTCGATGGGGAGTCGTGGACGAATTTCACCACGCCGCCAACAGAAATTCTTGAGGACCTGACACTTTGGGGCAGCGGTTCGACCGATGTGTATATGGCGGGCGCCGGGATGGTCCTTCACTTCGACGGAACGCTGTGGAACGAGGTGGCGATCGGGTCGGGGATGGGGTCGTTCAGCGGAGTAGGAGGGACCGGAACCAACGACGTTTGGGTCACCGGCTTCGATGGTACCGGCGGTGTGCTTTATCAGTATGACGGGACCGACTGGACAGAGCACCCATCGAGCGTCGGGCTCTGGGGAATCTGGGTGGTCGATGCGAGCACTCGCTACCTCATCGGTGGTGACAGCAGCACGAACTTGAGCCTTCACGATGCCGCTGGATTTCATCCGGTGCAGCTCCCGGGTTTGTATGGGGCGAAAGACGTATGGGCTTCCTCGGTCGACGACGTGTATGTAGTCGCGAGCGCCAGCGACGCAACCGGGGGCGATGTCGTGCTTCATTTTGATGGTGCACAGTGGCGCGAGGAGAGTGGTGTTTCACGTAATATCGGTACGGCCCTTGGGACCGTCTCCGGTTCAGGCCCTGAAGATATCTACGTGACCACAGCCGGGGGTCGTCGGAACGTCTGGCACTACGATGGGCACAATTGGCTGTTGATGGAAACCGGTGCCAACGCGAGCTTGGCACGCGTATGGGTTGCACCCAATGGTACCGCTTTCGCCGCGGGTGGTGTGGTCATGCGGTACCACGGAGCCGCTTGGTCCATCCTCCCGGAGCTAGCTTTCGGCGGTCAGCTTCACACGGTACGAGGGAGCTCGCCGAACGATGTTTATGCGCTGAGTCAATCAGCGCTGTTCCACTACGATGGTCAAGCCTGGAGCCAGGTCCAGAATCTGCCCTGCTCTGAACTGGTCGCAGCTTGGGTGTACTCGGCTGACGATGTGTATTTTGGCTGTTCGGGCGAGATCTGGCACTTTGACGGCACAACGTATTTTCTCGAGTTTCCAGTTGGTATTGACCCATTCGTCTTCTGGGGTTTCACACCGAACGTTCTGTTCGTGGCGACCGCCACTGGATATGTGGACTGGAGGGATGAGGCGATGTTTTGGGCCAGTACTCAGGCTGCGACAGTCCCCCTCTGGGGCCTGCACGGCAGCGGCTCGACCCACGTGATTGCGGTCGGCGACCAGGGAACAGCGGTGCACTTCGACGGTTCGATGTGGACCGAGAGGAATGTGGGATCGGTCAATTCGCTCCGGGCGGTGTGGTGCGGGTCGTACACCAGTTGCTGGGCCGTGGGAGACGGCGGGTTGATCGCGCATCACGACGGTCAGCAATGGAGCGTCTCTCAGCCGGTGACCAACGAGAATCTGCACGCGGTTTGGGGTCTGTCCACTGGTGGCGTGTTCGCAGCTGGTGAAAACGGGACCCTGCTGCACTACGACGGGCAGCGGTGGACGCCCTTTAATGCGGGCACTTCGCTCGCCATTCGCAGCCTGTTCAGCACTGGCGGAAGCGACTTGTTCCTCGCCGGGGACGGAAGCTTTACACGGCTCCTGTTGAAGACAGGGGACCTCGAATGAGACGTACGCAACATCCAAGGGATATCGCGCAAAAACCAACCAGCGGGAGGTGCTGGAGACTCTGGTCGGCGTGTTTGTTGAGTAGCGTCCTCCTCACCTGGGGCGCGTGTTTGGGCACAAAGGTGCACCAATGCTCTAGTGGTTTGGTGTGTCGCGCGCCTTTGGTGTGCGACGAGATCCATGACCGCTGCATCTTCCCCGAGCAGCTGTCGGCGTGTGACGGTCTGCCCGAAGGGCAGGCGTGCATTTTGGGTGAGTTTCAGTGGTTCTGCAGTCAAGGAGTGTGCCTACCCAATGAATGCGGAGACGGCGTGGCCCGGGGAAATGAGGATTGCGACAGCGCGGATCTTGGCGGTCAGACATGCGAATCCCAAGGATTCACGGGCGGAACGCTGGCGTGCCAGCAGGACTGCCAGTTTCACTACGCCGGTTGCTTTGGCGGCTGCGGAGACGGCGCCCTCGATCCGGGCGAGGCGTGCGATGGGACGATGTTTGCCGACGTCTCCTGCGCGCAGGTCGGCTTTGACCGTGGAGTGCTGCTCTGCGATTCGAGCTGTCAGGTCGATGTGTCGGAATGCGGCCGATTCGGGTGGGCCGCCATGGACGTTCCCGAATTAGCGGACGCAAACTATGTGGGTATCTGGGGGACCTCGTCGAGCAATGTCTATGCTGTGGGGGAGACCAGCACTGGTACTGGATTTGAAGGGGTTCTGGTGCGTTACGACGGCGTCGTATGGTCCCGGCTCGTTTTGCCCTACCAGGGCCCTCTTCAGAGCATTTGGGGCAGCGGCCCAAACGACGTCTACGTTGCGGGTCATGACCAATCGTTCCTTCACTTTGACGGCTCGCAGTGGTCCGCGGTGCAGGGGGCGCCTACGGGAGGGGTTACATCTCTCTGGGGCACCGGGCCCGACGAAGTCTGGGCCGTGGTGGACTTTCAGATCTGGCGCTTCGACGGTGCCGGATGGTCCGTGCTGGACACGGGTAGTTTGTGGCCGATCGAGCAGGTGTGGGCGAGCAGTGCGAGCGACATTTACGGATCAGATTCGGGCTTCGCGTCGCCGATACTCCATTTCAACGGTGTGGACTGGGAATCGCAGAGCCTTGGTTCGCAGTACGGTGTGAAGCACCTGTGGGGCAGCAGCTCCACCAGTGTCTATGCCATCGGATTTAATCCTCCCCAGGAAGACGCGCTCTTTCACAGCGATGGCTCCACGTGGACGGAGGTCGCAGCGGTATCGAATCGCCCCGGTCAAACATTGACAGGAATCTGGGGCTCAGGCGCCGACGATGTGTTCGTGGTGAGCTCCGATGACGGCGCTTGGCACCTGGATGGCCCCTCCTGGCTTCACATGGATGTCGCCGGACCTCTTCAGGGGGGCCAATTCGAGGCGGTGTGGGGGGATGGTCACGGAACGGTCTTCGCGGTCGGCGACGGGATCTACCGCTTCAGCGGTGTGTCCTGGTCCCAGGTCCAGCAGCCCGGCGTGACTGAGCCTGTCTTTCGCGTCACCGGTGCCGGGCCAGACGACTTGTATGTCCTGCATTCGGCCAGTGGCGGTTACTCAGGCTCGGTGCGGCACTTCGACGGCGATACGTGGCTTCCGGCATTCGATCAGCTATGTGACCAAATCGCTGATATCTTCTCGTTTCCCACTGGGGAGATGTTTCTGTCCTGCGTCGTCCCGAGCGGACCGGAAGTTCTAATCTTCTATTTCGACGGAAGCTCCACACAGGTTGATTTCGAGTGGGCCAGTATGGGCGATCCCAGCTGGGGGATCAGTTTCCTTTGGGGCACTTCGCCAGCCGAAATGTGGGGTATTGGCACTGATGGATGGGTGTTTCGACGGACTCAGGGTGCTTGGCAAGCCGATCAGTCGCTGCCGAGCCAGGCCCGACCCAATGGTTTTCACGGCGCCCATGCGAACTACGTGGTGGTGGTGGGGAATGCTGGTTTCATCGCCCGAAACGCTGGCGCGAGCTGGGAGCAGCAATCCAGCCCGACCACGCAGGACCTTCACGACGTCTGGTGCGCCTCGCAAACCAGGTGCTGGGCAGTGGGGGAGGGCGGGGTCATCGTGCGATGGGGGGGAACCACCTGGGAAGTTGATCCGAGTATCACGTCGCACTCGTTGTTTGCGGTTTGGGGCCGTGGGCCCGGCGATGTATTTGCCGGAGGCGAGCACGGCACATTGTTGCACTACGACGGCGACCACTGGGAGCACTGGCGGAGCGGCACACCGTACGAGATTTTAGACATCTGGGGTTCGGGCCGCAGCGATGTCCATTTGGTCGGTGGTGGCGGCACCCTGCTCCGTCTGCTGGTCACCGATACTCCGTAGCGGCCAAGCGTCAGGAGTGTCGCAACTGTCGGCCTGCGGTAAAATCAGTCGCGACGGTAGAGCGCGATGAATCCTCAACGCTGTCGATGTTGTCCAGAATCTCACGCCATCGGCTCGTCTGTGGGGAATGGTACTTTATTTACGGAGTGTTGTGCAGGTGCCCCCCAGCGAAGTTCAGCGCGGCTCAAGCTGTCAGTAGTGCAGTGTCCCGGAAGCAGATCTTGGTACCAGATTTGCAGTGACATTGGGCACCTTCAACGGAGGTGCGTGATGGGTACTCGGTCGATACTGCCAGAGCTGGAGCGGGAGACCACATGGTGTATCCGAATGAGGTTCGGCGCCGTATTCGTCCGATTCGATGGTTGCCGTCCGAGTGCCGCTGGAATTACACTGAGCAGGAGGACTCGATGATGCGACAGCTACCCTATTTCGTTCTGTTCCTGGTGGTTCTCGTTCCGTTGTCGGCGTGCACGTCCGACCCCGCTTCGCCATGTGAAACCGAGTGCGACGGGCTCTGCGTGGATACGAGCTCAGATCCGTTGAACTGCGGCGGCTGCGGAATCATGTGTAACGGCGGAACGGAGTGCATCGCCGGCTCCTGTACTTGCCCGACGGGGTTGGTGCGCTGTGGAACCCTGTGCGTGGATACCCAGACCAGCAATGAGCACTGTGGGGGATGTGACAACGCCTGTTCCGGGCTTCGCTCCTGCGACGTTGGTCAGTGCGAGTGCCCGGACGGACAGGAATTCTGCTACGGCGTCGCTGACATCAGCTTCTCTACTGACTTCATCTACAGCCGGGCGCTGCTGGATCAGGGTGGCAGCTACCTGTGGGATCATTTCGACGAGGGAGTGCAGACAACCGCAGCCATCAGCGGGACATTCGGAAGCAACGGCCACGTTCCGCCCCTCGGCGCCGCGGACACCTATGTCAACGCCGCCCGGTACTTCAACGGCCCTGGGGATTACCGCATCAACGTCCAGCAGATGTCCTTTACAGACACGTCGCACAACACGGTACTGTACCCCGAAGCTCGGTTCTCCTTTTACACAGACGACTTGTCGGTCGGGGACCTCCCAATTGCCGTTCCCAGTCCCAACCAACCGAGCGGTGTGGTGATCTACCTGGTCACGGTGAGCCCGAATGACACGTGCGTTCACGCCGTCGCCTGCGGCGGTTTTCTTCAGATCACAGAGGTACAGGACGCCACGGCCGCGGACGGTGGGAATCTCGCCTTCGAGGCCACTGGTGTGCCTCTGTACTACCCCACGGAAACTCCCGAGGGTGATCTCACCGCCTCCATGGCTGGTTCAGGCCTGTCGATCTGTCCAAGAAACTGATCTTCCGTTCGCTGGGCCGGTGGTCCTAGAGCCTCAACTTCTTGATTCTCAGCTGGAGGCCTCGGGGGGAGACCTGGAGGTGGTCGGCCATGGCGGCGAGGTCGCCGGCGAACTTCTCGCGGCAGGCTTTGATTTCATCGGCGGTTAGATCGGAGGCTTTACGGATGTCGGGGCACTCGTCGATGAGCTTGTAGAGGGTGGTGCGGGAGATGTCGAGGCGGGTGGCGGTGCGGTTGAGGTTCCAGCCTTCGGCGCGGAGGGCGGCGAGTAGCTCCTCGGTGGAGATCTCGTAGGGCTGGCGATATTGCTTCGAGTCGGACTTGGGGGTGGCGGCGGTGGATGCGGAGGCATCATTGGCGGCAGGTGCGCCACTGCCGTCGTCGAGGAGCTTTTGCACTTTGTCTACGAGGCGCATCTGGGGCTCGCCGCGGGAGCCGACGACGAGCTGGCGGACTACGTTGCGGAGCTGGCGGACGTTGCCGGGCCAGTGGAAGGCGGCGAGACGGGCGACGAGGTCGGCGGGGACCCAGGGGTGGTCTTTGTCCTTACCGACGGGGTTTGGTTCGCTCAGAGCGGCGAATTCTTGTTCGAGGAAGTGGTAGAAGAGTCGGCCGAAGTCGTCGCGGCGATCGCGGAGGGGGGGGAGGGTGATTTCATAGCTGCTCAGGCGGTGGAGGAGGGGGGAGCGGAAGCCTCCGTCCGCGGCGGCGGCTTCGAGGTTGGCGTCGGTGGCGGAGATGACCCGGGCGTTGGCGGTGACGGTTTTGGCGGCGCCCACGGGCTGGATTTGGCCGGTGTCCAGGGTGCGTAGGAGGAGGACCTGGACCTCTTCGGGGGCTTCGCCGATTTCGTCGAGGAAGATGGTGCCTCCGGCGGCCTGTTGGAAATAGCCCTCGCGGCTTTTGTCGGCGCCGGAGTAGGCGCCCTTGGTCGCTCCGAAGAGCTCGGCGGCTGCGATGGAGCCGGGGATGGCGCCGATGTTGACCGCGCGGTACGGCTGGTCGCGGCGGGGGCCGGCGTCGTGGATTGCCCGGGCGACGAGCTCCTTGCCGGTTCCGGACTCTCCGCGGAGCAGGACTGGGAAGTCGAGGTCGGCAACGCGCTGGATCTCCTGGCGGATGCGCAGGATGCCGGCGCTCTCGCCGATGAGCGCGGCGCAGGGCGGCGCGGTGGTCGTGAGCTCGGTGAGGCGCAGGACCAGGACCACCCGGTTGGCGAGCTGGATCAGCACGCCTTGGGTCAGCTCCTCGGGGGAGCAGGCGGTCGGGGACGAAACCGGCTCTTGGTTCAACAGGACGCCGGACTTGAGCTGCGATGCGTCAACCACGACCGCGCCGTCGGCGCCGGCGGTGAGGAGCACGGGCTTGCGGCTGACAAAGGGGTCCTCCAAGGGCCGGGCTTCGCCCCCGCCGACGGGCGCGAAGCGCGGCTCCAGCCGCGACAGCTCCTCGCTGGAGCCGGACACGAGCGCAGTGAGGCCGGCCCGCTCACCCACGCGCCGGGGATCGGGATGGGCGATCACGGTGAGGCAGGGCACCAGCAGCTCGACCACCTGCTGCTGCAGGTCCATGCAGGAGCGGGTCTCGGCGAGCAGGTCGTCCCCTGGCAGGTCGTCCCGGGGTTCGTTGTCGGTTGGAGGCATCGGTACGTGCAGTGTAGTCAAGGGTGCTGCGCGCGACAAGCGTCGAGCGTGTGGTGTCGAGCATGTGGTGAAAATTCGGGGCGAATGGGGGAGGGCGCTAGAACTCGAGGCGGAGGCTGACCGAGGCCCCGTCGGGTCCGACGGAGGGGGTGATGCCGCCGAAGCGCAGCTTGGTGTCGGGGCTGGACCTTTCAATGGCTCGGGGCTGGTTCAGGATGACCAGCACGGCGCCGGCCACCGCGGCGGCGGCGCCGATCCCGAGGAGGCTGATGGAGGCGTGGTACTTCCGATAGGCACCGGATTCGAGGTCTTGCAGGGCGTTCCATTCGGCGCGCTCGGTGGCGTCGAGGTCGGCCGGCACGCAGCCGCCGGACGGCTTGTCGTTGCACAGGGCTGCGAATCTGGTGGAGAAGTCGTTGAAGTCCTTTTTGGCGGAAAAGTAGAGGGGCAGGGCGGCGGCGGCGACGGCGATGCCGATGCCGAGCACGGTCCACGGCATCCACCGCTGCTTCCAGCGGCGCTTCATGACGCGCTCATGCGTGCGCGGCATGAGCTTGATATTGATGGTGGTCAGCTTGCCGGCGGGCAGGTTGGGCTGCTGGGCCACGGTGATGAAGCCGGGCTTGGCGGCGACCACCGCGTGGGTTCCGGGAGTCACGAGCCGGGTGATGCTGCCGGGCGCGGTGAACACCGGCTTACCGTCCAGAGTCACCTTGGCGTCGGTCTCCCGGCAAACGACGCTGATGCGGGCCAGGCTGCGCCAGAGCATGTTCCGGTAGGTGCGCGCCTGGCGGTAGTGTCGCGGCGCGAGGCCCTTTTCCTTGTAGCGCATCGCGGCTTTCAGGTGCTGCCAGGCCTCGACGTTACGCCCCAGGTTCACCAGGCACTCGACCATGTTGAAGCGGATGCCGGGGTGGTCCCAGAAGCGCACGGCGCGCTGGTAGAATGACAGCGCGTCGGCGAACTTCTCCTCGGAGAAGCGCTTGTTGCCCTGCTGGTGCAGAGCGCGGGCCTTGGCGCGGTTTTCCTCTGAGACGCCCTTTTCCCAGGGTTTGGGGGCCTTCTTCGCGAGGGGGCGCGAGGTCGTGCCAGTGGTGGGCGTCTTGGCGCCCGGCCTTGCGGGCGGGGAGGTCGGCGGGGTGGCCGGCCGTGAGGCCGGTTGGGCGTGCGCCCATGGGCCGGCGGCGAGGCAGAGCGTCGCTGTCGTTGCCAGCACAATCCATGTTCTTTGAGCTCTCATCCGCAACCGTCCTTCTGCTTCCACCGGCTCAGTCCAGCCGGTTCACGATCCGCTGCTGGAGCCTGCGCAGGCGCTGTCGTTCCCGGGCGAGCAGCCTCTCCGCGGTGGCCCGGGCCTTGCGCTCGCGATCCGCCAGCTCGCGGAGCTTGCGGGTGGCCTCCTGCGCCTTGCGGGTGGCCTCCTGCGCCTTGCGGGCGGCCTCCTGGGCTTCCTTTCGCGCCGTGACCGCGCGCGTCTTTTCGTCCTGGGCTTTCTTGAGCGCCTGCTCCAGATCTGCGTAGCTGCGCTTCAGGTTCGTTTCGGCGGTGCGGAGCTGCTTCTGCCCCTGGGTCGCGACGACCTCTGCCTTCTGGCGTAGCTTTTCGGCTTCGCTCTTGGCGCGCTCCGCCGCGCTGCGCTCGCGCTCCTTGCGCTGGATGAGCCCGAGCTGGTCCTTGATCTTCTTCTCTGCCCGTCGGGCAATGTCGGCCTTGTCGAGGGCGCGCTTCTCGGCGGCCCGGACCTGGAGCCAGGCAGCCACGGCGCCGGCGGCGAGCAGCGCGAGGGTCGCGATCACCGCGCCGAGCAGCCAGCGCTTGCGCCGCGTGTTGCGCTGCGCGAGCTGGAACACCGCGTCCAGGTAGTCCTCTTCCAGGCTCGGGATGGGCCCCAGGTAGTTGCGGTGCCAGAACCGGGCTTCCTCTTCGGCGTCCCCTCGCCAGAGCATGCCCTGGGGGCGCCCCTTGGCGTGCCACTGCTTGGCGGTGTTGCGCAGGTGCTCCAGGTACTCCGTGTCGTCCTTGTGCTCGTCGATCCAGCGGCGCAGGGTGGGCCAGCGGCTGATGAGCGACTCGTGCACGATCTCCACGGCCGAGCCCACGGCCTCGGAGCGGGTCACCACGACCAGGAGGCGCTCCTGGACGAGGTAGTCGACGATGCGGCGTATTTCGTCGCCGCCGCTGTCACCTTCGCCGGCGAGCTCCTGCAGGTCGGCGACGTCCACGATGGCGCGCGTGCCGTCCGCGGTGACCAGGCGTCGGAAGATGGCGCGCACGATCTTCTGGTCGGAGACGGAGAGCGCCGTCAGCACCGCGTCGGCGTGGGTGGCCAGCGCCCCGGCGACGCCCCCCATCTTCTGGAAGGCGCGTTTGGTCAGCACGCGCTTGCCTCGGTCCCGCTCCTCCCACAGCTTGGTGGCCGCGAACTGCAGCAGCGGCAGCGCCCCGGGGGTCGCCTCCAGGGCGGCGAGCATCTCGTCCACGATGGTGTCGACCTCGTACCGATAGCCCACGCTCTCCAGCGGGAGCGTGATCGCATCCCGCAGGCCCGCGCGGCTGGGCGTCTGCAGGAAGATCAGCCCCCGCGTGAGCTCTTCCATGAAGCGCGTGCTCTCGGTGGCGCGGTCCAGCAGGTCGGACCGCATGGAAACCACCACGCGCAGGGGCGTGGCCGGGTCGTCGGCCACGCCGGCCAGGCAGTCAGTGAAGGCCAGCCGCTCCGCGGGGTCATCGCAGAGGGTGTAGAGTTCCTCGAACTGATCCACGAAGAGCAGCACCGACGCGTTCTTCTGGCGGGCGTGGCGCCGGAGCAGGCTGCCGAGGTGCCCGGGCTGCTCGCGCAGCCGTCGCAGCAGGGCGTCGTGCTCGTCCACGCGCTTGGCAACGTCGGACGTCGACGAGGCGGTGATC
The DNA here is from genome assembly GCA_043825095.1 of bacterium. Classification (GTDB taxonomy): domain Bacteria; phylum Myxococcota_A; class Polyangia; order HGW-17; family JAJRWW01; genus JBDRSE01. Next base: position 28,585 of record JBDRSE010000391.1, read on the forward strand.
GACTGCAGCAGGCTGGCCAGGGCCGAGAGGGGGGCGCGGCCGGGGCGGGTCCCGAACATCTCCCAGGCCTCTCCGGACAGCTTGAGGGCCGGGACCAGACCGGCGCGCACGAAGCTGGACTTGCCGACCCCCGAGGGCCCCACGACCGCCACGAAGGGGCGCTCGCGCACGGATTTCGCGGCTCTCACGATGTCGCGGGTTCGGCCGAAGAACCGTCCGGCGTCAGTTTCCTGGAACGCTGCGAGGCCGGGGAACGGGCTCTCGTCCTGGCTGAGGGTGCGGCCGGAGCGTCCGGGAAGCAGGGGCTCCAGCTCGTCGAGCAGCGCCTTGGCTGAGGGAAAGCGGTCATCGGCGCGTTTCGCGAGGCAGCGGTCGATGATGTGCTCCAGCGCCGAGGGGAGGTCGGACACGGCCGCGCCGACGGCCGGCATGGGCTCGTCCATCAGCGCGGCCTGGGACATGATCTGAACCGGCCCCATGCCCTTGAACGGGTGCTGCCCCGTGACCATTTCGAAGAGCATCAGGCCCACGGCCCAGAGGTCGGTGCGCCCATCCACGACCCCGCCGCCCCACTGCTCCGGCGCCATGTAGTGCATGGTTCCCAGAATGGCGCCCTCTCGGGTCAGGCGTAGGTCGTGCACGCTCTCCAGCGCGGACTGGAGCTGCTGGACGCTCGGCCGCTTCTCCTCTGAGAACACCCGGGCGATGCCGAAGTCGAGCACCTTGATGGCGCCGGTGTCGAGCACGAAGACGTTGTCCGGCTTGAGGTCGCGGTGCACGATGTTGAACTCGTGCGCCCGGATGAGCGCGCGCACCACCGGGACGACCATCTCCACGGCCCGCTTGGCCGGGATCCGCTCGCCGTCCAGCCAGCGCGCCAGCGGCCGACCGCTCAGGTGCTCCAGCACCATGAAGGGCCGACCGTCGTGGTCGCCCACCTCGTGGATCACCACGATGTTCTCGTGGCTGCACTTCGCCGTGGCCTGGGCCTCGACCAGGAACCGCTCGCGAATGGCCTCGGACCGGGTGTTGAGGAACTTGATCGCCACCCGTCGCCCGAGCTTGGTGTCCCGGGCGAGATAGACTTGGCCCATTCCACCGCGCCCGAGCAGGCGGATGATCTCGTACTGGTTCACCCGCGAGCCGGCGTCGTAGATCTCCTCGTCGGAAGCTGCCGGGCTCTCCCCGAGCGCCTGCTCCTTCAGCGAGTGTCGGGTGCTGATCAGCGCCGGGTCGCCTCCCTTGAGTGCCGCTGCGTCTCCTGCCGGGCCGGCAG
>JBDRSE010000392.1:0-65585 GCA_043825095.1 bacterium
ATCGTCGCTCCTCAGTCAAATATGGCCCGATATTCTCCATCGTCGCTCCTTGCACACGGCCCCATGGCGCACCGCCCGGCTCGGTCCGCCCAAACCGGTCGGCGCTCTAGTGCGTGTGCTCCAGGATCTCGGTGAGCACGCCGGAGACGCCCTTGGGGTGCACGAAGGCGATCTTGGCCTCGTGGGCGCCGACGCGGGGCTCCTGATCGATGAGCGGCACGTCCTTGGACTTGAGGGTGTCCAGGGCTGAGGCGATGTCACCCGTCTCGTAGCAGATGTGGTGGATGCCCTGGCCGCGCTTGGCGATGAACTTCGCCACCGGGGAGTCTTCGCTCATGGGCATCACGAACTCGATCTTGACCTCCCCGATCCGGACGAAGGCCACCCTTGTCTTCTGCGCGGGCACGTCCTCGGGCGCGCTCACTTCCAGCCCGAGCACGTCCACGAAGAACTGGGAGGCCTCGTCGATGTCGTTCACGGCGACGGCGATGTGATCGATTTTTTTTATCAGGCTCATGGGATGCTCCTTCGATGGCTCAGGACGCCTTGTACACGCCGAAGATGGTGCGTAGAACGTCGGAGATTTCGCCCACCGTCGCGTAGGCCTTGACCGCGGTGAGGAAGCGCGGAACGAGGTTTTCCCCGCCCTTGGCGGCCCGCTCCAGGGACGCCAGCGCCGCGGCGTGGGCGGCCTCGTCCCGGCGGGCGCGCACGGCCTGGAGGCGTTCCACCTGGGACCTCTCCATGGCGGGGTCGAGCCGGAGGATCTCTCGCTGCTCACCCGACTGCTTGTCGACCTCGGCGTACTTGTTCAGCCCGACGATGATCTGCTTCTCCTTCTCGATGTCCATCTGGGTGCGATAGGCCGCGTCGGCGATCTCCCGCTGGATGTAGCCGGTCTCGATGGCCTTCACCGCGCCGCCCATCCCGTCGACCCTGTCGATGTACGCCTTGGCGTCCTGTTCGATTCGTGCGGTCATCGCCTCGATGGCGTAGGAGCCGGCGAGGGGATCGGGGGTGTCCGCAACGCCGCTCTCGTGGGCCAGGATCTGCTGGGTACGTAGGGCGATGGTCACGGCCTTCTCCGTGGGTAGCGCGAAGGCCTCATCGAAGCTGTTGGTGTGCAGCGACTGGGTGCCGCCGAGCACCGCGGCCAGCGCCTGGATCGCGACGCGCACCACGTTGTTTTGGGGCTGCTGCGCGGTGAGCGTGTGCCCGCAGGTCTGGGTATGGAACCGCAGCGCGCAGGAACTGTCGTTCTTCGCCCCGAACCGCTCCCGCATGATGCGGGCCCAGAGCCGCCGCGCGGCGCGGAACTTGGCCACCTCCTCCAGCAGGTTGTTGTGGGACGCGAAGAAGAAGGAGAGCCGCCCGGCGAAGGCGTCCACCTCGAGCCCGGCGTCCAGGGCCGCCTGCACGTAGGCGATGCCGTCGATCAGGGTGAAGGCGACCTCTTGGGCTGCGGTGGATCCGGCTTCCCGGATGTGGTATCCGCTGATGGAGATGGGGTTCCAGGCCGGCACGTTGTCCTTGCAGTAGGAAAACAGGTCGGTGATGACCCGCATGGAGGGCGCCGGGGGGAAGATGTAGGTGCCCCGGGCGATGTACTCCTTGAGGATGTCGTTCTGGATCGTGCCGCGGATCTTCCTCGGATCCACGCCTTGGCGTTCACAGAGCGCGAGGTACATGGAGAGCAGGATCGCGGCCGTGGAGTTGATCGTCATGGAGGTGGAGACGGTCCCCAGAGGAATCTGGTCGAACAGGGTCTCCATGTCCTCCAGGCTGTCGATGGCCACGCCGGTGCGCCCCACCTCGCCCCGGGCCATCTCGTGGTCCGAGTCGTAGCCCATCTGGGTCGGCAGGTCGAAGGCGACGCTCAGGCCGGTCTGCCCGCGCTCGAGCAGGTAGCGGTAGCGCTGGTTGGTTTCCGCGGCGGTGGCGAAGCCCGCGTACTGGCGCATGGTCCAGAACCGGCCGCGGTACATCGTGGGCTGGACACCCCGGGTGAACGGGAACTGCCCGGGGAAGCCGAGGTCGTCCACGTAGTCTGTCGCGGCGATGCTCCCGGGCCAGTAGAGCCGTTCCACCGCCTGTCCGCTGGGGGTTTCGAACTGCTCCTTGCGCTCGGGGAACCGCTCCAGCGTCTTTTTCAGCGTGGTGGACTCCCACTCGGCGTAGGTTTCATTCACGGTCTTGGCGGTGTCGTCGGTCATGGCGTCTCCTGGGGCTTCGGGCCTGTTTTACACCTTGCGGAGGCGATCGACAACCGCGCCCCCTTTTTGGGGTGTGATCGCTACCCCTTGGTGAGTCCGCGTTTCCGGCTGGTTCGGCGTGATAGGGTTGCCTTGCCCGCGCGCCGATTTGGAACTAGGCTCTGGGGCGGACCGAATTTGAATCCACACTGGAGTCGGATGTCCCGGAGAGACAGTTCCCGCGAGGCGCGCCGCGCCCGTCGAGCGTCCCCGCTGCGGGCCGCACGGCGGGCCCTGGTGTCGTCGAGCTTTGTCGAAGACGCGCACCGGTTCGTGCCGAGCGCCCACGCCGCCATCGCCGCCATCGAGGCCCTCCCGGATCTGCTGGAGCCGGAGGCGCGCCTGGCCGTGGAGGGGCCGGAGCTGTGCGGGGCGCTGGACTTCGCCTTTGCCGGGGGGGGCTGCCTGGAAACCCTGGAGCGGGCCTTTGACGAGGTGACCCTGGCACCCTCTGATTGGCGCGCCGAGAGTCACGCCGAGGATCTCGGCCTCTCCGAGCTGGTGGACCACTGCCTGGGCGTCAAGCTCGACGGCTGGCCGGCGCCGCTGAACAGGCCCTTCCTGATCCGCCTGCTCGCGGCGCCCCCCAAGGATCCGGCGGTCGTCGACTTCCGGCGGGACCTCCTCGCCGAGCTGGCCGGCGACGAAGGACTGCGGGAGCGCTTCGAGGCGCTCTACCGCAAGCTGTGCGAGCTGCGGCTCTGGTTCGACCTCAAGGACCTCACGTCGCGCTACGAGGAGACCCGTCGGCGGGTCGATACGCTCACGGTGGTGCGGGACGTGCTGGAGCTGGCCGGGAGCGGCTTTTCGGGCTGTACGTCCGGCCTGCAGCGCATCCACGCCTTCGCCTCGGAGGCGCGGGCGAGCCAGGGGTATCAGCGTCTCGAGGAGCTGCTCCAGTACGAGAACGATCTGGCAAGGGTCGACGTCCGGGTGCAGCTCGGGGTGGACGGTCGGGTGCGGAACTTCAAGCTCCTCGGCCTGGAGGAGAACGCGGAGAACCGGTTCCACGTCAAGCCCATGCGGCGGTTTTTCGGCACGCTCGGGCTCTTCTTGCGCGGCTATCGTTTCTCCCGGGACGAGCTGGTGGAGCGTTGGCTGGACCTGGTGTTCGACGGCGTCAAGCACTTCCTGCCGCCGCTGCTGCAGCTCTTGGGACAGATGGAGCTGTATCTGGCGTCGCTGTCGTTCCGGGAGCTCTGCGAGTCGAGGGGGCTGAAGGTCTGTCTGCCGGAGCTCGTGGAGGACGGCGGCCGCCGCGTGCGCGGGCTGTACAACCCCGTGCTGTTCTCCCAGGATCTGAAGCCGGTGCCGTGCGACCTGGACAGCGACAGCTTCGACACCATCTCCATCCTGACGGGGCCCAACTCAGGGGGCAAGACCCGCCTCCTGCAGGCCATCGGCCTCACCCAGCTCCTGGCCCAGAACGGCTTGTTCGTGCCGGCCGCCGAGGCGCGCCTGCGCCGGGCCTCCGGCCTGTTCGTCTCCCTGGTGGGGCTCAGCGATCCCCGACCGGAGCAAGGCGAGGGGAGGCTGGGCACCGAGCTGATCCGCATCCGGCGCGTGTTCGAGACGTCCCGGCCCGGGTCGCTCGTGATCCTCGACGAGTTCTGTTCGGGCACCAACCCCTCCGAGGGGGAGGAGATCTTCTACCTGGTGCTCACGCTGCTCAAGGAGCTGCGGCCCGAGGTCTTCATCTCCACCCACTTCCTGGAGTTCACGCGGCGGCTCTCCCAGGACGACGGGGGCCTGGCGCTGGCCTTCCTCCAGGTCGAGCTCGATGCGGATCAGCGGCCCTGCTACACGGTCGTGCCCGGCGTGGCCGACACCTCCCTGGCGGCGCAGACGGCGGCCCGTCTGGGGGTGACCCGGGAAGAGCTGCTCGCGCTGATCCGAAGGAGACGCTGAGACCAGGAATTCGGGCTCAGGACTCCTGGCTGAACTCCTGGCGGATGGAGTCCCAGGCGCCGCGGTAGGCGATCTGCAGCTTGATGCGCTTGATCTCCTCGGTTTCGTCCTGGGAGCCGCGCATGGCCGCCAGGGTGGCGATGATCTCGAGGTTGAAGGGCAGGCGGCCGACGGCGGAGAGGTAGGTGTTGCGGATGATCTCGATGCGGCGCGGGGTGGCGAGATCGAACATGTCCATCACCGTCTCTACACCACGACTGTACAGGAACACGAGGATGTTGTTGATGTCCCGCTGGGCGCAGCTGATGCCCACCTCGCCGAGCACCGAGGGCAGCCCCTCGGCGGTGAGCGGGTCTTCGGGGCTGTAGGAGCGCTCCTCCTGGAACCGGCTGAGCTCCTCGTACAGGAAGTTGAAGTTCTCGTCGATGGCCGCGAGCATCTGGCTCAGGATGCGGAGCTGCTTCTTGGCCGCGGAGTGGGTGCGCTTGGCCGGCTTGTAGCCCAGGTGATGCTCGAGCTGGCTCCAGAGGTCCTGGGCTGCGGTGCGTAACTGGAGCTCGAAGACGGGGCGTTCGTCCTGGGGCAGTGAGCTCTGCCTGAGCCGCACGTTGTAGTGGACCGAGCGGTAGCCGCTCTCCTTTTCCAGGGTCACCAGGTGGTCGAGGCTCAGCACCCGGGCCTGCTCGGTGGACATGTACGCCTCGGGGGGCTCGATCTCGGAGATCTCGAAGGTGTCCGCGCTCCGCAGCTCCCGGTCGATGAGCGGCAAATGGCTGAGGAAGTGCACCACCACGCGCACGCCGATGGTGTCGTACATCTTGCGGAAGCTCTCCGGCTTGAGCCCGTCGGGGAAGTTGTGCGGCTTCCGGAAGATCTTGTCCACCACCTGCTCCGGCCGCTTGATGCGGGAGACCGCGGAGCGGATCGGCGTGGGGATGGGGATGTTGTTCGTGCGCTTGTACTTGCTCCAGTAGTCCGGCTGCTGCCACGACGTGAGCAACGAGCGGATCTCGAGCTGGGTGGGCTGCAGGACCTGCTTGACGTGGTTCTCGTACTCGTCGAGAAAGGCCGTCAGCTCCCACAGGTCGTGATCGCGGTAGTCAGGCATCTTGTCGTCTTCTTCGCTCTCCGGTGTTCGGCTCACCCAGGCCCGGCGCCGGGGGGTCCACCAGGTCCAGTCTATCAAATACCGTGCCGGGCCGCCGAGCCGTGAAGGCTGGGCGTATTGTCAGATCAGCACCTCGCTGCCCTCACCCACCGCGCCGTAGAGCCGCGGCTTCTCCTGGCCCCGGAGCACCCGGAGCGCGCCCTGCGCGAGCGCCCGGAGCTCGTCCTCACCCGCATAGATCCGGGTCGGGGCGATCCAGCCCACCCGCGCGACCACCGCCTCCACGAGCTCGGTGTCGTGGGCCAGACCGCCGGTGAGCAGCACCGCGTCCAGCTCGCCCCGGAGCACGGTCGCCATCTCGCCGACGGCTTTCCCGATCTGGTAGACCATGGCGTCTACCACCTGGCGCGCCAACCCATCCCCGGCCGCGATCCGCGCCCGGGCCTCGCGGAGGTCCGTGGTGTCTAAGTAGGACCGCATGCCACCGCCCCCCAGCAGCTCTCGCCGGATGGTGTGACGGTCGGCGCCGGTCCGGAAGCAGCGATCCACCAGAGGGCCCGTGGGCAGCGAGCCGGGACGGTCGGGCGACATGGGCCCCTCGTCGCGTGGGTTCGTGACGTCGACCATGCGCCCATCCCGGTGGGCGCTGACCGAGATCCCCGTGCCGAGGTGAGCCACCACGAGGCGCAGCTCGGGGTAGGGTCGCCCGACCTCCTCGGCGTACCGACGAGCCACGGCCTTGGTGTTCAGCGCGTGCCCGAGGCTCTCCCGCTCGAGACCGGCCAGGCCGCTGATGCGGGCCAACGGTGCGAGCTCGTCCACACAGACCGGGTCCACGATGAACGCGTCCACGCCGAGCTCCCGGGCCAAGCCTTGGGCGAGGATGGCTCCCAGGTTGGAGGCGTGCTCTCCGCGGTCGGCGGAGGCCAGCTCGGCGAGCATGATCTCGTCCACGCGGTAGGTGCCGCTCGCCACCGGGCGCAGGAGCCCCCCGCGTCCCACCACGGCGTCCAACCGCTCCGGCTTCGCCTCTGCCAGGAAGGCGCGCACGGCGGCGCCGCGGAGCCCGACCTGACCGGCCACGGTCTCGAACCCGGCGAGCTCCTCGTCGGCGTGCCGGATCAGCTGATCCGAAACCAGGCTGTCGCCCTGATACAGCGCCAGCTTGGTCGAGGTCGCGCCGGGGTTGATCGCCAGGACCCAGTGTTGGACCTGCGTCATGGCCGCGCCTGAGGGCTGTCGGGGGTATCTGCTGAAACGATCATCCTGGCCGCCTTTGCCACGATCCAGGGGATTCTGTCAATAGTGTTGCTCGCTTGGATCCTATCGCGGCAGGAAATGGTCGGCCAGGCGCCGGAGGTTTTGCAGGTCGAGCTCGTCGAAGGCGTCGGGCAGGTCGGAGTCGATGTCGAGCACGGCCAGCAGCTCGCCGCGTTCGTCCAGGATTGGCAGCACGAGCTCGGACCTCGTGCTCGCAGAGCAGGCGATGTGGTAGGGCAATCGGGTGACGTCCGGGACGTTCTGCACGGTCTTCTCCCGCGCACATTTGCCGCAGACCCCACGGGAGAACGGGATGGTCAGGCAGCCGTGGGCGCCCTGGTACGGCCCGATCTTCAGCAGCTCCCCGCCGACATTGCGGTAGAAGCCCACCCAGTGGAAGGATTCAAAGGACTGCTTCAGCTCGCACACGATGGTGGCCATCAGGGCGATGGGATCCGTCTCGCCGTCGCAGAGGGCGTCGAGGGTTTCGAGGAGCTGGTCGTACCGTTGTTGCTTCGTCACGGGGCTCCTGGTCGGGCGAGGAAATGGGTGCTTCGCGCCCTGGGACCTGGTACATTGTTACACGCTTTTTCGAGAACGCGAGAGTCGGAAGCCACGGAGAAGGACTATGGCAATGTTTAGCTCTATTCGATGGTTCGCGGCGCTGGTGGGCGTCGCGCTGGTCATGGCACCCATGTCCGGCTGCAAGGGGGACGAGGGGGACGGCGAGGCGGCCTGCTGCTTGGGTTCCTTCTGCGAGCTTCGCGCAGAGGAGGCGTGCACGAGCCAGGGCGGCGCCTGGCGCACCGGGTACACCTGTGACGACGTCGGCGTCTGCGACTCCGGAGCGTGTTGCGCAGGGGGCGATTGCTCGGTGGCGCTGGCCGGCCAGTGCGTGGCGCCGGACGTGTACCGGGGCAACGGCACCACCTGCACGGCGACCACCTGCGCGCCCACGGGCGCCTGCTGCGACGTGGACGGGATCTGCGCAACCGTGGCCCAGGCGAATTGCACCGGGCTTTCGGAGTACCAGGGGGACGACGAGAGCTGCGATCCCAACCCGTGTTCAGTGATCCCGACCGGTGCTTGTTGCGACACGCTGGGTGTGTGCCATATCTCGACGGCCACGAGCTGCAGCAATCCCTCGATCTTCAAAGGGGACGCAACGACCTGCACCCCGGACCCCTGCGAGTTTGCCGAAACCGGCGCCTGCTGCCACACCGGCGGGACCTGCACCCAGGCGACGGAGACCGCGTGCAACCTGGCCGGCGGCAGCTATCGCGGCGACTTCACCCCGTGCGAGCCCAACCCCTGCCCGTAGAGCGCCTACCCGATGCACCTGACCCTGGGATCCGGCCCCCTTGGCAAAGAAGCACAGATTGAGCCACAGGTTTCGTGACCGCCACGAAATCACGCCGAAGCAACGGGAAGCTGAGGGGTAGCGGTCACACCCCCTTCGGGCCGGGAGGGTCCCTTGACGTCGGGGGAAAATGATATTATTGGTCTTTACCCGTGATTCGGACCAACCCGGGTGCGGGCTTCCCGCCGGGTGCGGGCTCTCCACCCCGTTCTGTAGGAGACGGATGCAAGGCCTCGGCAAACACATCTTGGCGGAATTCTACGGCTGCGATTTCGAGAAGCTGAACGATCCCGAACTATTGAAGACAGCCAGCCTGGACGCGGTGCGCCGCTCCGGCGCGACGATCATGAGCCACCACTTCAAGGTGTTCGAGCCCCAAGGGGTGAGTGGGGTGATCGTCATTGCCGAGAGCCATCTCTCGTTCCACACCTGGCCCGAGCACGGCTACGCGGCTGTCGACTACTTTACGTGCGGTGACCGGATCGACATCCACCTGGCGGTGGACGTGCTGGCCTTGGCGCTCCAGCCCTCCCACACCGAGCGCAAGGTACACTGGCGTGGCGAGGAGCTCGCCGATGAGCCCCATCGGCCTTCGGTACAGCACCCGCAGCCGGATGCATCGGCACCGAGCATTTCGAGCCACGCCGGCGCCGAGGAGCACTGGATCACCGAGTACCAGCTGTGCCCGGACACCCAGCGTCGGCTGGTTGGTTACAGCTATCTCGCCAGCTCGAAGGTGATCCGTGAGCGCGGCATGCTGCAGGAGCTCGCGGTGGCCGAGAGCCCCCTCTACGGCCGGATGCTGTTCATCGATGGCTATCTGATGACCACCGAGCGCGACGAGTTCGTCTACCACGAGATGCTCGCGCACGTTCCGATGGTGCTGCATCCGCGTCCCCGCCGCGTCCTGATCATCGGCGGGGGCGACGGGGGGCTGCTCCGGGAGGTGCTCCGTCACCGGTCGGTGGAGCACGTCGACCTCGTGGAGATCGACGCTTCGGTCATCGAGGTCTGCCGCAAGTGCCTGCCCGGACACGCCGTGGGCTTCGACGATCCGCGCGCCCACGTGCACGTGCAGGACGGGGCGGCCTTCGCAGCCGCGGCCGAGCGGGACCGCTACGACGTGGTGCTCGTGGACTCCACGGATCCCGTGGGACCGGCAAAGGTGCTCTTCGAGGCGCCCTTCTTCCGGGCGCTGCGGCGGGCGCTCACCCCCGAGGGCGTGCTCGCGGCGCAGTCCCTGTCCCCCTGGATTCAGGCCAGGCAGCAGGCCGCGATGTACCACGAGCTGGGTTTGGCCTGGCCTCACGTGCTCGCCTACCACGCCACGATCCCCACCTATCCGGGCGGGCAGTGGACGTTTGCCGTCGCCACCAACGGCGTCGCGGATCCGACGGCCGTCGACCGGCCCCGCGCCGCCGCGATCGGACAGCGCTGCCGGTACTACACTCCCGAGCTCCAGGTCGCCGCCTTCCACCTACCGCGGTTTGTGCGGGGGAACACCGTGGAGGTCGCGCGGGCCGCGCGGGACCGCGTGAGGCAGCGGCCGGTGGAGGCATCGGGGCGTCCCCCGAGCTCCGCGGTCGACCCCGAGTCCCCTCCGCTGGGCTGACCGGTCCGGTTCCGAGCGCGCCCCCTCTGCGCGAACTATGGACATTCTTGGGTGGCCTTACTATACCTGGCTACGGAAGACCGGCGCCGGCGCTTGCGAGCGGCGAAATTATTGATATGATGCCGGGAACTCCCAAGAGTGATCCCCGTCGGGCTGCCGTGAGGCGGACCCGGGTCCTCTCGATTCGGAGGGAAGGTTCGTCCATGGATTTCGATCTCAGCGAAGAGCAGCAGATCCTCCAACGCACGGTGCGCGAGCTCGCGCGGGAGCGTGTCGCGCCGCAGGCCGCGGAGGCGGATCGCGAGCACCGCTATCCCGCGGAGCTGATGGGAGAGCTGGCGGCGATGGGGTTGATGGGCGTGGCGGTTCCCGAGGAGTACGGCGGCGCCGGGATGGATCCGGTCTGCTACGTCATCGCCATCGAGGAGCTTTCGGTGGCCTGCGCGTCCACCGGCGTGATCGCGAGTGTGAACAACTCCCTGGTGTGCGATCCGATCCTGAAGTTCGGCACCGAGGAGCAGAAGCAAGAACACCTGATACCGCTGGCCTCCGGGGAGAAGCTCGGATGCTTCGCCCTGAGCGAGCCCGAGGCGGGGTCCGACGCGGCCGCCCAGCGGACGGTCGCCCGGGACTGTGGGGATCACTGGCGGATTGACGGCACCAAGAACTTCATCACCAACGCGCACGAGGCCGACACCTGCGTGCTGATCGCCATGACGGATCGGGCCGCGGGGCACCGGGGCATCTCGGCCTTCATCGCGCCCATGCGCCACGAGGGCGTCTCGGTGTCCCCCAAGGAGGACAAGCTGGGAATCCGCGCCTCGTCCACGAGCCAGCTCCTCTACGATGGATGCAGGCTGCCCAAGTCCGCGCTGCTGGGCGAGGTGGGCGAAGGCTTCAAGGTCGCGATGTACACCCTGGACTGCGGCCGCATCGGCATCGCGGCCCAGGCGCTGGGGATCGGCCGCGCCGCGCTGGAGACCGCGCTGCGATACTCCACCGAGCGCAAGACCTTCGGCATGCCCATCTGTGGGCACCAGGCAATCCAGTTCAAGCTGGCGGACATGGCGACGAACCTGGACGCGGCCCGGCTGCTGACCTATCGCGCGGCGCTGCTCAAGGCGCAAAAGCGGCGCCACACCAAGGAGTCTGCCATGGCCAAGCTGTTCGCCTCCGAGGTGGCGAACGACATCACGCGGGAGGCGATCCAGGTGCTGGGAGGCTACGGCTACCTGCGCGAATACGGGGTGGAGCGGAACTTCCGTGACGCCAAGATTACTGAGATTTATGAGGGCACCAGCGAGATGCAGCGTCTCGTGATTGCCAACGCCCTGCTGAAGGGTTGATCGCCGGGGATGACGGGCAATTTGAGCTCGCCCGTCGCGGCACTGCCGGAGGAGGACCAATGAGTTGCTGTGTATCAAGGTACTTGATGGTCGGGTTGGCGGCGTTTCTGACCGTGGGATTCGGCTGCGGCCCCAAGGAAACCAATGCGCCGGAGCGGCGCGCGGAGCCGGAGTCGCGGCGGCCGAACGGGCCGGAGCAGAAGCTGATGCCGATCAAGCTCCGCCCGCGGGTCGACGCCGTGTTCACGACGCAGAGGGGGGAGCTGGAGCGGTGCTACAACAGCTACGTGGCCAGGACGGGGAAGACCAAGCTGCGGGGCATGATCATCATCGCCGTCCGGATCGGGGTCACCCAGGAGCCCCTCAAGGTGTGGTTCCTCAAGAACACCTTCCAGGAGCCGGACCTCAACCGGTGTTTTCTGAAGAAAGTCCGCGCGTGGCTGTTCCCGACCTGGGGCGGCTGGCAGGACTACTCGTTCCCCAAGCTGATTCTCGAGGAGCTGTAGCGCAGGTTCGCGCAAGAATGAGCCTCGAAGCACTGAGGGCGCCGAGGCGCACCTCGGAAGTCCAGAAGGAGCCGATGGTCGATGAAGTCGAGTAGAACAAGTGTCGTGTTGTGCCTGTGGATGATCCCGCTGTTCGTGATCGCCGGGTGCGGACCCAAGCAGACGAACAACCAGCCGCGGGCGCGCACGGGGAACCAAAACGCCGACGGGGCCGGGGACGCCGACGGGATGCGACCGCCGCCGCGACCGCAGGACGACATCCAGGTCCAAGGCCTCATGGGCACCATCGACGCCAACGCGGTGGACAAGGCGTTCACCGCCAAGCGCCGCGCGGTGTCAGCCTGTCGTCGACAGCACATCGGGAACCTGAGCTACGTGGGCGGCGACGTCCAGCTCTTCTTCAAGATCGGCATGGACGGCGTGCCCACTTCGGTCGTGCTGGAGAAGTCGCAGCTGGGCCATCACGAGATGGAGGCGTGCATCCTCGGCGTGGCCAAGGGGCTGAAGTTCGTCAAACCGAAGGGGGGCGTTGCGGAGGTGCGCTACACGATGACGCTGGCGAACAACGGCACCGACCCCAAGGATTGGGCGGCAGGGAAGGCGAACAAGACCCTCCGCAAGAAGCGGGGCGCGCTGCGGGCGTGCCGCACCGGGAGGAAGCCGGCGAAGTTCGAGGTGACCTTCTATGTGCTGCCCGGCGGCACGGTGAAGACCGTGGGCGTGGCCTCTTCAGAGGCGCTCCCGGCGGGCTTCGCCGCGTGCGTAGCCAAGGTGGTGACCGCCCTGACCTTCGAGGACCCGCTGGGCGCCGTGGCGCGCGCCACGTACGCTTTCTAGGAGGCCCCTCATGGACCTGGAGCTCACCACCGAACAGGAGCTGATCCGGGACACGGCCCGGCAGTTCGCCAAGCGGGAGCTGGCGCCCACCGCCGCCCGGCGTGACGCCGAGGACCTGTTCCCGGAGCGGGAGCTGCGTGCCTTGGCCGACATCGGGCTGATGGGGGTCAACGTTCCGGAGGAGTACGGTGGGATGGAGGCCGGGGTCGTTGCCTACAGCCTGGCGATCACCGAGCTCGCCAAGGCCTGCGCCTCCACGACGGTCGCCGTGGCAGTGACGAACATGGTGGCCGAGGTGATCTGCCACTTCGGCACCGACGCGCAAAAAAAGAGGTACGTGGAGGGGCTCACGGGCGGGGAGCTGCTCACGGGCTCCTTTGCGCTGAGCGAGCCCCAGGCCGGCTCGGACGCGGCCTCGCTCAGCACCCGCGCCGAGCGGCGTGACGGCGGCTGGGTGCTCAACGGCACCAAACAGTGGATCACCTCCGGCGACAAGTCCGGGGTCACGGTGGTGTGGGCAAAGACCGACCCCGAGGTGGGCGCCAAGGGCATTTCTTGTTTTCTCGTGGAGCAGGGAGTCGAGGGCTTTTCTGTGGGCCGGCACGAGGACAAGCTCGGGCTGCGCGGCTCCTCCACCGTGTCGCTCACGTTCGAAGACTGCTTCCTGCCGGATGACGCCGTGCTGGGGGGTCTGGGGGATGGGTTCAAGCTCGCCATGATCGCATTGGACGGCGGCCGAATCGGCGTGGGGAGCCAGGCCCTCGGCATCGGCCTCGCCGCGCTGGAAGAGGGCCGACGGTACGCGCTGGATCGCAGGCAGTTCGGCAAACCCATCGCCTCCTTCCAGGGGTTGCAGTGGATGCTCGCCGATACGGCCACCGAGCTGGACGCGGCGTCGCTGCTCGTGCTTCGGGCGGCGTCTCTCAAGGAGAAGAAGCGGCCGTTTACCTTGGAGGCATCCATGGGGAAAGTGTACGCCTCCGAAGCGGCGTGGCGCGCCTGCGACCGGATGCTGCAGATCCACGGCGGCTACGGCTACGTCAAGGAGTATCCCATCGAGCGGCTGCTTCGGGATGCCCGGGTCACCCGAATCTATGAAGGCACCTCGGAGGTGCAGCGCATCGTCATCGCCCGGGAGCTGCTCAAGCGGCAGGACCGCTTGCTGTAGGCGAGCCCGTCCGGGCAGGGGATCCAGCCATGAGCGCCGACGTGAAGACCAGCGAGGCCGACACCCGGGACGAGCGCCGGGGGCAGCCGGCGCTCGTCCGCGTGTTCACAGGCAGCGGAGAGGGTAAGACCGCTGCGGCCCTGGGCCTGGCGCTGCGGGCCATCGGCCGCGGAATGCGGGTGTTTGTGGTGCAGTTTCTGCGGGGAGCTCACCACGCCGGAGAGCGGGAGCTGGCCGAGCGGTTGGCACCGGACCTGGAGATTCGGCCCATGGGACGGGAACCGCGAGTCAATCCCGGGGATCCAGACCCGGTGGATGTGAAGTGGGCAGCGGACGGTGTCGCGCTGGCGCGGAACGCGTTGATCAAGGGCGGCTGGGACGTGGTGCTGCTGGAGGACGTCAATCTCGCGGTGAGCTATGGTCTGCTGGATGTGGACCGGGTGTTGGATCTCATCGATCTTCGGCCGGCCACCGTGGAGCTCGTGCTCACCGGGTGCGACGTCCACCCGGAGGTCATTGCCGCCGCGGACCTGGTGACCGAGCTGACACAGATCAAAAATGCGGAGT
This sequence comes from bacterium, assembly GCA_043825095.1. Classification (GTDB taxonomy): domain Bacteria; phylum Myxococcota_A; class Polyangia; order HGW-17; family JAJRWW01; genus JBDRSE01. Next base: position 13,925 of record JBDRSE010000392.1, read on the forward strand.
AATGGACAAGGAGACCACATGAGTACGGAGCGCAAGATCAGGATTCTGGTGGCCAAGCCTGGCCTTGACGGACACGACCGCGGCGCCAAGGTGGTGGCGCGTGCGCTGGCCGACGCCGGCTACGAGGTGATCTACACCGGACTGCACCAGACGCCCGACATGATCGCCGCCGCGGCGGTGCAGGAGGCCGTTGATCTGGTGGGTTTGTCCATTATGTCCGGGGCTCACATGACCTTGTTCCCGGCGGTGCAGGAGGCCTTGCGTAAACGCGGCGCTCCGGAGACGCCGATCTTCGGCGGGGGGATCGTTCCGGAGGAGGACAAGGCGGCGCTGCTGGCGGCGGGCATCGGGGCCCTCTTTACGCCCGGAACCACGACGACCGACATCGTCGATTGGATTGAGCAGAACGTGCGCCCGAAGGTGGGTTCCCGATGAGCACGGACCAGCCCGGGGGGCAGTCGCCCCGGGTCGAGGCGGTGCTGGCGGGGCGGGTGCTGGAGGCCGCCCGCCTGATGCGGGATCTGGACGACGGAATGCCCGGCGCGGTGGAGGATCTCAAGCGGCTCTATCCGCACACCGGTGGCGCTTACGTCCTGGGCGTCACCGGAAACCCGGGCTCCGGCAAGTCCACCATCGTGGACTGCCTGATTCGTCTGTATCGGCAGCAGTCCAAGCGCGTGGGCGTGGTGGCCATCGATCCCAGCAGTCCCTTCTCCGGCGGGGCGATCCTGGGCGATCGGATCCGCATGCAGCGCCACGCCACCGACGAAGGTGTGTTCATCCGGTCGCTGGCCACGAGGGGGCACCTCGGCGGGTTGAGTCGCTCGACCCAAGACATCATCACGGTCATGGACGCCATGGGGTTCGACGTGGTCATCGTCGAGACGGTGGGCGTGGGGCAAGACGAAGTCGATGTGGTGTCCACGGCGCACACCAGCGTGGTGGTGGTGGTGCCGGGGTTGGGCGACGAGATCCAGGCCATCAAGTCGGGCATCCTGGAGATCGCCGACATCCTGGCGGTGAACAAGGCCGATCGGGACGGAGCGGACCGCACGGTCGCTGATCTGAGCATGATGTTGGACCTCCGGGGGCGCGATGCCAAAAAGGTACGAATCCTCAAGATGGTAGCGCTGAAGGAAACCGGAATTGTGGAGCTGGTGGACGCGGCGGAGGAGCACCGTCGTGAGCTGGACATGCACGCCGAGGGCCGTCGACGGGCCCTGGAGCGTGCCGAAGCCCGGCTGCTCGATCTCATCCGCTCCATGTGCCTGACGCGCGCTCTGGCGCTCATCGAGGCCGACGAAGGCCTGGTCCGACTCGTGGAGTCCATCGCCGAGCGAGAGCTGGATCCCTATACGGCCGCCGAGCGGATCGTTACGAAGCTGACGTCCGCCGGTTGAGCCGCCCATGGCAAAGGAGCCCGGATGAGCGCGGGTTTCGTGACGGCCACGGAATCACGCCGAGCCAACCGGAAATGGGGAATCACCTAAGGGGGCGCGATCACACCCTTTCGAAAGCCCCGACTTGAGCACTTGTCCGTTTTCGGCTATTGATAGAGAAGAGGGTTGGAGCGCTGTGCCCGATCGACTACAGTCCTGCGCCCGACGCCCAGCGGGCTCTCCGGCTGTAGCCTGGTCCGGCGAACATCATTAGGAGTTGTGATTATGATTCGAGTATTAACCATTGTGCCGCTTCTCGTTTCGCTCTCGGTCCTGTCCGGGAGCTGCATCCTGTCGTCGAACGTGGACGATTTCGAATTCGAGCTCCCGGAGAAGAGCTTCCATTTCGACACCGGCCAGGTGAGCCCCCCCGCCGTGACGACCATCCAGTGCACGGCGAGCCCGGACAGCTGCGCGGCCGTCAGTGATGATTTGCACTGCAACACCAGCAATCTCTGCGAAGTGACGAACCCGTTGGTTCTGCCGACCATCCCGTGCTCTTCACACGCCGATTGCACGGTGCTCGGGGAGAATTTCAGCTGTGAAACCGGTGTCGGGGCGTGCATGGCAACCGTCTCCTTCGAGCTCAGCAACTCGGTCAATCTCGCCGACGAGGTACCGGAGCTGGAAACCATCGGCCAGTCTTCCTTCACCAGCGTCCACTTCAAATACATCCGGATGTTCGTGGAAGAGAACACCTTTTCGGTGGATACACCACTGATTGAGTTCTACATCGCGCCCCCATCGGTGGCGACGCTGTGGGTGGCCGGGGCGAATGGACCGGAGCTGGATCCGGAGGTGGAGAAGATCGGGAGCGTGCCTGTCATCTCAGCGAGCACGTCCGGCCACAGTGTGGACGTGAATCTCTACGAGGGCGGTGAGGCGGCGCTGACCGGCTACTGTCGCAATCCCGCCGATCCGTTCCAGCTCTTCGTCTACGCGGAGATGACCTTCCACGCCGGCGAGCCGATTCCTCAAGGGGCCCTCACCCTCAAGGTCGACGCTGCGGCCATCGTCAGCCTGAACTAGCGTGACGCGTCGTTCGTTTTGTCGTTGATCCGCGAGGGTTACGGCCGCTCGGGTGTACCGGGGTCCGAGGCGGCCGCGGAGGCGAGCTGCCGGAGGTAGGCAGTGTTCACGCGCTCGCGGAGCTCCTTGCCCACCTTGAAGAAGGGCAGCCGCTTGGGGGCCACCTTGACCGGCGCACCCGTGCGGGGATTGCGCCCCTCGTAGGATTTGTAGTTGCGAACCTCGAAGCTGCCGAAGCCTCTGATTTCTATGCGTTCACCTGACTTCAACGCCTCTTCCATGGATGTGAAGATGGAGTTGATGATCAGCTCGGCTTTGCCCTTGGGCAGCTTCAGGCTATTGGCTACGGCTTCAATCAAATCAGATTTGGTCATCAGTTAGTCCCTATCTTGCGTTCGATTCCCTTCGAGCCTCATACTAGTGCAACATAACTATGGAATCAACAGAGATCGTGCGTCGGGCGATGGCGCCATTTCGCAGGGGTCAAGAGCCATTGCGCGCGCGCTGTCAAGGCAAAGGTTGTGTGTGCCACCCGTGAACGAGTAACATGGCGGTACAAGCAACCCGATCCCGGAAGTGGTGCAATATGACGCGATTGAGTTTTGGACTCGCAGCTCTACTGACCTTCACGATCTGCGCGCTCGGATGGACGGGGTGTGGCGACGACGGCGATCCCGGCGTGGATGCGGCGGTGGACGCTTCTCAAGACGCCTCCACGATTCCGGATCCGGACGCCGGATCCGACGACGGCAGTGTCGACGCTGGAGAGGACGGAGGTGTCGACGCGGGGGAGGACGCGGCCGTGGATCCCGATGGCGGCGGCAACCTCCAGACGCAGCCGTCGGCGCCGGCGCAGATCCTACAGTCCGGCACCAACGGCCTCCTGCTCCGGGGCGTGGTTCTGACACCCACCGGCGTGCTGGATCCGGGAGAGGTGCTCGTCGAGGGAGACAGCATCACCTGCGTGGCGGCGGACTGCACTGCGGCGCCGGGCGCGACCCAGGCGACCTGGATCGACACCAACGGCACCATCTCACCGGGGCTCATCGACTGCCACAATCACATGTCCTACAACTTCCTCCCCGAGTGGGTGCCCAATCCCCCGCAATACTTCAACAACCGGTACGAGTGGGCCAACGATCCCGCTTACGAGGCGCACATTGAGCCCTATTCGGCGCACCGGAGCGCGAACACCCACTTCTGCCCTGCGTCCAAGTGGGCGGAGCTCCGCTCCCTGGTGCACGGCACCACCACCATGCAGGGCCAGCCGTCCGCCTCTGGGAGCTGTATCAACTGGGCGGTCCGAAACGCCAACCGGTACCACGGCCTGGGCTACGACCACATGCGCGGCACCATCTCCTCCCCCCGGGATCTGACCGACGCCGACGCCCAGAGTCTCGTGGACAGCTTCACCGCGCCCACGGATCCGACCACGCGCTATCACGTGCACATGTGCGAGGGCGTCACAGGGGACAACATCGACCTGGAGTTCGACTCCTTTGCCGGCCGGGATCCGCGAGCCAACCGACATGCGGGGACGTCCCTGCTGGCCTACGACTCGGCGATCCTGATCCATTCGGTGATCCTGAGCGCGACGCAGCTCCAGGAGGTCGTCGCCGAGGACTCCATGATCGTCTGGTCGCCGTCGAGCAACTTCGCGCTGTACGGCCCCGGCGTAACGGCCCCGATCCAGCAGATCCTGCAGCTGGGGATCGTGACCGGCATCGGTCCGGACTGGACCGTGTCGGGTGAGGACGAGATGCTGGCGGAGCTGAGGGTGTGCCTCGAGCATGGGATCCAGGAAAACATCCCGGAGCTAACGCCGCAGAAGCTCTGGGAGATGGCCACCATGGACGGCGCCTTCGTGCTTGGGCTGCAGGACCACATCGGCCGGCTCGAGGTGGGGTACCGTGCCGACATCTCGGTGTTCGGACGCACGGGTCAGAACGCTTACATGACGGTCATCGACAGCCGCGCCGACGACGTGCGGTTGGTGCTCATCGATGGCGTTGGCTACCTCGGAGACAGCGCGCTCGAAGCCACCACGGCTCGCAACACCTACTGCGAGCAGCTCGACGCCTGCGGGACCATGAAGTACATCTGCGCCCAGGAGGACTCTGTCACCGCGGGCGACCGGCTGGACGAAACCATGGCCGACATCCACCAGCAGCTCTACGACATGCTCGAGGGCACAGGCGTGGCCCCCTTCGTGGAGATCTACAACCGCGGCAACGAGCTCCTGGAGCTGGTGGACTGCTCGATTTAGCGCTGGCCGGCCGGCCGGAAGTGCAGGGGATAGGTGACGTAGGCGGTGCGGCCGCCGGTCTTGGGGAAGCGGATACGGCGGACGGCGTTGGCGATGCAGCTCTCGGTGGGCGCGTGGTTCAGGGTGGAGAAGGTGACCGAGGACTGGAGCACCTTGCCCCGGGGGCTGATCACGAAGGTCACCTTGATCGTGCCGCGCAGGCGCGGGTTCGCGGCCAGCCCAACGGACACGTAGCAGTAGCGGTAGGAGCTCGCGTGGAGCCGCATGTACCGACGGATGGTGGCGCGGTCGATGCCCTCGATGGTTTCGATGCGGCTGCGCAGCAGCACCTGGGGCTTGTTGGATTTGTAGTCGGCCACGCGCAGTCCTCCGCGATTGCCGAGGCCGAGCCCGCCGCTGTCGAATCCGCCGCCGCCCTTGCCGATGCCGTCGGACCAGCCCCCGCCCAGGCTGACCCCGCCGGCGCCCCGCGTGCCCCCGGCACGGCCGCCGCCCAGGCTGTCCAGGACATCGCCGCCGCCGTAGTGATAGCCGTCCAGGGCTGCCAGGGAGTCTTCCATCTGCTGACTCAGGGCGGAGTCCCGGCTCATCATGTTCGCCAGCCTCTTGGACATGGACTTGAGCACGCCCACCATGCCGCTGGCCCGCTCCGACGGCGGCCCCTGGTGATGACCGACCCCCGTGGCGCTTCGACCCCCGGAGTTCCGGCTCCGGATGCGGTCATCGTCTCGGCCGGCCACGGCCTTCTTCGCGTTCGGCTTCAGCTTGGCCTGCTGCTTCTTGTCGATCTTTTCGGGCTCCGCCTTCTTTTGGTCCTGCCGGTCCTTGCGCGCCTGCTTCAGGATGTCGCGGATGCGTTTGTTCTCATAGCGGGAGACACCGTCGGCCTCGATGGCGTCCGCCTCGGCGGGCTTGAGCTGGAACAGCAGCAGGAACGCCAGCATCACCGCGCCGGCACCGGCCGTGGACATCGCGATGGGCTGCCGCGCGCGGGAGGCGATCACCGCACCGGCGGCCTCCCGGTCCGGCACGGCCCCGGCCGGCACGGAGTTGATCAGGAACGAGCTCATCCCCATGTCGAGCTTGCAGCGCGCCCCCGGTCGGAGGGGGAGGGTGTACGCCCCGGCGACGCTGCTGGCGGTGGCGGCGCCGCTGCTCACCAGCCCGGGGAGCTCCACGGGATCGGCGCCGGGGAGGGTCACGGTGCCGCTCATGTGCGGCGTGAAGCTCAGCAGGTAGGACTCTCCGTCCGAGCTCACGAGCGGGAAGCGGGACGACGGAAGTGCGTCCACCGGGGTGCTGTACGTGGACTTTGGATCCTCGCCGATGGTGAAGCTCACCACCCGGCGCTCGTCGCGGACCCGGAGACCTCCGAAGATGATCAGGAACAGGCCGCTGGCAAAGCACAGGGCGCCCGCCAGCTCGGTGGGACGGTGGGTCCGCACCTCGGGCACGAACTTCTCCGGCAGGCCGCGCTCCTTGACGAAGGCCAGCACCTTGGCCCGCTGGGCCTCCTGGCGCTTCACGGCGTAGATCTGCGAGCCGAAGGCCACGGCGCCGCCCACGGCCAGCAGCAGCCCGCTGGCCAGGCACAGGGCGCTCCACACCGACACCTTTCCACCGCGGGCCGTGCGGAAGTGGTGCACCGCCTGAGGGGTGTCCCCGTAGAGCGCGACCACCTCCAGCGCGCTGCCGGTGGCGGGCTCGGGTTTCACCGGCGGAGCCGCGTCGCTCCAGAGCGGGACGCCGGGAGCCGGTGTGGCCGACGGCCGGGCCGGCGGCGCGGGTGCGGCCACAGCGCGATGCGCGACGGACGGGGCCACCTGCGACAGCACGAGCTTCATGCGGCCGAGCTGCAGCACGTCTCCTTCCTTCAGCGCACAGCGGTTGTACCGCCTGCCGTTGACGCGGGTTCCCGTGGCCGAGCCGAGGTCGGAGACGGTGATGTTGTCTTCGTCGTGGACCTGGATCAGCGCGTGGACGCGGGAGACGGAGTCGTCGTCCAGCCTGAGCTGGGCTGAGGCCAATCGGCCCACCTTGATGACGGGGCCCGAGAGTGACTCCTCGCCGAGCAGCGCGCCGTCTCGATGAATCTGGAAGGTCAACGTGACCGGGGGATGTTCGCTGGGCATCGTGTGCTCCTTTCCCGCGCCACTGCGGCGGCGGGGGGGCAGAAGATCGCCGCGCGCGGACCTCCACCCGGGTCCACCCATGACGGCTCCTGCTGCTGTCAGTGTCCGACGACGGAGTCACCGCCGCCGCCTCGGCTCACGCGGCGCTGCCGGGTGAGGTGTTTCTCTGTCGTAACAGTGCCTATGACACTTCAGCGGGAGCGGGGTTCCGGAAAAAAGTTTGGAGCGCGGACCGAGCTGCGCCGCGAGTCTGGCGACGGCAGGGGTCTGGGGAGCGGCGCTACTGGCAGGGGAGCTCGGCGCCGGGGACTTCGGAGTCGATGACGAAGCAGTCGATGGGCGTGGCGTCCGGCACGGCGATGGCTTCGAACTGGATCTGGGTGCCGGTGAGCTCGGCCGAGACGTAGTGGAGGCTCTCGTCCGCTGCCTGCCGCACGGCGCCGGTGTTGTTCGCCTCTGGGTTGTCGTTCGTGCCGTAGAGCGGCGCGCCGCCGCCGCCGGAAACCACGAAGTGGATCCCGCTGCCGAAGAACCGCTCGTAGAGGTGGTTGTGGCCCGAGAGCACGAGCTGCACGCCTGTGGCCTCGAGGATGGGCAACAGCTCGTCGCGCAGGTCGAAGTTGGGCAGGTGGTTCGAAAAGGTGAACAGCGGGGAGTGCACCAAGACGAACTTGAACGGCGCGGCGGACGCGGCCAGATCCTGCTCGAGCCACTCGAGCTGCGGCTCGTCCGTCATGTTGTAGACCTCGAGGGTCGCGATGTGGATGTCACCGATGTCCACGGAGAACCATCGGTCGTTGCCGCCGGTCGTGGAGGGCGGCGCCTTCATGAGGCCTTCGTAGATCGTGCGGCCGAGCATCGCCTCGTGGTTGCCGTACACCGGGATCATCGGCGTGCGGGACAGCAGCGAGGCCTCGATCTCGAAGAAGTCGTCCCAGTTGGCGTCCAGCCCTCCGGAGTTCACCATGTCGCCGGTGTGCACCACAAAGGCCCGCTCCCCGTCGGCGTCGATCTCGGCCGCCATCAGATCGATCACCGACTGGTGCTCTTCGGTGTGGGTCCGGGTGTCACCGAACAGGAAGAAGCGGAAGTCGTCGCCGGGGTCCGGCGGGGCGACGAAGCTGCCCTCGGGCTCCGGAGCGGCGGCAGAGAGCACGCGGTAGGTATAACGTTGGCCCGCAACGAGCCCCTCCAGCGTGACCTCGTGCTGATACGTCTCCGGCAGGGTGCCGTAGAGGATGGGGTCGTCGGTCGTGGGCTGCTGGATGAACGTGATGCCCGCCACCTCGGTTTGGGCTTCCCCTGCGGGGCCGTACTCCACCCGGCTCGTGGTGGGCTCGTCGGTGCACCAGGAGACGGTCACGGTCCCGGGGCTCGGCGCCTGCAGGTAGGGCCCGCGCCGAAGCTCGGTAGTGGGGTCCAGACTGGGATCGGCATCCACCAGGAGCTCGGCCGCGTCAGAGCCCGGGGTGGTGTTCGCCCCGCCGTCGTCGTCGCCGCAGCCGATCAGTCCGCCCGTGGCGAAAAGTGCAGTGATTATGAGCCAGTAGTAAATGGTCCTCATGACGAGAGCCTCAGCTGCCCGGGTGGTTGTTGCTCTTCGATGTCCCGTGTCGCCCGGATCTCGCGGGGAGCGCACTTTTCAATAATAGGTTTCCTGCGCGTCAGCGCAACCGGAGAAATCGGATCCCGAACCTTCCCAGGGTCGCTCAGGCGCCGGACTCATACCTGTTTCGGTGTACCCGATCCGGTGTACCCCATTCGGGGGGTTTGCTGTCGTCGTGATCAATAATATGGATGGTTATTCCACTGGTGCGTTGTGTCGTTGATTTTTTCAGTTATTGCCAGTACAATTATTTCTTGGGGAGTTTTCTTTCAAGGTCGGTTGTCTGAATGCTGATTCTGCGTAATATACGTGCTGATGAATCAGTGGGCTGCAGGCAGCCGATTCGGGAATGGTCATGAGCACAGTTCTGGTTCTATCGGCAAGCGCGGAGGCCGCTGCCACCATGGCGGAATGGATCCGGTCCAGTGGCGGGCGGTGCGTGGAGGCGGTGGAGCCTGCGCTGTTCCGCAGCGAGGACCCGCAGAGTGTCCCGGACCTGCCCGAGAATCCAGACTGCATCGTCGTGGTCGCTGGGAACGAAACGGGCGGCGAGCGGGTGCTCCGTCGGCTGCGACTGTCGCATCTCACCGCCGGCATCGTCACCGTGGGTGGGCGGATGTTCTCCAACGCAAGCCTGACCGAGCCGGGCAGCGACGCGGACATGCGCTTCGGGCCCGACGTGACCCAGGGACAGCTCCTGGCAGGGGTGCGTCGGGCGCTGGAGCTGGCCAAGCTGCGGTCTGAGCTGCAGTACCTCCGCTGCAAGGACGCCTCGGGCGCCGACTTCGGCACGTTGGTGGGGAGCTGCCCGGCCATGCGCGAGGTGCTGACCCAGGTGCTCACCCTGTGCCGGCGCACGGTCCGGTCCCGCGGCCCGGCCATCCTCGTCACCGGCGAGACGGGCACCGGCAAAGGCCAGATCGCCCGGGCCATCCACCACAACGGGGATCGCCGGGACAAGCCCATGGTGGAGGTGAACTGCGCCTCCCTGCTGGACACGCTCATGGAGTCGGAGCTCTTCGGCTGTGAGAAGGGCGCCTTCACCGGCGCGGAGACAGCTCGCACGGGCCTGTTCGAGGTCGCCCACGGCGGCACGATCTTCCTCGACGAGATCGGCACCCTCGGCTCGGACCTGCAGGCCAAGCTGCTGCGCTTCCTGGACGAGCGCACCATCCGGCGGGTGGGCAGCACGGTGGAGCGGACGCTGGACGTGCAGGTCATCTGCGCCACCCATCGCGATCTCGACGCTGCCGTGCGCTTGGCAGAGTTCCGGGAGGACCTCTTCTACCGGCTGAGCGTGATCCACCTGCACCTTCCGCCCCTCAGGGAGCGCGAGCGGGACGTCCTCGAGCTCGCCCAGTCTTTTCTCGGGCAGCTCTGCTCCGAGTACGGAATGCAGCCCCTCAAGGTCAGCCCCGCGACCGAGGATGCCATGCTCCGCTACCGCTGGCCCGGGAATGTCCGGGAGCTGCGGAACCGCCTCGAGCGGATCGTGCTGCTCTGCGACAGTGACGTGATCGAGCCGGAGCACCTGGAGCTGCCTACCGACCCGGCGAAGATCGTGGCCACCAAGGGCAACGTGAAGGTGGAGATCCCCAAGGGTGGGATCAGCCTCGCAGAGGTGGAGAAAGCCTTCATCGAAGAAGCGATGCGCATCACAAAAGGGAACGTGGCCAGGGCCGCGCGCCTGTTGGATCTGAGTCGGTCCACGCTCCGCTACCGGCTCAAAGAGTAGCATCCCCGGCCTAAGCTGCCGCAAATTCGGGCGTTCCAGATATTCCTACTAAATGGAGTGCCGATGTCTTACATTGGTCCGACCAATGACTGACACCGCGGTGGATCATATGATCCGGAGGTGGCGGATATCGCCATCTGGAATGTGTTAATCAGTAGGTGCGGTCACATGATTCCAGTGCATTAGCATGGCATGGTCCCTGGTATAGTTATTGCTATACTTTTGTTGTCAGCCTGACCTGGCAAATACCTACCAATCGTGTAATACTTTCTGTCTGGAGAGCAAATGCACCGAACCTGTCCGCAATGCAGCACCGAGTGGCCCGCCGACATTGACTATTGTCCGCGGGACGGTGCGCTCATTGCCGACAACGCGCTGCGAGAGGAGCCCGAGTGGGAGCTGCTCCTGAGCTCGGGAAACACCATGGGCTACCGGGAGGCGACGCCCAACCCGGAGGCGCTGCCGCAGCACCTGATTCAGGTGGTGGATCCGGCAAAATTCCGCGAGCTCAAGGCCGGGGACGAGGTGGGCGCCTACGTGCTCAAGGAGCTCCTCGGCCAGGGCGGAATGGGAACGGTGTATTTGGCCGAGCACAAGCTGCTCGAGCGCAAGGTGGCCATCAAGGTGCTCCTGCCCGAGTTCTGCGCCCAGATCGGCGTGGTGCATCGGTTCTTCAACGAGGCCCAGGCGGTCAACCAGATCCGGCATCCGAACATCGTCGACATCATGGACTGCGTGGAGGGCGAGGACCACCCGCCCTATCTCGTGATGGAGCTGCTCGGTGGCCAGAGCCTCACCCGGTTCATCCGCGAGAGAGCGCCGGTGCCGCCGGGTGCGGTGATCGCCATCGGGCGGCAGATCTGTGACGCCATGGCCGCCGTCCACCAGTCCGGGGTGGTGCACCGGGACCTCAAGCCCGACAACATCTTCGTGAGCACCGAGGAGAACGGCACCTACAAGGTGAAGCTCCTCGACTTCGGGATCGCCAAGTTCATGGCGTCGGACGACTCGTTCCTTCGGACCATGACCGGAGAGCCCATCGGCACGCCGGAGTACATGTCCCCCGAGCAGATCGAGGGCGGCGGCATGGACCACCGGCTCGACATCTACGCCATGGGGGTCATCTTCTACGAGATGCTCACCGGGAACCCGCCCTTCACCTCGCACCAGATCGGGGAGCTGCTCTTCGACCACCTGAACACGATCCCAGCGCCGCCTTCGGCCAGGCTGCCCCTGGGCGCGGCGCATATCCCCAGCGGGCTCGAGGACGCGATCCTCGGCTGCCTCGCCAAGGACCGGGACGAGCGCGTGCAGTCCATGGGTCAGCTCGGGGAGCTGCTGGAGTGGGCCCTCGATGACGACACCTCCGTGGTGGTGCTGCCGGACCTGGAGGCCGTGGCGGAGAAGCGCAGGGAGCGGCGCCGGTGGATCTGGCCCACGGTGGCCGCGGCGAGCGCCGCCGTGGTGCTGCTCGCCCTCGGCGGGTGGTGGATGATGTCGGGATCCAGGTCGGACGCCAAGGCGGCGAAAAAGACGAGCGGCGCACCCTCCGCCGCGTCGATGGCCGCACCGGCGCCGAAGGGGCCCGAGAAGAAGAAGATCCGCGTGGTGACCAAGCCTGCCGGCGCGTCCATCTATCGGCTCAGCAACGGCACCTTCGTGGGCAAGACGCCGCGCGTGGTGGTCGCCACCGAAGGTGAGAAGCAGATGTTCCTGTTGCGGCTCACCGGATATCGCAACGCCCACCTCGAGGTGAGGTTCGATTCCCCGGATGAGCTCAGCACGGCACTGACGAAGGACACGCCGGCGCTGCCCGTGGCGGCCATGGAGCCTCCTGTGGGCCCTGGGAAGGCCGAGCCGCGGTCCGCGCCGCGCCGGAGGGCCGTCGCGGGGCAGCGTCCCCGCGGGGGCGACCGGCGCCCGGGGCCCATGCCTCCCCGCGCCCGAGCCGGTGATGTGGACACCGTGAATCCGTTTGATTGAGGAGTTGATGGATCACCACACGCCGACACCGCCTCCGCTGCTTCCCGTGCCGCCGGACTCCGGGGCGTCCAAGCCGCCGTCCATCCCGGAGATCGCAGTGAGTGAGAGGCCGCCGCCTCCCCCCTCGACCGCGGAGCGGCTGGCGCGCGCCGAGCGCCCCTCGCAGATCGGCAAGCTGCGGCTGAGGAAGGCGGTGAGCGACCCCGGGGTGGAGCGCATCCGCACGTCCCTGAGCGCGCCCGGCGCGATGCGGCCGCGAGACCTCGAGCGACCCCGGCCCAAGGACGCCCGCCGGGCGCGCACCACCACCCCCGGCCAGGGGTTGGGCGCCGTACGCAAACCTTCGGCGATGCCGCCGAAGGTGCCCAAGGTGCCCGAGCATCGGCCCACGACCTCACCCACGGCACCCGGCCTGCAGCGGGTCCCCACGCCCCAGAGCGTTGCCATCTTGAAGAGCCCGACCCCGCGGCCCTTCAGCGTGCCCGGCGCCAAGAGTCCGACGCCGCGGCCCTTCAGCGTGCCCGGGCAGCTGCGGTCCCCGACGCCTCGGCCGCCGAGCGCTCCCGGGTACCAGCGCGCGCGGACGCCGGCGCCGCACCGCACACCCACGGGGAGCTTCGCCACGGCGGCCCACCCAGACCTCGGCAAGGTCTTCGGCTCCTATCGCGTGATCGAGGTGCTGGGCGAAGGGGGGATGGGCCTGGTCTACCTGGCCGAGCACGTGCGTCTCGGCCGCAAGGTGGCCATGAAGCGGCTCAAGGACCGGCTGGCGGCCAAGCCGGAGTCGGTGGAGCAGTTCTTCGCGGAGGCCCGGGCGGTCAACCGGATCAACCACCCCCACATCGTCGACATCACCGACTTCATCACCGGCGACGGGGCGGCCTACTACCTGATGGAGTACCTGGAGGGGGAAACCCTCGCGGACGTGGTGAAGCGGGAGGCGCCGCTGCCGCCCTCCCGGGTGCTGTACCTCGTCCGCCAGGTGGCCGCGGCCCTGGACGCCGCCCACGGCGCGGGGTTCGCGCACCTCGACATCAAGCCGTCCAACATCTTCCTGATCACCAAGGACGGCCGCTCGGACCACGTGAAGCTGCTCGACTTCGGCACGGCGCAGCTCCTGGAGCGCGCGCCCAAGATCGACAGCCCGAGCAAGTCCGGCATGTTCAACCTCGGAACGCCGGTGTACATGTCGCCGGAGCAGGCCTGCGGCGACACTGTCGACCACCGCTCGGACATCTACTCCCTCGGGGCGGTGATCTACGAGATGCTCACGGGCAAGCCGCCCTTCGAGGCCCAGAGCGCGCCCGAGTACATCCACAAGCACATGAGCGTGCCGCCCAAGCGCATCACCCAGCTCAAGGGGTTGCCCTACAAGATCACCCGGGGCGCCGCCCGGGCGGTGATGCAGTGCCTGGAGAAGAACGCCGACGACCGGCCCCAGAGCTGCGCGGCCCTGGTGGAGTCCCTCGAGCGGTCGGTGACCCTCACCGGCTACGAGGGCACGCCGCACCAGGGAGTCGCCGCGATCGCCGCCGCCCAGGGGCGGAGCTGGACTCCGGTGTGGGTCGCCGCCGCGGTGGTGGCGCTCGCCGTGGCGGGCTGGGCCCTGTTCGCCCGGGACGGCAGGTCGGCCGAGGCGCTGGGGCTCACCGGGGCCGCCGAGGCGGGGACGAGCCTCACCAGCGCGGTGGAGCGCTATCGCGCGTCCCTGCCCAAGTTCGTGGTGCTGGAGGTGAGGACCAGTCCGCCCATGGCGGAGGTGTCCCTCGTCGGCCCGGGCGGACGGGTGCTGGGCCTCACCCCGCTGACCTATCGCACCAACAGCACCACCGACACCTGGAAGCTGAGGGTGAGGCTCGCCGGTCACACCGATCGTATCGTCGAGGTCGTCCCCGATCGAAATCGCAACTTCACGCTGGAGCTCGCGAAGAAGGCGCCCCCCGCGGCCGTCGCGGACGCTCCGGAGCCGGGGAAGACCAAGACGGAGAAGCGGCACTCGGACCGCGGTCGGGAAAAGCCGCGAGCTCGGCGTCGTCGGCCCCGGGAGCGGCCGAAAAAGACCGGGATGCGTAAGTACGACTCCGTGCGGACCGTGGATCCGTTTGACTGAGAATCTGCAGGCTTTCACGAGGAACGAAGATGAAGAGCTTTCGCTGGGTGCCGCTGCTGTGCGGCCTACTGCTCGCCTCCTTCACCCTGGGCGCTGTACCGGACGCGGCCGACGCGCGTCGCAGCAAGAGCAAGAGCGCGAGCAAGCGCAAGCTCCGCAAGCAGGCGAAGCGCCTCTTCAGGCGGGCGCAGCGACACTACCGTCTCGGCCGCTTCGTCAAGGCCCGGGCCTTGTACGAGAAGGCCTACGACGTGCTGCCCCTGGCCGGGTTCCTGTACAACATCGCCCAGTGCTTCCGCATGGAGAAGAACTACGATCGGGCGGTCTACTTCTACAAGAGCTACCTCAGCGAGAAGCCCGATGCGAAGCACCGCGGCATGGTGGAGAAGCTGATCCAAAGGTGCGAAAAGGCCGCGGCCCGGGAGAAGCAGCGCACGCGTCGGGAGGCAGAGGCCAGGCGGAAGGCCCAGGAGGAGCTCCGTCGAATGAAGCTGGCGGCGCGGCTGCGCGCCCAGCTCGCGGCGCGGCCCCAGCCCCAGCCGTTCCTGCCGCCGAAGGAGCCCAAGAAGTCCATCACCAAGAAGTGGTGGTTCTGGACCTCCATCGCGGGCGGCGTGGTGGCCATCGTGGCCGCGGGCGTGGCGATTGGGCTTTCTTCGAAGACGACGACCGTGCCCCCGGAGGGGAGCCTCGGTTTCCTGGATCGCAGATAGGAGCGGCCCGATGCGCAGGGTTCAACGGATGCGGTTGATTATTCCTCGAGCTTTCTCGAAGTGCGGCGGGCTCCTCGCGGCGGCGGCGCTGCTGCTCGGCAGCGGCTGCAACAAGGAGGAGGTGGGGAGCGGCTACACGGGCATCGAGCTCCGGGTGCACTTTGACGACACCCTGGAGATCGATCAGATCCGGGTGTCGGGCACCATCGACGCGACGCCGGCCTTTGCGCCGGGCGCGCTGCCGGAGCCGCCCCAGGGGCTGCTCACCTCCGGGATGGAGAGCCTCGTGATCCTTCTGCCGCCCGAGCTGGGGGGGCAGACCGTGCGGGTGCGGGCCGACGGGCTGCTCGCGGGGGACATCGTCACCTCCGGGGTGCTCGACGTGACCCTGGTGGCCGGGGAGGTGGTCCAGCGGGACATCTACCTCGGCGACGCGGCCGAGTGTGGGGACGGCGTGGTGCACTCCGAGCTCGAGGAGTGCGACGACAACAACCTCTCTAGCGGCGACGGCTGCAGCGCGGACTGCCTCATTGAGCAGGGCTGGGAGTGCCAGGGTGAGCCGAGCCAGTGCTGGAGCTGCGGCAACGGCGCCCTCGAAACCGTGGAGGAGTGCGACGACGGCAACGCCACGTCGAACGACGGTTGCACCGACTGCACGGAGGACCCGGGCTGGGTCTGCACCGGGGAGCCCTCGGTGTGCGTGCAGTCCTGCGGCAACGGCCTCATCGACGCCGGCGAGGCCTGCGACGACGCCACACCCGTCAACGGGGACGGCTGCTCGGACAACTGCGACATCGAGCCCGGGTGGTACTGCAGCGGCGAGCCGTCGCAGTGCATCACCAGCTGCGGAGACGGGATCCCGGCCGGCTCGGAGAGCTGCGACGACGGCAACAACGATCCCGCTGACGGCTGCGGCCCCGGCTGCAACGAGGAGCCGGGCTACGACTGCACCGGCACTCCGTCCACCTGCGAGCCCGTGTGTGGGGACGGCCTGCTCCGGGGGGGCGAGGTCTGCGACGACGGCAACACCGTCGCGGGTGACGGCTGTGATGCCGCATGCATGAAGGAGTTCGGTTGGAACTGCAGCGGCGAGCCGTCGGTGTGCAGCGCGGTGTGCGGCGACAGCTTGATTCGTGGCGCCGAGGGTTGCGACGACGGCAACAGCGTCGCCGGGGACGGCTGCGGCCCGGGGTGCAACGTGGAGGCGGGCTGGGTGTGCCAGGGCGAGCCCTCCGTCTGCACGTCGGCGTGCGGGGACGGCGTGATCCTCGGCGAGGCCTGCGACGACGGCAACCTGACCGACGGTGACGGCTGCAGCTCCACCTGCGTACGGGAAACGGGCTGGCTCTGCAGCGGCGAGCCCTCGGTTTGCGTGCCCAACTGCGGGGATTCCGTGGTGGTGGGCAGCGAGACCTGTGACGACGGCAACTCGACCGCGGGCGACGGCTGCAGCGTGACCTGCCATGAGGAGCTCGGCTGGACCTGCACCGGTGGAGGCCCGGGCACCTGCTCGACCACCTGCGGCGACGGCTACCCCGTGGGCATCGAGGAGTGCGACGACGGCAACACTTCGAATGGCGACGGCTGCAGCGCGAGCTGTACGGTGGAGGCGGGCTGGAGCTGCTCCGGGCAGCCCTCCACGTGCTCGAACACCTGCGGCGACGACACCGTGGACGCGGGTGAAGGCTGCGACGACGGCAACAGCAGCGGCGGCGACGGCTGCTCTGCGGCGTGCCAGCCCGAGCCCGGCTACATCTGTACGGGCAGCCCCTCCAGCTGCGTTTTGACCTGCGGCAACAGCGCGCTCGACGCCGGCGAGACCTGCGACGACGGAAACATGGTCGCCGCCGATGGGTGCACGCCCAACTGCCAGGTGGCGCCGGGTTGGGTCTGCGTCGGCACCGGGGCGGGGAGCTGCACCCCCGAGTGCGGCGACGGGCTGATCGTGGGTGGAGAGCTCTGCGACGACGGCAACACCACCGCTGGGGACGGCTGTGACGCCTCCTGCGCGCGGGAGACCGGTTTCACGTGCACCGGCGAGCCCTCCACCTGTACCGCCGACTGCGGGGACGGCGCCATCGTGGGCAACGAGACCTGCGACGACGGCAACGCCGTGGCGGGGGACGGCTGCTCCGCATTGTGTCAGGAGGAGACCGGGTGGACCTGCACCGGTGAGCCATCCACCTGCGTGATCGTGTGCGGCGACGGCTGGATCCGCGGCGCGGAGCTGTGCGACGACGGCAACACCACCGCGGGCGACGGCTGCGACGCCGCGTGCCAGCCCGAGCTGCACTTCAACTGCTCCGGCGAACCGACCGTGTGCACCGCGATCTGCGGGGACGGCTTTGTCAGGGGCGCCGAGCAGTGCGACGACGGCAACACCACCGCGGGCGACGGCTGCTCCGCGGCCTGCAACCAGGAGCCCGGCTACACCTGCACCGGGGAGCCCTCCTCGTGCGACTCCTTCTGCACCGAGGATGTCCAGTGCCCGAGCGGCGTGTGCGACCTGGCGATCGGTGACTGCGTGGCCGCGTTGGGCATCGTGTTCGTGGACTGCTCCCTCACCGCCGTGGGCAGCGGTACCGAGGCAAATCCCTACAACACGCTTCAGCTCGGCGTGGACAACGCGAGCTCCGGCCAGTACGTGCACGTGCGCCAGTCCACCTGCGTGGAGCAGGTGTTGATCGACGCCGGCGACGTCGTCGTCGTGGGCGCGCCCAACGCCGTCATCGAGGGCACGGCCTGCCCGGCGGTGCGGGTGGACGGGGTCACGGCCACGCTCCGCGGGCTCCGTATCCGCGGCGGGACCGGCGCGGGCGGCGTGCTGGCCGAGAACGGCGCAGAGCTCACCGTCACCCGTTCCACCGTGGGCCCGGGCGACTGCGTCGGCGTGGAGTGCCAGAGCTCCACCTGCACGCTCACCCAGAACCGGATCTACTTGAACCATGGCGGCGGGCTGATCATCGCGAGCTCGGACTACACCATCGTCAATAACTTCATCGTCGACAACGGCTACAACCAGGGAACCCTGGGAGCCGGGCGGATCAACGCTCCGGGAGCCTCCCCCGCGGTGTTCGCCTTCAACACCGTTTCCAGCAACGACGCGGGGGGCGGCTCGAACGCCCACGGCGGGCTGGTCTGCGACTCGGCGGTGAGCATCGTGAGCTCGATCCTCTGGGAGAACGACGGCACCGAGGTTTTCGGGAGCTGCACGGTGTCCTACTCGGATCTCTCGGATCCGGGATTCGCCGGCTCGAACGGCAACATCAGCGCGATGCCGATGTTCGTGGATTTCGCCCTCGGGAACTACCACCTCGATACGGCGAGCTCACCCTGCATCGATCTCGCCGATCCCAACGGCGCCCCGACGGTGGACTTCGACGGCGACCCGCGACCCTTGGGCAGCGGCGTCGACATGGGCGCCGACGAAGCGGGCTGACCGCGTTTTTCAGACCTCGACGTAACGGGGGACGACCGCGCGGCGGCCGGCGGGGCGCTTGTAGGGCGCCTTGGGGTAGCCCACGGCGAGGACGGCGTAGATGCGCTCGTCCTTGGGGATGCCGAGGTCGCGCTTGATGCGTGGGTCGTTGGCCAGGGCCTCCACGGCGTAGCCGACGAGGCAGGTCCCGAGCCCCATGGCGTGGGCGGCCAGCAGGATGTTCTCCGCGGCGAGCAGCGCGTCCTCCCTGGGCGTGGTCGCGCCGGGGCGGGAGCCGATGAGGATGCCGGCCGGCGCGCCGTGGAAGAGCAGGTCACGGCCGGTGCGGTCCCAGTCTTCCAGGGCCTCCTTCACCCGCGGGTAGGTCTCCTCGTAGTACTGCCCCAGCTTGTTTTTCATGAACACCCTGGACGCCAGCCGGGCCGGCGCCAGGGACGCCACGAAGTTGAGCTGCCTGAAGAACCGCGCGGCCAGCTCGCCGAAGCGCAGCACCGCCTGCCGCGTGGGCAGCAGGGTGAAGGTCCAGAGCTGGCTGTTGTTGCCCGAGGGCGCCGTGATGCCGATGCGCACCAGGTCCTCCAGCACCGCGCGGTCCAGCTCCTTGCCGCGATACATCCGGCAGGAACGTCGCGTACGCAGGAGCGACACGAGCGCCTCGGGCGACACCCGCTCGGCCTTGCCAATGGCTTCTTCGTCCAGGGTGGTCAGCGCCGTCGCGTCCCGGCTCACGGTCCTCACCACCAGCGCCTCGGTGGGACACACCGCGGCGCAGTGATCGCAGTGGATGCACCGGTCCAGCTCGCCCGTGGCCCGGGCGAGGTCGCCGTCCATGGTGAAGATGTCGGCCGGGCACGCGGCCACGCAGAGCGTGCAGCCGTTGCACAGCGCCTCGTCGATCTCGGTGGCAAAGGGTAGCTCCATCGGTGCCTCTCCTGCGCTTTGGTAGAACCGTGACGGCACCCGGATACCACGCCGCGCTGCTCAGCGCCAGTGCCGGGGCCTGTACGGAGAATGGGATTCTGTTTTGGAAAACCGATGTTTTTGATATAGAATCCGGTTCAGATTATTGGCCTGAATAGGCAAGCGTCTCCAAGTTACTGAAATAATGCCCAAATGTGGCAATGCTTGACCCTGCCTCCAGAAAGGACACGAACATGCTACTTAGATTTTTCACGATCTTTTGCCTGGCGTTCGCGCTGACCGCCTGCGGTGACGACGACGGCGGAACCCAGGACGACGCCTCCACTCAGAACGACGCGGCAGCCCAGGACGACGCCGCGACCCAGAGCGACGCCGCCGTTCACGACGACACGTGGCTCGGCACGGCGTGCTCGTGCTCTCCCGATTCGGAGTGCATCCAGATGGGTGTGCCCAAACCCAACGCGGGCACCATCGCCGGCTGCGAAGGCGTGCCCGTGCCGTGGACCGGCGCCGACCTCGTCTGCCTGCGGACCTACTCCGGCATGCTCGCCACGGACACCTTCTTCGCCAACGGCTACTGCGGGCTGATGGCCACCACCTGCACCGGAGACACCACCATCTGCGACTCGGCCGTGTTCGGCGACTACGCCGCCATGACCGCCTGTCCGGCCGGCTCCGTGATGATCACGGACGCCCAGGACGTGGACGTGCTCGGCATGACCGCACACATCGAGAACAAGCTCTGCGCGGCCCCCTGCAGCGCCAGCGCCGACTGCCGCACCACGGAGTACGACCCGGCGCTCAACGACGAGCCCACCCAGTACGACTGCCTCGACAAGGGCGGCGTGAAGTTCTGCTACGACCCCCGCAACCTCTCCGCCACCTACACCGCCACCCAGTTCTGATTCCCATTCCGGCGCCTTCCGTCCTCGGACCTTGACACGAGCTCGGCGCTTCCGGATCCCTGGAGTCACGCACTGCGCCGCCCAGCTCCGCCCCCGCGATCAGCCCTTCACGAAGGCAGTTGTCCAGTATCCCAACAGCTCATCGGCATAGGCCTCGGCTTGCTTGCGGCGAGCACCTTCGAGCGAGAAGATGTAGGCTTCGTGAAGGCAGATCTCCCGGATGTAGCTGCGTCGTTTGCGCGTGTTTTTCAGCGCCGCGAGATAGTCGGAGTGCTTGACGTTGATTTTGAATTCCTTGCGTCCACGCCAGACGCGAATGGAGGGCGCAAACTCGCCGAAGCCTCCGTGGGGGACCGTCGGGAGCCGTCCCCTGCCACCCCTCTGAGAGCTCGTCGGCGTTCGCGGTATCGGAGCTCGGCTTGGCTCGTCAGCTGTACTTTGCTCGCCTCCGGCGTCGGCCTCGGCGTCGGTTTCACCACCGACGACGTCGCCCGGTTCGTCGGGGGAGGGCGAATCCTCGGAGGGGGGGTCATCGGGAGAGCGCTCCTCGCCCCATCCCTGATCATCCCCGCGGCCCAGGACGGTCGTCACCGACTCCAGTTCGGTACCGCGGAACACCTGCTTCAAGTGCTTCATGAAGTCGTCGATTACCGCCTGGTCCCTTGCCTCTGCCGCAGCGCGGCTGCGTTGGTCGATCTGCTGCTCCAGCTCGTCATGGAGCTCGAGCACGGCGTCCTGCCATCGCTCGAACTCCCGAGACTCCTGAAAGCCGGTCCGGCTGGCGTTCAGGGGGGCCATGTCCCCGGAGATCGTTCCGTGCAGCCAGCCCACCGTGAAGGCGCTCCCCGCGAACAGTGGGACGCTGCCGATGTCGAAGTTGGCCTGCCCGCGGTGCTCAACGCTCACGCACGCCGCGTCGGCCGGCTGCGTGAGCAGGGTCAGCGCGACCCGGATCCGGTGCTGGCGACGGTTCACCGTCACGGAGAGCTCACGCTGGATCGGATCCCCCTCCAACGATTCGTCCTCCGGCCGCAACGGATCTCCGTCCAGGGTGAACTGGACGCCACGGTGCATGAGCTGTGCCCAGCGACGTCGCACTCCGCGCGCCACGCGTTGCCTCGAGAAGCGCGTCTTGAAGTACCGCGCGGGCACCTTGCCGATGACCACCTCAGTCCCTGAGTACGTCAGGAGGGGCGGCCCACCGGTGTGTGAGCCGACCTCACCTTCATGGAGTCGGTCGCGGTTGAGCTTGAACCAGACCTGGCGGCCGCCGCGCTGGGAGCGGGTCACCATCCACTCTCCAGCGTTGACGAAGGACAGCATCCCGATGCCTTTCTCCCCGAGCTTGCCTTCCTTTTGCGACGAGCAGATACGCTGGAGGATTTGCCGCGCCTCCTTCAGGCTCGCGATCGGCCGCGCATCCCCGCTGATCCGGATCTGCCGGCGTCTCGCGTCGAGCTCAATGTCGATGCGACTTGCCTCCTCGTCGATCAGGTTCTGTATCGGCTCGTGAATCGGATCCAGCGGCCTGGACTGCACCTCGCCCAGGTACCGAATGGCGCGGTTCTCGTCGGCGATCTTCAGCCGGACCGTCTCCATGGCAACCTCGCGTTTCCCACAGCCTATCACGACAGTCTCGTCCCAGGCGATCTGCGTTTGTACCTGGTTCTCTGTGCGGGAGGCGCTGCGAACACAAAGTCTGAACCCCTTCGCCGGCCTTGGGTTGGTCACTGGTCTTGCGACAGCAAAAGAGCATGGATTACGCCTCATGTCTGCCTTCCATTTGCATCGTTCCTCTAATCTATTGTGATATGAGTGAGGCTCGGAGATACTCAGCACCGAATCGACGAAAGAGGGGACACATATGTCAAGTCTTGATCGTCTGGTGATCCGAAATTTCGCCCATCTTGCTAAAGCAGATCTCAGGCTTGGTGATCTCACCGTGCTCGTGGGGGCTCAGGGCACCGGCAAGAGCATTTCATTACAGTGGTTGAAGATGTCCATGGACGGCCGCCAAGTTGTCAAAGCGTTGAACGATGCCGGTCATGTCGCGCCGAATACCAAGGTTCTCATCGACCTGATTTTCGGCATCGGAATGGGCAGCGCCTGGGGGCCGAACACCGAGATCATGTTCAATCGAAAAATGATCAGACCCCTCGGCATCGGCAAACTTGGCAATGGCATTGAGAGGGCTTTTTACATTCCAGCGCATCGCTCGATGCTCATCAGCGACGGTTGGGCCGCACCGTTTCAGAAGCTCACGTCCAACATCCCGGTCGTCGCGCGGATCTTCAGTCAGAATCTCTTCGACCGTTTCAGCGCTCAAGGAGGTGGTAACCTGTTTCCGCTCGAACGGGTTCTCAAGATGGAATACCGGCGTCAAATCGATTCCGCGGTGTTTCACGGAGGGACCGTCGGTCTCGATCAGGATCGCCAGCACGCAAAGCGTCTCAAGCTGACCCACGGCGAGTCGCAGCTCCCGTTCATGACCTGGACTGCGGGCCAGCGCGAGTTTACACCGCTTCTACTCGGACTGTATCACCTCCTGCCTCCTCGGAAACTCTTGAAGCAGCCGGACATTGACTGGGTGCTCATCGAGGAACCCGAGATGGGTCTTCATCCACAAGCGGTCACCGTTGTCCTTCTGCTGGTACTCGATCTTCTTTGGCGGGGTTACCGCGTCGTCCTAACGACCCATTCTCCTCACGTGCTTACAGCGATATGGATGTTGCGCCGTCTGCAGGAACACAAAGCCCGCTGGCAGCTCGTCTGTCGCGCCTTCGATGTCCCGACTTCCCAGCAGCTCCAACCGGTTGCAAAGTCGGCCCTCGAAAAAGACTACCGCGTTCATGTGTTCGCATTCGACGCGGATAAAAAGGTCCGGTCCACGGATATTTCGAGCCTCGACCCCGAGTCCGATGACGAGCGCGTTGCCGGCTGGGGCGGCCTTACGGAGTTCAGCTCGCGATTCGGTGATGCAGTCCGCGACGCGGCGAATGAAAGCGATCAATGATGGGTCGGCCAAAGAAGACACCCATTCGTTCCGCCCTGAAGAAATCCTCGGCCCTACAAAAAGAAGTTCAAGACGGAATCGGTGCAGTTGAAAGGTCTCATCGGAACTGTCTTGCCGTTGAGATTCGAGCCTCATTCGGCGATAGCCTCGACTTGGATAAGGCACTGGTGAAGGGCCACGAGCAAGAGAACCGCTGGGATTATTTGCTGGGCCACACGCAGAGCGGTGAAGTCATCGGACTTGAGCCCCACACCGCCAGGCAGGACCAGATTCGCACCGTTATCAGAAAGAAGAACGCCACTATGCAACAGCTTGCATGCCACCTGAAATCGGGCGTTCGGATCACGGCATGGCTCTGGGTTGCGTCCGGTCGGGTTCAATTCGCTGCCACGGAGAAGGCACGTCGCCGGCTCGACCAGCAGGGTATCAGGTTCGTCGACCGTAAGGTGCAGTCTAAGCATTTGCCGGCCACGGTATTCAAATCAAAAAAGACAAGTCACGGTCGATAACAACCAGCGGGCTAGTTGCATATCCTTCCGACCTTCAGCTTCAATCGTGAGTTCACACGAGCGTACGTCTGGCGGTTTGTCGACCATCTTGGCGGTACTGTCCCGTTCGAGGTGAGCCAGGCAGGGAACCGAATAAAATCAGCTCATCGCAGGTTGTGTTGTCAAAATGTCATGGCGTCTGTCATGAAGACGAAGTACTTTGACATTATGTCAGAGATGGGGTTCGGCAGCACCTGGCAGTTTGGGTATATGTAAATGAAATCATGATAAATAATTGAATCATGGTGATTGGGTGTGGATCTTGCAGACAGATGTCTGTCTGAAGGAGTGTACGTTCGATGACCCCTAAAGCGTGTGTTCTGGTGGTGGACGACGAGCAAGGCATCCGGGACTCGGTGAAGCGGATGCTCGAGAAGCAGCAGTACGAGGTCCAGGTTGCCGAAAATGGTAAGGATGCTCTGGATATACTGCGGCGGCGCAAGGTCAACGTGATGCTGACCGATCTGGTGATGCCGATGATGACCGGCATGGATCTGCTCAAGGCGAGCCGCGCCGTGGTCCCGGACACCGAGGTCGTGCTCATGACCGCATACGGCACGGTGGACGCGGCGGTGGAGGCGATGCGGGAGGGCGCCTATGATTTCATTACGAAACCGCTGAAAAGGGCGCAGATCCTCAAATCGGTTGAGAAGGCGCTGGAGCGCCAGGCCCTGGTGATGGAGAACCAGGCCCTGCGCGCCGAGCTCACCGGGTCCAAGCAGCACGGAGCGATCATCGGGAGCTCTCTGGCGTTGCAGCGCACCCTGGACATCGTGAATCAGGCCGCGCCGTCCACGGCCACGGTGCTGGTGCTCGGTGAGAGTGGGACCGGCAAGGAGCTGCTGGCCCGGGCGATTCACCGCGGCAGCCCGCGCTGCCGGGGGCCATTTGTGGCGGTGAACTGCTCGGCGCTGCCGGAGTCGATCATCGAGGCGGAGCTGTTCGGGTACGAGAAGGGCTCCTTCACCGGCGCCGTGACCAGCCGGGAGGGGCGGTTCGCCTCGGCGGACGGCGGCACCCTGTTCCTGGACGAGGTGGGCGAGCTGCCGCAGCACATCCAGGTGAAGCTGCTGCGGGTGCTGCAGGAGGGAGAGGTGGAACGGATCGGTGGGAAGACCGTGAAGGTGGACAACCGGGTGGTGGCCGCGACCAACAAGAACCTGGCCGAGGAGGTGGCCGCAGGACGGTTTCGCGAAGATCTGTACTACCGCCTCAACGTCATCGCGGTGAAGGTGCCTCCCCTGCGGGAGCGCTTGGACGACGTGCCCCTGCTGGCCGACCATTTCCTGCAGAAATACGCGCACAAGAACAACAAGGACGTTGCCGGATTTTCGCGGGCGGCCCTGGCGCTCCTCTGCGACTACCACTGGCCCGGCAACGTGCGGGAGCTCGAGAACGCGGTGGAACGGGCCGTGGTGCTGACCCGGAATGACTCGGTGGAAGATGACGATCTGCCGCCGGAGATCCATGGGCGTCCGGGGACCAACGGGCGCTCGATCACGATCCCCATCGGCACGCCGCTCGACGAGATCGAGCGCCGGGTCATCCACGAAACCCTGCGGCACACCGATGGCGATAAACGGCTGGCGGCTCAGCTGCTGGGGATCGCGACCCGGACGGTGTACCGCAAGCTGGAGGGTGACAAGGCGGTCGGCAGGGGCGAGGACAAGCAATGAGCTGCGCGCTACGGGACCGGTCCATGGACAGGGCCAATGGCCAATCCGGTTGCCATTTTGTCATGGGTCCGGCCAGTGAGATTGACAGCGGTGGCACGCGCACCGCACAGGCGTCGAATGACGCTGCAATTTCTTTGACTTATCGGTCCGTTGTCGCTATGCCCGCCGGGCATGTGGATTGCATGATGGGTTAAATCGGAAGCTCACGATGCAGGCATTTTTTGAAAAGCACTTCTATCTGGTCAACCTGCTGGTGGTCGGGCTATGCGCCACGCTGGTGGGGTTGACCGCGACGAACATCATTGAGTGGGCCCTGCTGGGGGACCCGAACGGAGCGAAAAAGCGACGGAAACACGCGGGCCTCCCCTCATCCCTTGCCCACCAGAAGAAGTCGTCCAAGGCCGCGCTCCGTAAGAGTCAGTTCGACGTGACTCGCCGCAACGTCTTCTGCTCCTACTGCAAGCCGGCAAAGGTGGCCGACTCCGGGAGCGGCAAGAGCGAGCAGCCCACGGTCTCCATGGACGACGCCGAGCTGCTCGCGACGCTCATCGCCCTCAACGACGACAAGTGGTCCATCGCGACCATCCGCTTCAAGAAGAACCGCCAGATGCGGCTGGTGGCCAAGGGAACCAAGTTCGACGGCTACGAGATCACCAAGGTGGAGTCCCGACGGGTGACCTTCACCAAGGGCAAGCAGACCGGGTACATCGATCTGTTTCCCGACGCGAACAAGGCTGTCGCGCCGACGACCAAGCCTGTGAAACCCGGGCGGAAGGCGCCCAACCCTCGGGACAACTGGCGGAACGCGGTGAACCAGGGCGTGCGCAAAGTGGGCCCCAACAAGTACGAGATCGATCGGACGCTGGTCCAGCAGTTCATCGCGAACACGGCGATGGCCGGGCGGGACGCGGCGATCTATCCCCACACAAAAGACGGCAAGCCCGACGGCTTCCGGCTGGGGCGGGTACGGCCGGGGGGCATCTTCGCCAAGCTGGGCATGCGCTCCGGAGACGTGCTCAACTCGGTGAACAACATGCCCATTACGAGCTTGGACAAGGCGCTGACCATCTTCACCAAGCTTCAGGGCGCGAACCACCTGACCATCGGAGTGACCCGATACGGGCGCCCTCAGACCATGGACTATTCAATCAAGTGACGCGGACGAGCGAGAGAATACGATGAAGCAGATTCCAACAAGACACCGCATCTGGCCATTGGCGCTCCCGGCGCTGGCGATGCTGCTCACCGGCATCGACCTCACGGCGCCGAGCCCGGCCCAGGCGCAGTATCGGCGCAAGGGACAGGACCCGAACGGACGGCGCGCGCGGCCACCCTACGGTGGACGACGGCGCAATCCTCCCCCAAAGGACACCGGCGGCGCCACGGGATTCAAGGATCTACCCGGCGAGGCCTCTTTCAACGAGTGCCGCAAGTATCCGTACTACAAACGGATCAAGGTCACCTTGAAGCCGGACAGCGAGCTGCACGACCTGGTGGCGTGGATCTCCGGGATGACCTGCAAGCGGTTCATCATCACGGGTACGATCCGGGCGCCCAAGGTGACCATCATCTCGCCGACGCCCATTACTCCAAACGAGGCCTATCGGGCGTTTCTGAGCGCGCTGAACGCCATGGGGCTCACGGTGCAACCCGCCGGGCGGTACCTGAAGATCATCGAAATCGCCAAAGGCGCCTCCGTGCCGGTCATGACCTGCGGCCCCAAGCTGAAGTGTCCACCGGATGAGCGCGTGGTGACCCAGATGATACGGCTCAAGCACGTGCAGCCGGACGATGTGGCCGCAGTGCTCAGGAACCTGACCAAGGGCTCCATCGTGACCTACGGGGCCACGAACCTGCTGATCGTCACCGACACGGGCGCCAACATCCGACGGCTGGGCAAGATCATCAAGAACATCGACGTGGAGGCCCAGGACGAGAAGATCTGGATCGTGCGCATCAAGCACGCCGACGCGGACGACATCGCGACCAAGCTGCTCGAAGTCTTCCCCACGGCCGAGGGCGGCAAGGGAAAGACCGGGTCGCAGACCCGGCGGCCCATGCCCGCGTACAACCGCCGCCGCCGCCAACCGGCGCCCAAGGCGACCTCCCTGGTGAGCGTGAAGGGGTCGGGCGGCGGGCTGTCGATCTCGAAGATCATTTCCGACGAGCGGACGAACCTACTCATCATCGTGGCGGACGAGCGCTCCTACCTGCGGGTCCGGGCGCTGATTCGGAAGCTTGACATCCCGGTGCCGGGCGGTGAGGAGCGGATCCACATCATCGCCCTGGCCAATGCCGATGCCCAGGAATTGGCCGGCACGCTGGCCGGGCTGACCGGGTCGGGGGGGGCAGGGGCAAGAGGCCGCACCAACGCGCGTGGGCGGCGGGGCCGGACCAACACCCGACGAGGCGCGACCAACACCAGGCGGGGCCGAACCGGCCGCACGGGCGGGCGGGCCGGCGGCGCCGTGGCGCTGTTTCAGGGGGAGGTGCAGATTACCGAGGACCAGGCCACCAACTCCCTGATCATCGTGGCGTCGATGAAGGACTATCTGGCGCTGCTCAAGGTGATCAAGACGCTCGACAAGCCCCGGCGGCAGCTGTTCGTGGAGGCGACGATCCTGGAGGTCGCGCTGTCCAAGACCCGGGAGCTGGGTTTCGCGTTCCACGGCGGTG
This sequence comes from bacterium, assembly GCA_043825095.1. GTDB lineage: Bacteria > Myxococcota_A > Polyangia > HGW-17 > JAJRWW01 > JBDRSE01. The sequence continues at coordinate 42,116 of JBDRSE010000392.1, forward strand.
TGCCCGTGGGCAGCGGCGACAACCAATCGCTCATCCTGTTCGGCAACAACGCCACCAAGTCCATCATGCTGGATCCCTCGTCCCTGATGGGCATGGCGGTGGGGCTGCGGGGTCCGGAGCTGAAGAACGCGGAGACGCTGCTCGGCATCCCGGGCATCAGCTTTCCGTCCTTCGGCGCCTTCTTTCAGGCGCTGCAGTCCAACAACGACGTGAACATCATCTCGTCGCCGCACATTCTCACCACGGACAACGAGGAGGCGGAGATCTCGGTGGGTGAGAACGTACCCTTCCAGTCCTCCATCTCCGGCATGCCGAACCTCGGGGGGCTGGGCACCGCGGGGACCACCGGCGCCGCCGGCGCCCTGGGCGGCTACATGCCCTTCCAGTCCATCCAGCGGCAGGACGTGGCGCTGACGCTGAAGATCACGCCGCACATCAATGAGAGCGACTACGTGCGGCTCGAGATCGACCAGGAGATCAACGAGGTGAAGTCCATCGACCCGGTGGTCGGGCCCACCACCACCAAACGGAAGGTCAAGACCGTGGTGGTGGTCAAGGACCAGCAGACCGTGGTCATCGGCGGGCTCATCACCGAGAAGGTCAAGGAGAGCGTGCAGAAGGTGCCGCTGCTGGGCGACCTGCCCATCCTCGGCTACCTGTTCAAGAACACCACGCGCACCATCGAGAAGACCAACCTGCTGCTCTTCCTGACGCCCTACGTGATTCGCGACCAGAGCGACCTGCGGCGCATCTTTCAGCGCAAGATTCAGCAGCGCAAGGAGTTCATCGAGCGCTACACCGCGTTCAAGGACGTCGATCTGGACGCGGTGGTCGATTACCGGCACAAGCGCGGCCTCATCGAGGAGATCAACCGGGTGGGGAGGATGAGTGAGGAGGAGGCGACGATGAAGAAGAAGGCGATGGAGGAGAGCAAGGACACCTTCGTGGACGGCCCTGTGCGGTCCGATCCGCGGGACCTCCAGATGCTCCGGCGGCTGGACAAGGAGCAACAGGATGAGCTCCGGAAGAAGCGGGAGAAGGCCAAGGAGCCGAAGCCCGAGGCGCGGCGCGCCGCCCCGAAGCCCAGGGAACGGCCCGTCAAGCGGCGGAAGCCTTAAGGAGAGCCCATGGCCACCGATGGCTACAACGAAGGCAGAGGCTTCGGACCCTTCGGCAGGGTGCCGTCGGAGGCGGAGCCGGTGTCTCCGGACGAGGCCGGGTCCCCCTACGAGCTGCGGAGAGACGCGGCGGCACAGTCCGACCCGGGCGCCGCGGCCTCCTTCGAGCCGGTCTACCAGTCGGAGGCCGGCGCGCTGTTTCAGGCCCAGGCCGAGCCGGCCTACGTAAGCGAGATGGAGCCGGTGTACCAGCTCGGCGTGGGTGACCTGGGGCCCGAGCCCGCGGTCCGGGCCCACCCGCTCCTCGGTGAGCTGCTCATGCAGCAGGCCGGCGTGACGGCGGAGCAGATCGCCACCGCGCTGGAAACCCAGGAGGTGGAGGGCGGCCGACTCGGAGAGATCTTGATTCGGGCGCGCGCGTGCTCGGAGGAGCAGGTGCAGCAGGCCCTGGCCGAGCAGCTCGGTCTGGAGTTCGTGGAGACACTCCTGCCCGACGAGGTGGATGTGGAGTTGCTCCGGGATCTGCCCATCGGCTACGTCAAGGCGCAGCGCTGCCTGCCCCTGCGACGGACCGAGCGCGGCGTGGTGATGGCCGTGGCGGATCCGCTGAACGCGACGGCCCAGGACGACGTGCGCACCCTGCTCGAGGTCGAGATCGAGCTGGTCGTGGTGTCTCCGGCGCGGATTATCGAAGTGATCAACACGGTCTACACCCGCCGCGGGGACGCCGTAGAGCTCGGGGACGGAGAGGAGTTCTCCGACGGCGACGCCGAGGAGCTGATCGACATCATCGACCTCGACGACGAGGCGCCCATCATCCGCTGGGTCAACTCGCTGCTGTTCAACGCGGCCAAGGAGCGGGCGTCGGACATCCACATCGAGCCGGGGGAGAAAGACGTCGTAGTGCGTAACCGCATCGACGGCGTGCTCTACGAAACCAAACACGCGCACAAGCAGTACCTGCCTTCGATCGTCGCGCGCGTGAAGATCATGGCCGGGCTGAACATCGCCGAGAAGCGGCTGCCACAGGACGGCCGCATCCGCCGGAAGATCGCCGGCCGCGACATCGACATGCGCGTGGCGACCATCCCCACCGCCCGGGGGGAGCGGGTCACCATCCGACTGTTGGACCGCACCGCGGTGCTGCTGGACATGGCCGACATCGGCATGGGCCCGGACCACCTGGAGCAGATGGCCGAGCTGATCGTGCGGCCCCACGGCATCCTGATGGTGACCGGCCCCACCGGCTCGGGCAAGACCACCACGCTGTACTCGGCACTGTCCAAGATCAACTCGCCGGACAAGAACATCCTCACCGTGGAGGATCCGGTGGAGTACCAGCTCGAGGGCATCAGCCAGGTCCAGGTGAACCCCAAGATCGAGCTCACCTTCGCCGCCGGCTTGCGATCGTTTTTGCGCCACGACCCGGACGTGATCATGGTCGGTGAGATCCGCGACCTGGAAACCGCCGAGATCGCCATCCAGGCGTCACTCACGGGCCACCTGGTGTTCAGCACGGTCCACACCAACGACTCCGCGGGCGCCATCACCCGGCTGGTGGACATGGGCGTGGAGCCGTTCCTGGTGGCGTCGTCCCTGTCGGGGCTGCTCGCCCAGCGGTTGGTGCGGCGGCTTTGCCTGGAGTGCCGCGAGGTCTACGAGCCGACCTACGAGGAGATCCGCAACCTGGGGCTGGAGCCCGAGGCCTTCTACGCCGGCGCGATTCCGCCCCATCCCACGAAGGATCGGGACGGGCCGGCGCCGCCGGCGGGCCGCGCCTTCCGCTCCAAGGGCTGCCCGTCCTGCCTGGGCACGGGGTATACCGGCCGGCTCGGGATCTACGAGCTGCTCATGCTGGACGACCAGATCCGGGCCATGGCCCTCAAGAACACCGACGCCGTGACCATCAAGCGCGCGGCGATCAACCAGGGCATGCGCACCCTGCGTGACGACGGCGCGCGCAAGGTGGTGGCCGGCATCACCTCCATCGCCGAGGTGATGCGCGTGACCCAGGAGGACGTGGCGTGAACAACGACCGGCGCAAAGGGAGTGACACGGTGAACTGATGCCCGTGTTCACCTACAAAGGCGTCGGCTCCGCGGGCAAAGAGATCACCGGCATCAAGGACGCCGACACCGCCAAGGCCCTGCGCACAATCCTGCGCCGGGATGGGATCTTCCTGACCGAGTTCAAGGAGGCCAAGGCGGGAAAGGCGGCCCGGGACGAGGCGGAGGAGAAGGGGTTGTCGCGGGAGGTGCGGGTGTTCGGCACCGGCATCTCCAAGCGGCAGGTGGCGATCTTCACGCGGCAGCTCGCGGTGCTCCTGCGCAGCGGGATCCCGTTGGCAGAGGGGCTCTCCATCCTCACGGAGCAGTCGGGGCAGCAGTCCCGGAAGCGCACCGCGGATCGATTTCAGCGGGTGCTGGCCGACATCCGGCGACAGGTCAACGAGGGGTCGTCGCTGGCCGACTCCATGGGCAACCATCCCAAGGTCTTCTACGACCTGTACATCAACATGGTGCGGTCCGGCGAGGCGGCCGGAAACCTCGAGGAGGTGCTCGAGCGGCTCGCAGAGTTCATGGAGCGCGAGCTGGACCTGAAGTCCAAGGTGACCGGAACGCTGCTCTACCCCGTCATCATGCTCTTCATCAGCGTCGGTATCCTCGCCATCCTGATGATGTTCGTGGTGCCGAAGATCACGCAGATCTTCGCCGACATGGAGCGCACGTTGCCCTGGAACACCCGGCTGCTGATCAGCGTGAGCAGCTTCACCGGCACCTACTGGTGGCTGATCATCGTGGCGACCGCGCTGCTGATCGTGCTGTTCATCCTGTGGAAGCGCTCTCCCGGCGGTCGCGCCGTCTGGGACCGGTTCGTGATCGTCACGCCCATCTTCGGGCTGCTGCTGCGCCACCTCGCCGTGAGCCGGTTCTGCCGAACCCTGGGGACCATGTTTCAAGCCGGCGTGCCGCTGCTCCGCGCCCTGGACATCTCCAAGCACGTGCTGAACAACACCGCGCTGAAGAAGGTCATCGACGGCGCGCAAGTGGGCATCCGAGAGGGCGAGTCCATTGCTTCCCAGCTCAAGAAGAGCCCCTACTTCGAGCCCATGGTGGTGCACATGGTGGCCGTGGGCGAGCGCTCGGGGCAGCTGCCCGAGATGCTCCACAACGTGGCAGATGCCTACGAGAAGCAGGTGGAGAGCCGGCTCGGCAAGCTGACGACCATCCTGGAGCCGCTGATGATCGTGATCCTCGGCGGCACCGTCGGATTCGTGATTTTCTCGATTATCGTCCCGATCCTGCAGATGAACGAGGTGGTGCAGTGACCGGAGCGCGTCGGCAACGAAATAACACTCCGGCGGCGGCCGCCGCCGTGCGGGAAGACCGCGAAGGAAGAAGAGGGAGAGAGATGATGCACAGTGTGAGACGCAAGGTGGCCCGGCGGGCAGTCGCTGCGGCCCAGCGAGGCATGACGCTCATCGAGATCATGGTCGTTGTGCTCATCATGGGGCTGATCATGGGCACCGTGGGCTACGCAGTGTTCCGCTATTTCCGGCGGAGTCAGGTCAAGACGACGCGCCTGAAGGTGCAGCGGGTCCTGGACGCCGTACAGGAGTGGAAGGCCGATCCCGACGTGCAGAAGGAGGGGGACGCGAACTGCCCCGCGGATCTGTCGGCGCTGGTGCCGGATCGGCTCAAGCGGGACATGATCAAGGACGCCTGGGGCAAGAAGCTCCGGATCACGTGCCAGGGAGAGCAGGTGTGCATCTACTCCAGCGGCCGCAACAAGCGGGACGAAAACGGGGGAGGGGACGACATCAAAGCCTGCACCGAGGAGGGGGAAGATCGCTAGTGAACGCTCCATAGCGTTCCCGCGCGCGGTGCGCGGGGTGACGGTGATCGAGCTGATGGTGGCGGTCCTCATCGGCGCGGCGCTGGTGGCGGTGGCCGCCATCAGCATCCGGGACATGGATCGCGTGAATCTCCGCAGCGGTACCCGGTACGTGGCGACCACCATCCGCTTTGCCTTTGATCGCTCGCGCGTGACGGGGCGGGACCATCGTCTGGTGTTCGACCTCGACGCCGAGGGTGGAACCACGGTGGAGTTCGAAATCGCGACCAAGGGCAAGCAGCTCCTGCCGCGGGACCTGGACGAGGCGTGGAAGCAGCACGAGCGGTTCGCCGACGGGGCGGAGGACGAGGAGGCCAAGCAGGCGGCGTCCACCACCACCATCGGGGGGTTGAGCAAGAGCCTGCTCGCGCTGCCCCGGCCCACGGGGCCGCAGTGGCAGAAGGTGAAGCTCCGCACCAAGGACGCGCAGGAGAAGCTGAAGAAGGCGGCGCGGCTGGTGAAGTCCATCTACGTCGCGCGGCTGGACAAGGAGGTCGAGGAGGGCAAGGTGGCGGTGCACATCTGGCGTGGCGGTTTCCTGGAGCGCGCGGCGTTCTACCTCTCGGACGGCAAGGGCAGGTTCTACACCCTCGTGACGTACCCGCTCACCGGCCGCGTGAAGATCCACGAGGGACGGGTGGCGGTGCCGAGCGACCTGCTGGGCCAGGACGACACCGGGGAACGGATCCAGGATCGATGATGAGCCTGCGCAGCGCAACACCGACGGCTCGCCAGCGGACTGTGCTCACCGGGGCGCTGTCTGCGGCGCCTCCCGCGCGCAGGGAGGGTTCCCCCGGAGGGGGCGGAGGGGGCGCTGGAGCCGCGAAGCGGCGGGTCAATCTCCACGCCGTGAACGGTCACCGCCAGCGCGGATTCACGCTGCTCGAGGTGTTCGTGGCCACGGCCATCCTCGGCATCACGATCATCTACATGTTCGACGCGCTGACCCACTCCCCCGACCGCTCCAACCGGGCCAAGCTCGAGACGGTGGCCACCATGCTCGCCCGCACCAAGATGATCGATCTCGAGGCCGGCCTGCTCAAGGACGGCTGGGAGAACTTCGACGACGAGGAGTGCGGGGACTTCACCGATGACGAGTACGGCGGCGTCGCGCGCTTCCAGTGGTGCGCCCAGGTCGAGAAGATCGAGCTCCCGGACACGGTCAACGTCGAGGCCGCGGTGGGCAAGATGCTCGGCATCAGCGACGATTCCGACGACCCCGCCGGGGGCGGCGGCATGGGGCAGGCCAGCAACCTGCTCGGCGCCTGGATGGGGGGCGCCGGCGGCCTCCCCGGCGCGGGGGGCAGCGCCGCCGGCGGCGGTCCGACCCAGGAGAACCCGGCGATGTCGGGCCTGGCGTCGATCCTGAGCTCCTTCCTGGCGCCCTTTCGAAATGTGGTGGAGCAGGCGATACGGCGAATCACGCTGCGGGTCTTCTGGAAGTACCGCGGCCGTGAGGAGGAAGTGAAGCTGATCTACTACGTCACCCGAGCGGAGCTCGTGGAGCAGGCCATCATCGGCGGGTTCCTCCAGAGCGCGTCACAGCCGTCCGGCTCCACGCCGACGACCAAAGGGAAGACCAAATGAGGCGCCCTGGACAGACTCCCCGGTCCGGTGCTCTCGCTCAGAGAGGCTTGACCTTGCTCGAGGTGCTCATCTCCATGGCGATCATGGCGTCGCTGTTCGTGATCGTGCTGGCGACCTTCAACGCCACCCGGAAGACCTTCGCCTACGTGGACAGGATGCAGGATCGCTGGCACGTCGTGCGGAACGGCATGGCACGCATGACGCAGGACCTCTCCATGGCCTACATCAGCCTCAACGAGGACATGAGCGCCGTGGAGCGCCGGACGTACTTCCGCTACACCAAGGGGGACTTTGGCGACGAGCTGCGGTTCTCGTCCTTTGCGCACCGGCGCCTCTACAAGGACGCCAACGAGTCGGATCAGTGCATCCTCCAGTACTTCCTCGCGCCGGACCCCGAGGATAACAGCAAGACCAGCTTGTTTCGGCGGGAGACGCGGAGGCTCGGCAACGAGGAGCCCGGCAAGCTTCCGGGCGAGGCCTATGTGTTGATCGACAACGTGGTGGACCTGCGCTACGAGTTCTTCGACAGGTCGCAGGACAAGTGGTCCGAAGAGTGGGACACCACGGCGGTGGACGGCCAGCCGAACCGGCTGCCCAACCAGATCCGCATCTACCTGACCATCAAAACCGAGAAGGACCGGGAGCTGGTCCTGGTGAACCAGGTGGCGCCCGCCCTGACAGACGCGCTCGTGCTCACGCCCGGCGCCGCCGGCGCCGCCGCACCGGGGGCGACGTCGGGCAACACCCGCACCAACCCCTTCGGCATGGCCGCGTCCAACTGGAGCAACCTGCGGTCCAACACCCGCGGCAAATGGGGCGCAGCCGCGGGCGGGGGGAAGACCCGATGAGCGGCCTGACCCCAAAAACCCGCGTCGCGCGCGTGTGGCGGTGGCTCAACACGGACCTGGGAACGAGGCGGTCCGGAGCGGCGCGGTCCGGAAAGGCGCGCCGGGCGACCACCCGACAGCGGGGCGTGGCGCTCATCTTCGTGATCGTCTCGCTCACGATCCTGGCGGCCATGACCGTGGATCACGTCTACAAGTCCCAGATCGACGTCCAGTCGGCGCACAACGTCCGGGACGAGGTGAAGGCGGAGTTCCTCGCCCGCAGCGCGATCAACCTCACGCGCATCATGCTCAAGGTCCAGGAGCGGGTGATCGATCGCAACCGGAAGATCATCGCCCAGTTTCTCGGCAAGGATCTGCAGATTGCGGATATCATGCCGATGCTGTTGCAGGTGTTCTTCGGCAACACCGACCTGCTCGCCGGGTTCGGCATGGACACCGGTGACGTGCGGGGGCTCGATATCCCCCGCGGGTACGGCGTGCCGCAGATCGTGGCCATCGACTCCGAGGACGGCAAGCTGAACGTCAACTGCGCCTTCGTACGGTCCGACCGCGACCCCCAGGTGCAGCTGCTGGCGGCGGAGCTGTACTCCCTGTTCTCCAACCCGCGGTACGAGGAGTTCTTCCAGAACCTCCACGAGATCGATGATCCCGACCGACCCAAAGCGCTGATCCGTTCGATCATCGACTACGTGGATCCCGACACCTCGATGTTCGGCGGAGGCGGCGCCCCGGAGAACTACCGCTACACAGACCAAGTGGACGGCTACGAAGAGAAGAACAACCTCATCGACTCTGCGCTGGAGCTCCACCTGGTTCAAGGGATCAACGACGAGGTGTGGGCCCATTTCGGGCCGTCCCTGACGGTGTACGGCACCTGCATGCCGAATCTCTGCGCGGTGCCCCCCGGCAACTGGATGCTCGCCGCGGCGGTGATCTTCAAGTCGGCCAAGGACCCCAACGACCCGGTGTTGATGAACCCCTACGTCATGCCGCTGGTGGCCCAGGCGGCGCTCATGACCCTGCAGTTCATGGGCTGCACCGATCTCGGGCTGTTCGCCCAGGGGGCGCAGAACCCCGCGGCGCTCTTTCAGGGCATGCCGGGCTTGGGGGCGATCCCCGGTCTCGGCCAGCCGGGGATGGGGACGTCGCAGAACATTCCCGGCGTGGAGCTGGACCCGGCGAAGCTGGCGCAGTCGGCCTACATCGGCCCCCGACGGTTCTACCGGATCGTCGTCAGCGGCCTGTCCGGCTTCAACGGCCGGGACGCCCTCGGAAACACCAAGTGGCGCGTGACGCGCACCATCACGGCGGTGTGGGATCAGCAGGGATTCTCGCAGTCCACGGGACAGCGGGGCCAGTACGTGTATTGGCAACAGGAGTAGCCCCTCATGGCGCAACTGATCTATGGCATCGATCTCGGCTCCTACCTGGTGAAGGTGGCCGTGCAGGAAGTGGGCTTCCGGAGCGGCAGCCTCAGGCAGGTGGTGAGCGTGCCCGTGGCCGAGGTGTCAGAGGTGCCGCCCCCGCTGCCGGCCAGCTCGGACGTGGAGGGTGTGGAAAACGCGCCCCCGAGTCCGGCCGAGATCCGGGCCGCGGCCACGACGAACGCGCTCCGGACCGCCCTTGCACGGGCCGGTGGGGTGCCCGACGTCGCGGTGTTGGCGCTGCCGGGCGATCTCGTGAACCTGCGGAACCTGGAGTTCCCTTTCTCAGACACGCGCAAGGTGCTCTCCGTGCTCAACTACGAGCTCGAGGGCCAGATCCCCTACGAGCTCGATGAGGTGGTGTTCGATCAGCTGATCTCGGTCAGCGCGCGGCGGGAGTCCGAGGTCGTGGTGGCCATGGCCCATGTGCGGCGCGCCGCGGAGTACCTGAAGATCGCGCAGAGCGCGGGCCTGGATCCGACGGTGCTCAGCGTCGCGTCGCTCAGCTACGGTTATCTCGGCGACGAGGGCACCACGGCGACCGAGCCGACCTATGCCGTGCTGGACATCGGCCACCGGTTGACCAACTTCGCGGTGCTGCGGGGACAGCAGACCCTCGTCGCGCGGACCCTCTCCCGAGGAGGGTGGAACATCACCCGGGGACTCGCTGACCGCTACGAGGTGTCCGTGCAGCGTGCCGCCGAGCTGAAGCACACCTACGCGTCGATCCCCTATCCGGGGGGACCGACAGTGCCGGCGGACCAGCAGCCCATCGTCGAGGTGGTGCAAACCGAGCTGGCGCCGCTGGTCAGCGCCGTGCGACAGTCGCTCCTGCAGCTAAAACAGACGCCGGACAGGATGCCGCAGCGGCTCGTGATCTGCGGCGGCAGCAGCGTCATCAGCGGCCTGCGCCACCACCTGGAGCACGAGCTGGAGCTCCCGGTGGCGAGCAAGCTGCCCGCGGGGGCCCCCACCGGGGTGGGCGCCCGGGGACAGGTGCTCGCGGTGGGGCTGGCCCAGGTGGGAGCGAATCGACGGTTGCCGTCGGTGAATCTGCGCCGGGGCGCGCTGGCAGTAATGGAGGCTCGGTCTCTGCTGAGCCGTAGGTCGCTTTTCATTACGTGGTCGACCGTGGCCGTGCTCAGCCTGCTGGTGCTGGCGGGCTTCACGTCGCTGTGGACCCTGCAGAAGGAGCAGAAGCAGCTCCGCAAGAAGCTGGTCGCCAGGACGACCGAGATTCTGCAGCAGCCCATGAACGACCCGGAGATCGTCGACAAGAAGATCAACCGCGCGCTGAACAGCCACACGGTGTACAGCCTGCCCATTCCGGCCTCCTCCGCCTACGGTGTGCTGTCGGAGATCTCCCGGCGGGTGCCGGCGAAAGAGGCGGTCACCCTGAACGTGACCCGGCTGTTCATTCGCAAGGCGAAGATCGATTTCGAGGGCACGGCCAAGAGCGCCACCGAGGTGGAGAACGTGGTCAAGGCGCTCGAGAAGATCCCGTGCTTCAAGAAGGTCCAGCAGGGCCGCGCCAGCGAGGTGAACGTGCGGGAGATGATCGATGGCGAGCTCAAGACGGACAAGCGGATCAAATTCACCGTGGACATTGCCCACGATTGCATCTGAGAGGTAGTGGGCCATGCCCTCATACGCTGACAAACTGACCCTGACCTTCGAGCGCATGAGCCGACGCGAGCGGCTCATGGTGCTCGGCCTGGCCCTCGCCTTCGCGGCGCTGCTCCTCGCGCTGTTCGGGTATCTGATCCTGGACGGCCTGGACACACGGCGCTCGCACAACGAGCGGATGCGCCAGGTGCTGCTGCGCCTCGACAAGAACCGTGACCGGCTGGTGGCCAGCCGCACCCAGGACGCACGCATGGACGTCAGGCTGGACCGGAAGCCACCGGCGTTGCAGGCGCACCTGGACGGCCTCGCCAAACAGCACGAGGTGGAGGTCAAGGACTACAAGCCCTCCAAGCCGAAGGAGCTGGGCGACCGAAAGCAGGTGCTCCAGAAGGCCGTGGAGATCAACATCTACGACATTGAGCTGGACAAGTTCATGAAGTTCCTAAACGCCATCGAGATGGGTGGGTACGTCATCATGACCACCCAGCTTCAGGTGACGCCGCGGTCAACGGACCACGGAAAGCTCGACATCAAGCGGCTGAAGATCGCCACCTACGAGCGGAACGAGAAGGAGCAGAGCCCTGGGAAGGCCGACAACAAGAAATCCAAGCGGTCGTCCAAGAAGAAGGGGAAGCGCTGATGAATCCCATGCTGCAAAAGGCGCTGAAAGGGGTCGGATACTCCACTTATGGGCTGGTGATCTGCATCCTCTCCATCTACCTGTTTTTTCCCAACGAGCGGCTGAGGCAGCTCGTAGTGGAGCAGATTGACAGCGACGGGCGATACAACGTCACCGTTCAAAGCGCGGGCCTGGCATTTCCGCCCGGGGTGAAGGCCGAGGGGATCAAGATCATCTCGCCGCCCGAGAAGCCCGGCGACAAGCCGGGCAGGCTCTACATCGACAAGGCGGTGTTCACGCCGAGCCTGCTGTCGCTGCTCGGGGACGAGAAACGCTTCACCCTGGAGGTGGAGGCGATCGGTGGAACCTTCGAGGTGGAGGTAGCGTCCAAGGGTCGGGCGAAGAAGTTCAAGATCAAGTTCAGCAAGCTGTCCATGGGCAAGCTGCCGGGGATCGCGAAGGCGATCAGCCTGCCCATGACCGGGACCTTGAGCGGATCCGGTCACCTCAACATCCCGGCGGAGGGACTCCGGCGGGCCGAGGGCAAGTTCACGCTCGGATGCAAGAGCTGCACACTGGGGGACGGCAAGACCAAGGTGAAGATGGATTTCCGACCCAAGCACCTGCAGAAAAAGGTGCCCAACCTGATGGCGACCCAGGGCGTGACCCTGCCGAGGGTCCGGCTCGGGCGGTTCGGCGGGGATATCGTGATCGAGCGCGGGAAGGCCACATTTCAGCAGTTCGAGGCGCTGTCTCCGGATGGGGAGGCCGTGCTCATGGGGTTCATCACACTGCGGGATCCCTTCCCCTTCTCCAACGTGGACGCGTATTTCAAGTTCAAGTTCGATCAGGAGCTCAAAACCAGAGAGCCTAAGTGGACGGGCATCGAAGCCGGACTGGCCCAGGGACGCCGTGCGGACCAGCACTTCGGATTCTCGGTCCGCGGCCGACTGAAGGATCCGCCTCAGTTCCGGCCGGCGCGCTACAGCTCGGTGGAGCGCCACTACAAGGACGACAAGTCCGGGCGCGGGGGACGGGGTCGGGCGCGCGGACGCGGCGCCATGAGCCCTCGGGCCATCATGCGGCCGCGCGTGATGCGGCCCCCCCGGGCCAAACGCCCCCCCAAGACGATCCGCCCCAAGCCCAAGCCGCTCCGCTGAATGCCCGCACCGTTTTTTTCCCGAAACCCTCGGAACGGCCCGTCGATAACCTCCCTAGGGACGTGAAGTGCGTTCCGTTCCGGCCGGAAGGGAGGTTGCAATGACGAGCAATTTCGGCCCCCACTGCGTGACCTTGACTGTGAAGCGGCGGCGCCTGGCAGGGCCGCGATACCTCCTGATCCCGGCGGAGGATCGGCTCGTACAGCTGGCAGATGGGGATCTGCGTGTGGGCACATCGCCCGAATGTGGGCTCGTGCTGGCGGATCCCACGGTGTCTCGGATCCACTGTCGGATTCGGTGTCATCGCGGCACGGTGCGCGTTCGGGACCTCGGGTCCAAAAACGGCGTGATGCTCCAAGGGGTGAGGGTTTCCGGCGGCGAGGTCCGGGTGGGGGACACCCTTCGACTCGGAAACGCCAGCCTGGTGCTGGTCGATGATGACTCGGGAGGGAGCCGAAACCGGGACCGGCTGTTGCCGGGTATGGTGGGGCGAAGCGCAGTCATGCAACGGATGGCCAGGACGGTGCGGCTCCTGGCGCGCAGTGACCTGAGCGTGTTGGTCCTGGGCGAAACCGGCACGGGCAAGGAGCTGGTGGCGCGAGCGCTGCATCAGCTGAGCGCCCGGCGTGAGGGCCCCTTCGAGGCCCTGAACTGCGGTGCCATTCCGCGGGATCTCGTGGAGGCGGAGCTTTTTGGACACGAACGAGGCGCTTTTACCGGAGCGCAGGTATCCCGGCCCGGCATCTTCGAGCGCGCCGCCGGGGGGACCCTGCTGCTGGACGAGGTTGGAGAGCTGCCGCTGGGGCAGCAGCCGAAGCTGCTCCGGGTGCTGGAGACGCGCCAGGTTCGACGGGTCGGCGGCCAGCACGAGATTCAGGCGGATGTCCGGGTAGTTGCGGCCACCCACCTCTCCCTGCCGGAGGCCGTGGAGCAGGGCCGGTTTCGTCGTGATCTCCTCTATCGGCTGAACGAAGCCGAAGTGCGTGTTCCACCGCTGTCCCACCGCCGTGAGGACATCCCCGGGCTCGTGGAGCACTTTCTGGGTGAGGCGGGTGCCGGGACGCCGCGGCCGGATCCCGCGACGATGGTGCGCCTGCAGTCCTTGTCCCTCGCAGGAAACGTCCGCGAGCTGCGCAGCCTGGTTCGGCGCGCGGCAGTGCTCGGGTGGGCCGGGCCGGACACGCCGACGCCCCTGACAGCGGCCGTCCCCCCTCCTTCGAGGGCCGTCGCTGCGGCCACCGGAACCTGCGAGGCCGAGCCGGCCTATCCCATGTCCTTTGACGAGCTCCAGCGCCGGGTGCTGCTGGATGCGTTGGACCATTCCCAGGGAAACAAGGCCCAGGCGGCGAGGATGCTGGGGATGCCCAAGTCCACCTACAATGATCGGTTGAGGCGTTTGAAGTGGAAGGAAGTGGGGGAGGACGGGTGAGCCCTTCCTCCTGCGTCATCGCCTCTCTTGACGTTCTCTTTCTGTGTCGGCAATAACAGAGGCAGGGCCACTGCCCCTGGAGTCAGACATGATGATTCGCCTCGCTTTCCCCGGTGTCCTCGCCTTGGGGTTGCTCCTCAACACTGCGGCCTGCGGTCCCCAGGGGGTGGTTCGATCCAATCCGCAGGTGAAGTTCGTCGCGCCCGCGGGGGTGTACATGTTCTTGAAGCAGGACGGGGGCGTGATCCGGGTGCGGTTCGGCAACAAGCTGCGGCTGTCACCCGTGGGCTGTGACGCGACCGCAGCCATTCTGCACACGGCGGAGTCCTCCCCCAGCCTGCGCCACACGCTCATGATGATGTCCCGGCGGGATGGCTACGGGAAGGTGCAGCTCCACGAGCCGGGTGGGAAGATCCTGGGGCGGGGAAGCCTGTGCGTCTTCCCCACCTTGAAGACACCGACGAAATCGATCCTGCACCACTACACCATCGAGATTCCGGCGTCGGTGCTGCGACGGCTGAAATCCGGCAAGCAAGCCGCACTGTTCGAGACCTACCGTCCCGAGGGCGAAGCCAAGCCGGGCTGGAACCACATCGCGTGGGTGCTCTACCTCCATCCGTATCCCTGAGCACTGCCCCGACAGCGCCCTGACATCGTCGTCGCGCTGAGCCGCACTGGAGCCTCAGATTTCTGCGGCGAGACGCGGTTTTTTCACCACCGGGGTGCCCGAACTCCTCGAAATCACGGATCTCGTCTCTCGGCACGAAATGTGCTTTGATAACCGACGAGTCTGTGCGACAGCAAAACTTGCCGAGCTCGGCTCGCAGGAGGAACCGTCATGAGGGTCAGCACCAGGTTGTCGTTCGTCGTCGTCCTCGCGGCCTTGATTCCCGCGTGCTTCAGCGTCACCGACTTCGATGACATCGACACCTCCCAGGAAGAAACCTTCACGCTGCCGTACGTCCAGAATCTCGACGGATTCGACATCCTGTTCGTGGTCGACAGCTCCGGGTCGGTGGCGCCGCTGATGGCGGGGATCGGCTATCGCGCTCCGGATATGCTGGAGTCGCTGGACGTTGCCCTGGACGGTGCGCAGTCCCTGGGTTTCACACTGCACATCGGTCTGATCACGCCGGATCTCGGCGCGGGGGCGTACCCCATCACGAACTGCACTGCGGACGGTGACGCGGGCATCCTGCAGACCCGGACCTCCTTCGATTGCTCGCCCTTGGAGGGCACGCACATCGTGGTGGTGGATGACATCGTGCAGAACATGGGCTACGTCAACGATCTGCCCACGGCCGTGCAGTGCCTCATCGATGGTCTGGGAGAGCGGCTGGCCGAGGAGGGATCAGGCTGCGGCTTCGAGCAACCCCTCGCCGCGGTGGCCAAAGCCCTGGACCCGGTGCAGACACCTGAAAATCAGAGCTTTTTCCGCCCCAATGCCGGCCTGGCCGTGGTGCTGATGACCGACGAGGACGACTGCAGCGCCGCGGACGACAGCGTGTTCGATCCCGGCGCCACGGCGACCCTCGGGCCGCTGTCCAGTTTCCGCTGCTTCGAGTGGGGCGTGGTGTGCGACGAGGATCCCCGGATGCCCGGCGCCAAGACCAACTGCCGTCCCCGGACCGCCGGCGAGGGGGGCCTGCTCCACGAACCGGCCGAGCTCGCTGACATGATCTTCGAGCACAAGTCCCGCTCGTCGGTGGTGTTCGCGACCGTGGCCGAGCCTGCCGACTTCGTGAATGTGTCCATCAATCAGTACTCAGAGCCCCAGCTCGACCCGGTCTGCGTGGACACGGGAATGCCGGGTATCCGGCTGCGGAGCTTCATGGAGCAGTTCGGGGACGATGGACTGACCGACTCGATGTGTGCCCCGGAGCTGGACCAGCTGCTCTACCAGATCTCGGAGCGGATGGCGTCCCAGGCGGTTTCCCGGTGCATGCCCAGGACCCCCGCGGATATGGATCCGGACACGGGCGGCGTGCAGGTCGACTGCACGGCCTGGGACGTGACCAACCTGGGGCAGGTGGATGAGTGGCGCTCGGCCGACATCTTGAGCTGCGAGCTCACAGGCGAGTATCCGCCGTGCTGGAAGGTCAAACAGGACACCGTCTGCACCAGCGGCTACAAGATGGAGGTCCTTCGGGAGCAGATGCCCATGGCCGATTCCATCGTGGAAGCCACCTGCGAAGTCCTGATCGACTAGGGGGTGTCCCGCATTACCTCCCTTCGTCAGGCTCGCTCTTGAAATCACAGGCTTTGTCGCTCGTCAGTTGCATGCACCCGGCATGCGCCATCCTCGCTCCGTGCCTGTGATTCCATTGGCTTCGCCTGACTCGGTCCGGCAATGCGGGACACCCCCTAGCGCCGACGCCGGGCCAGCAGCAGCAGGAGCGCCAGCAGCATCAGGACGGGTAGGGCGACGGTGCGGAGGCCGGGGGCCGCCGAACACCCGCACCCGTCCGCGTGGGGGGAGGTGACGCGGCAGCGGTAGTCAGCGCATTCCTCGCCGGAGAGGCAGTCGTCGTCGGCGCTGCAGTACGCCACGCACAGCGAGCTCTCGCACACCTGTCCGCCGCCGCACTGCGTGGAGTCCTCACACATCGGTGCGCACACGCCCTGGTGGCACAGGGTTCCGTCCGGACACTCGTCCTGCACGGCGCACATCTGGAGGCAGGCGCCCCGGAGGCAGGCGAACCCTCCTTCGCATTCGGAAGAGCTCTGGCAGACGCCCGGGTCCCCGCCCGCGTCCGAATTCGCGCCGCCGTCGGGATCCGCGCCGCCGTCGGGATCCGGGTCCACGCCGCCGTCGGACGGGACCCCACCATCCACGCCGGCGTCGGCTCCGGGCCCCGTGGCCGGCAGCGTCAGGGCACGGATCACGAAGTCTCCGGTGAGCCCGAGATACTGCGCGTCCACCCATCCGATCCCAAAGGCGTGGATCCAGTTGCGGCCGGTCTGGATCGAACCGTCGGAGTCCCGGGCGATGCTCGGGAGCCCGCCGTACACGAACAGGAACGAGATCCGCACGCTGCCCCCGGAAGGGATGTAGATCTGCGGCGTCACCACGTCCAGCTCCTGCAGGAGCAGATCGGACCCCGTCAGGAACAGCGTCTCTTGGTGGAGCAAGGAGCCGGGGTCGCTCGTGCCCAGCTCCTCGTAGATGCGGATGGTGACCGAGGCCGCGGTGTTCTGTCCGCCGAACAGGAACTGCACCGTGTGCAGCAGCATCCCCTGGCTCACGGGCCCGAGGGTCGCGGCGCCCTCTTCGCCCGCCACGAAGCCGCTCTGAAAGCCCGCCTGCTGGCCGGAGCTCCAGCTGTCGTTCTGCAGCGTGACAAAGGCCCGCGCAGGGCTCGCGATCGCGAGCGAGGCGAGCAAGCCCAGGACGATCCGGACTGCGCGCGCACGGATACAACGCCGTGGAAACGGATTCATGGTGCCTCCTGTCGGTACGGTTGCCCGCGGACGCAGTCCACTGCCCAGCGCGCTCCGATCGCGGCGCGTGCTCAAAGCCCTCCCCTGGAACAGCCTGCGTACGTGCTACACGCTGCAAGCGCGGTGCCAGAGTACCATCGCGCTTCACTTCGTATGCAGTGCTGCAAAACAGCCCTGATCGGCGGCTTGACGGCGCCTCTGGCTGAGATCAGGTGCCGCAAATTGTCACCGCCGATGACAAATCGCGGCACTTCGGGAGCATCCGCAGGCCGTTGGTCAAGACCGAGCCCAGCGGGAGTGCCTCGTCGGCGTCGAGCTCCTTGTTCGGGACGGCGGGGGAGGGCATACTTCTGTCATGTGGTCGATTCGGTTGTCCTTGAGCAGTGCGGTCTTGGCCGCGGTGTCTGTGTGCTGCGCCGGCGGCTGTGAATCCAGCCCCCAGGGCGGAAATCCGTACGCGGGCCACAGCAGTGACGTGTACCAGGAGGTGACCCACTGGCTCTGTCATCCCGACCTGAACGCGCCCGATGACATCTGCCGAGGGAATCTCGACGCCACGATCGTTTGGCCTGACGGCAGCACCGAGCTCGAGGTTTTCCACCCCGCCGATGCTCCGGAGGTCGACTGTTTCTACGTCTATCCCACCATCAGCTTCGACGCGGGGGGGAACTCGGACCTCGAGGCCAACGCGGAGGAGATCTTCATCACACGCTCCCAGGCGGCGCGCTACTCGCAGGTGTGCCAGGTGTTTGCGCCGGTCTATCGGCAGACCACAATCCCCGCGCTGCTCTTCAGCGACGATGACGCGGATCGCGAGCTGGCCTACGCCGACGTCGTGGACGCCTTCAAGACCTACATGGCTCACCACAACCAGGGTCGCGGATACCTGCTCGTGGGGCACTCCCAGGGCTCGGCGCACCTGCGGCAGCTGATCCAGGAAGAGATCGAGGGCTCACCGTACCTGGCCGAGAGGATGGTCGCGGCGCACCTGCTCGGTATGACCATCGAAGTTCCGACCGGGGAGGACGTGGGCGGGACCTTCACCAGCACGCCGCTGTGTCGCACCGCCTCCCAAACGGGCTGCGTGATCACCTACGCCAGCTTCCGAGCCACCGAGCCCCCGACCGCCGGCACCTTCTTCGGTTTCACGGAGGACCCGGCAACCGTTGCCGGTTGCACCAACCCCGCCGCTCTCGACGGCGAGCTCGCCTTGGTGGACGGGTACTCTCCGACCGAGCTGCCCGTGAACCTGGCGCCCTTCATCAGCAACCCCGGACCCTTTGCTGATCCGACCCAACATCCCGCGGTGGGCACCCCGTTCTTCAAGCTGCCGGGAATGGTCACCGCGCAGTGCGTGGAGCGCGATGACTACCGCTATCTCGAAGTCGTGGTCACCGCCGACGCCTCCGATCCACGCGTCGACGACATTGGTGGCGACTTCCAGGAAGGATGGGGCCTACATCTCGCTGACATCTCTCTGGCCCTGGGCAACCTCGTCGACCTAGCCCAATCCCAGGCCGACGCCTGGCTCGGTTTCGATCGCTAGGTTTCGAACCCGCGCCGGGCCTCAACGCCTTGCTGGTAGTAGTGCTTGATCTCGCGCATGTCGGTGACGAGATCGGCACGGTCGAGGATGCGGGGGTCGGCGCGGCGGCCGGTGATGACGAGCTCGACGTGGTCGGGGCGCGCGTCGATGAGGGCGAGGAGGTCGTCGACGGTGAAGAGGTTGAAGTGCGTGGCGATGTTGGCTTCGTCGAGGACGACGACGTCGTAGTCGCCGGCCCGGAGGACCTCGAGCGCTCGGTCATAGCCCTGCCGGGCCGCGGCGATGTCTTCAGGCTCCGGTTCCCGGCGGATGAAGCAGTCCCGGCCGAACTGCTCGACGACCAGGGCGCCTTCGAAGCGGTCCACGACGTCGAGCTCGCTGTAGTGCATGCCCTTGACGAACTGGGCGATATACACCCGGAGTCCGGCGCCCACGGCGCGTAGGGCCAGCCCGAAGGCCGCGGTGGTCTTTCCCTTGCCGTCCCCTGTGTACACCTGCACATACCCGGTCATGGACGCGCTCCTACAGGTCCCTGAGCTGCTCCTGCACGGCGGCGTCCTTTTCCGCCACGGATTCCGCCTGGTCGGCGCGGAGCTGCACCAGGCGGTCGCGCAGGTCCGGGTCTGACAGGGCGAGTATCTCGGCGGCGAGCAGCCCGGCGTTCTTTGCGCCCCCGACGCCCACGGTGGCGACCGGGATCCCCGGGGGCATCTGCACCGTGGACAGGAGGGCGTCCATGCCGTCGGGCATGAGCGAGGCGATGGGAACACCGATGACGGGGCGCGTAGTGTGCGCTGCGACCACGCCGGCCAGGTGGGCCGCGCCGCCGGCCCCCGCGATGACGACCTGGATTCCCCGCTCGTCCAGGGTCGAGGCGAACTCGACGGCTGTGGCCGGCGTGCGGTGGGCCGAGATCACGCGGACTTCGACACCGATGTCGAGCTCCTTCAGGGCCACGACGGCCTTCATCATGACCTTGAGGTCACTGTCGGACCCCATGATGACTGCGACTTTGGCTTTGCTCATCTGTTCACCTGTCTACCGATTCACCGCGCGATCGCCGATGTCGGTTCGATAGTGGGCGTCGGGCCACGAGATCTTTTTCACGGCCGTGTATGCGTTCTTCTGCGCCTGCTCAATGGTGTCCCCGTAGGCGGTCACCCCGAGCACGCGTCCCCCGGCGGTCTGAACGTTCCCCTGATCGTCCGTGGTCGTGCCGGCGTGGAAGACCACGACGTCGTTACCGGCTTCGGCGTCGGCGATCCCCTGGATGGGGTGGCCTTTGCCGTAGCTGCCCGGATAGCCCCCGGACGCCATCACGATGCACAGGGTGGCGCGGGGGTCCCAGGTCGGCTCGACCCCGGCGAGGGATCCCGTGACCGAGGCTGCCATGAGGTCCACCAGGTCCGACTGCAGGCGGGCGAGGACCGGCTGGGTTTCCGGGTCCCCGAAGCGGCAGTTGATCTCGAGCACATTGATCGTGTCTCCCGAGATCATGAGGCCGGCGTATAAGACGCCGCGGTAGAGCGATCCCTCTGCGGCCATGCCCCGGGCGATGGGCTGCATGATCTCTTCCATGATCCGCCCGGCCAGGGCCTCGGTGACCACCGGCGCGGGGGAGTAGGCGCCCATGCCGCCGGTGTTGGGCCCCCGGTCGCCGTCGAGGGCGCGCTTGTGGTCCTGGGACGAGGCCAGCGGCACCACCCGGAGGCCGTCACAGAGCGCCATGAACGAGGCCTCCTCGCCGTCCACGCGATCCTCCACCACCACCGACGCGCCCGCGTCGCCAAAGCGCTGGTCCACGAGCATCTCCCGGACCGCCGCCTTGGCCTCCTCGGACGTGTCGCACACGATGACCCCTTTCCCCGCGGCGAGGCCGTCCGCCTTCACTACCTGGGGCACGGTTCGGGTGTTGACGTACGCCTCCGCGTCGGCTGCCTCGGTGAACACGCCGAAGCTCGACGTGGGCACGTTGTGGCGCTGCAGAAACTGCTTGCACCACGCCTTGGAGCCCTCCAGCCGGGCGGCGGCGGCCGAGGGCCCGAAGGCGGGCAACCCGCGCTTCTGGAAGGCGTCTACGAGGCCGCGGCACAGCGGGTCCTCCGGTCCGACCACCGTCAGGTCGATCTCGTTTTCGGCGGCGAAATTGGCCAGCCCCTCGAGGTCCCCGGCCCCGATGTCCACGTTGGTACCGAGCGCTGACGTGCCGGCGTTTCCCGGCGCGCAGAGCACTTCGGTGACCCGCGGGCTCTGGGAAATCTTCCAGGCCAGCGCGTGCTCCCGTCCGCCACTGCCGATGATCAGTATCTTCATGCTGTGCCTCCAGGTTGCGAGGGAAGATCCTGCGCCTCGGATCTAGCAGCACCGAACCGCACCAGTCAAGGCGCAGGTGCCCCGATTTCCCTTGACTACGCGAGGCGATAGAGGTGGAACAGTGGACACTAGCCCAACCCACTTTTATGTGGCCGAAGGCCACAAGGAGATGGTCGACATGTCTGGACGCAAGTGGAACTTCAACGCGGGTCCCGCGGTGCTGCCTGTGCCTGCGCTCGAGAAGGCGCAGAATGCGCTGATCAACTACGACAACACCGGGATCGGCATCCTGGAGCTGAGCCACCGCTCGGCGGACTTCGCGGCCGTGCACGAGCGAATCAAGGCGCGGCTCGCGAAGCTGGCAGGGCTCCCCGCGGACCGGAAGGTGCTGTTCTTCCAGGGCGGGGCGAGCCTGCAGTTCTCATTGATTCCGATGAATTTGCTCACGTCCGGAATGTCTGCGGACTATGTGGACACCGGCACCTGGGCCAAGAAGGCCTTCCAGGCGGGGCAGCTGGTGGGTGACTGCAACCTGCTCCTGTCCACGCGGGGTGAGGACGGCGTGCCGCGGCGTGTGCCCCGACCGGAGGAGATCCGGACAACCCCCGGCGCTGCCTACCTGCACCTGTGCTCCAACAACACCATCGCGGGGACGCAGTACCACGCGTGGCCGGACACGGGGGACGTTCCCTTGATCGTCGATATGTCCTCCGACATCCTCTGTCGCGAGCTGGACTGGTCCAAGTTCGATCTGGTCTATGCCGGCGCTCAGAAGAACCTCGGACCGGCGGGCGTCACCATCGTCATCATCAGTGACCGACTGCTCGAGCGGTGCGGCGCCGAGCTGCCGATGATGCTCAACTACAAGACCTTCGCTGAGAACGACTCTCTGGGGAACACGCCGCCGACATTCTCGATCTTCACGGTCGGGTTGGTGCTCGAGTGGATCGAGGAGCAGGGGGGGGTCGGGGCGGTGGAGAAGAACAACCGGGCCAAGGCGTCACTGCTCTACGACCTGTTCGACGAGCAGGCGGACTTTTTCCGCGGCGCGGCGGACCGAGACAGCCGGTCCTTGATGAACGTGACCTTCCGGCTGCCGAGCGAGGAGCTCGAGAAGCGGCTCCTCGCCGAGGCTGCTGGGGCGGGATTCGTGGGCCTGAAGGGCCACCGCTCCGTGGGCGGCCTGCGCGCGTCCATCTACAATGCGATGCCCATGGAAGGGGTCGAGACGCTGGTGGAATATCTCAAGAAGTTCGCCGCAAAGGCGTAGATACGCCGCTGCATGCGCCCCCTCCGGAGGTAGCCCTCGCTGCGCTGGGGGTGCCGCAAATAGCACCCCGGTGAACACAACACATACGATGAGAGCTGTCGGTGAGCTGTCAGGGGGGACAGAGGGGCTGCGTCACGCTGCTACTGGCCGTAGCCGCCGCCGCCGGGGGGATACCCACCGCCGGGCGGGGGAAGGCCGGGGCCGCCGTAGCCGGGCTGCTGGGGCGCCGGGGTGCCGGCTCCGGGGAAGCCACCGGGCTGGGGCTGCTGATAGCCAGGCTGCTGATAGCCGGGCTGCTGATAGCCGGGCTGGGGGCCGGGCTGCGGGTACCCGGGCGCCTGCTGGACCGGCTGCTGCTCAGGCATTTGCTGGGGGACCGGAGCCGCAGGCTGCTCGTACACACCACCGCCGCCACCGCCGACGGGGTACGCTCCGGGCATGGCGGCCGGAGGCGGGAAGTACATCTGCCGGAAGAGCAGAAGACCGCCGGCGGTTCCCGGCAGGAACATCAGCCACGCGGCAAAGGGGAAGTTGAACGACAGTCCCTTCCACTTGTCGAACAGGCCCATCCAGAACAGGACGAATGTCACCACGGCGATGAGCCCGGTCGAGACGAGGGTCATGCCGAAGAACGTTTTGCGGACCTCCGGGAAGTCGGCCTGATTGGTCATCATCCGGTGGAACGCCTCGAACCCGGCGAAGAGGGACGCTGCGCCGAAGAGCATGCCCAGACCGACCTTCCACAGGTCCTTGCCCTCGGACTTGCCGATCTTGGCGAAGAACGCGGTGAACACCAGCGTCAGTCCCAGGAGCGTGAAGAGCACCAAGATGTACTGGAAGTAGTTGATCGCGGCCTTGACGCCGAGCTGCGGATCCGGCTCCTCGTCCTTCAGGGCGCGCCAGCGTAAAATAATGTACGCGGCCACGAAGGCCAGCGTAGTCATGAAGATCAGCATCACGAGGCTGCTGATCCCGCTCATCATCATCATCATACCTCGATCCATGCTTTGGCTCCTTTCGCTGAGGCTACCGGAGGGCGAGCTGGGCTGGCGAGAGTGCCAGCAGGAAGTCGCTGTATCCGGACCCAGATAGTTGGAAACACAACGACAAATCGGACGACTATTGTCAAGCAGAATCCGATCTGCGCTTGACAGATCCCGTTCGGGGTCCTATACGCAGTCCTTCGTTTTTTGAA
>JBDRSE010000393.1:0-2123 GCA_043825095.1 bacterium
TACAGCAGAAGGGATCCAGCGCACAGACGCAAGACTCGCAGGCACACCCGCCGCAGCCGGGGTCTGCGCCGGCCACGCACCCGTCGGCGCCCCCGCACGGGCTGCAGTCCGCCGCGCAGTTGTTGCAGTGCTCTCCCCCGAGCGGATCGCACACCCCGTCGCCGCACCACTGCGGGCAGGGGTTGCAGTCCGGGGCGCAGGTCCCGCAGTCCTCCCCTTCGGCGGACTGGCACAGCCCATCCCCGCAGCTCACCAGGCAGATCCCGCAGTCCTCGGGGCACTCCTCGCAGTCCTCGCTCAGCTGACAGGTTCCGTCCCCGCAGCCCACCGGGCACAGGCCGCAATCCTGAGGACAGCTCTCACAGTCCTCCTCCCCCTCGCAGATCGAGTCGCCGCAGATCTCACCGCAGTTGCCGCAGTCCTCGGGGCAGCTCAGGCAGGTCTCCCCGGGCTCGCACACCTCGTTGCCGCAGAACCAGTCGCAGGACCCGCAGTCCGTCTCGCAGTTCTCGCAGGTCTCCACCTCCGTCTCACAGACGTGGTCGCCGCACCGCGCGCAGAAACCGGTCGCATCGCAGATGCAGTCCGGCGCTTCAGGGCACGTCTCCGGCCCGGGGCCCGTGTCCGGGCAGCCGGACAGGAGCGCGAGCGAGACGAATGCGGCGAGGCGGGGTAGCATGCAGCTTCCCCCCCGCTAGGGGTTGCTCGGCGGAGGTGGGTTCTTGCCCTTGGTCCGCGGCGGTGTCGGTGTCGGCGTCGGCGTCGGCGTCGGTGTCGGCGGGGGCGGGCTCGTGCTCCCGTCGTCGGGGCGCGCCGGGGGCGGCTCGGTCACGGGGCGCCGCGCAGGGGGCGGCTCGGTCACGGCAGGCCTCGTCGCCGGAGGCGGAGCGACCGCGCCGCCCGCGCCCGCCGCCGGGGCGACGATGATGTACGTGGTGTCCTTCTTCTTCTTTTTCTCCTTCTTCCGGAAGACGTCCCAGACGAAGGCCACGCTGAGGTTGCCGAGGATGTGGAAGCCGTGGGAGTGACCGGCCAGGTCGTTCGACGCGCGGTCGGTGTTCATTCCATAGTGGTACCCGAACCCGAAGTCTAGCCCGAACCGGAAGAACCGCCCGGCCATCACTTCGATCTGCAGACCGATACGCACCTGGACCATCCGCTGCAGCAGATCCGACAGATCGATCTGCGGCCCGTGCTCTTTTTCGAGCCACGAGTTGTTCTGGGTAGCGAGCCCGAACCCGGCGAGCAGGTAGGGTGTGACGACCCAGCTCTTGCCGGCCTTGAAATCCCAGTCGAATCCGATGAGGAAGTTGTTCAGCGTGGAGCCCAGCCCGTTTCCGTCCACGAGCTGATAGAACTCGTAGGTGAGGTCGATGAACAGCACCTCGATGTTCAGGGTGCCGCCGAAGGAGCCGCCGCGGTGGGCCTTGAAGAAGTCCTCACCCGCCACGTCGACGAGATCTGGATTTGTGTTCGCGGGATCGACTTTCTCGGTCCCGTAGAGCCCGATCATGCCGCCGCCGTGGAGCCGGAGCTGCAGCTCCAGGAGCTTTGCTTCGGCCGGGCGTGGGCTCGCCCCACAGATGAGTCCGGCCGCTCCCAGGGCAAGCACACCTGCAATCATACGTCTACGCAGTGTCATATTCGTCTCCTCAGCAGCCTCTCGAGTTTACGGACGTCGAGGCCGACCACGATCTCACCGTGCACTTCGATGACCGGCACCACGCCGGTGGGAAAGCCCTTCTTGGCTGCCATCGCAGCCAGCTCCTTCGCTGCGGACTCGTCGGCCTGCACGTTCTTTTCCTCGAACTTGACGCCCCGCTGGGTCAGGTACGCCCGGGCCGAGTCACACGCACCGCACCCGGGGCGCGAGTACAGAACCACCCGGCCCACTCCTGCCACCTGCCCCATGCCGGACGGCGTCCCCGCCTCCGGCAGCGCGGCGCCCTTCTGAAACCGCTCCCGGGTGAGCACCCGATAGGGGAACCGACCCTGCTTGTCGGCATGGCGCAAGTCGGCGACGTACACGTACTGCGAGATCGGCTGCTTCACGGCCGGATCCTGGACTCGGACCCAGCCCCGCGCCCCGAGCGGAATCTCGTCCATGGAGGTCACTGTGTGGA
>JBDRSE010000394.1:0-23813 GCA_043825095.1 bacterium
CAGCATGGGCCCACACTACGGCCCCGCGCCCCGATACACAAGCTCGCTTGGAATCCCGACCGGCGAAGGGAACCGAGCTACGGGGTAACCGTTCAGGGGGTCAAGCCGCCAACACAATGGCTTCTCCGGCAGCTTGAGGCAGGAGGGAGGGGGGCTCAAGAAGCTCCCACCCACGCCGGCAGCCGGGCACCACCTCCCTCCATGACGCTCCTGGACTGCGGAATCCGCGACACTTTCCCAAAAGGTCTGGCCGTTTCCGCAGTCAAAGCTGCCAAAAACTGCGGAATCCGGGAGACCTTCCACCGAAGGTCCGGGCGTTTCCGCAGTCGGGGTAGGTCCTGGACTGCGGAATCCGCGACACCTTCCCAAAAGGTCCGGACGTTTCTGCAGTCAAAGCTGCCCAAAACTGCGGAATCCGGGAGACCTTCCACCGAAGGTGCGGGCGTTTCCGCAGTCGGGGTAGGTCCTGGACTGCGGAATCTGCGACACCTTCTCAAAGGGTCCGGACGTTTCTGCAGTGATAAACGCCCGCGCGAAGTACACACGCCGCTGTGGGAGTGCTCCCTGCCTCGGAATCAGAGGCGTGGGTGAGTGAGCGAGAAGCGCGCCCCTGTGATAATTCCAAGCGAGGCTTGGCCCCGCGGAGGCGGGCGGCCAGGATACTGCTGCTGCGATTGTTTCCCTGGATCCCCGCTCCCCGCCTTCGCGAGGACAAGCTTCGCGGGGACGTAAGTGTTCACGGGGCGCGCTATTTGCGGCACCTCCCGAGCGCAGCGAGGTTCCCCCGGCGGGGGCGGCGGGGGCGAAGCGAGCCACGAAGTGGCGGATCGATCTCCGGGGGGGCGCCCCATTGCACAGCGCCGAAACCAGACCGACAGATCCGCCGCTCCGCGGCGGGGCACACCCCTCCCGTCTCCTCAAGGAGTAGCCCGCGCTGCGCGCGGGAGCGCTGTGCCGCCTACCACGTGAACGGTTACCCTACGGGCAGCTGTCGTAGCCGGCGCAGTCAGCGTCGGCGCAGTCGGTGAGGCCGTCCGAATCGTTGTCGATCCCGTCCCCGCAGTCGTACGCGTTCTCCTCGAGCAGGCAGCGGCCATCGCAGCCGTCGCCCAGCGTGAAGTTGCCGTCGTCGCATTCTTCACCCGCTTCCAGGATGCCGTTGCCGCAGGCGGGAGGACAGGCCGGGTTGTTCGCGCAGTCGGAGTCGGCGCAGTCCACCAGGCCGTCGCCGTCGTCGTCCGAACCGTTGTCGCAGATTTCGGGATCCACTTCGGAGGTGCAGTTCGAGGCGCAGCCGTCGCCGCTCGCGGTGTTGCCGTCGTCGCACTCTTCGCCTGGCTCGACGTTGCCGTTGCCGCACACCGCGGAGCTGGCGTCAGGGCCGGAATCGGCGCCGGAGGCATCGCTCGAGCCGCCGTCGAGGGTCCAGATCATGGTCTGGTCGGTGATACAGGAGGCCGCCGACACCGCAAGGACAGCGAGGGCCGCGACGACGGCAACCAGCGTGGGAACGCGCATGTGCATTGGTTTCACCATCAGATCACTTGATGGGGGGCGCGGTCAAGGCGCCGAGACGGCTCCGCGCCGAGGGGACCTGCAGGGCTTGGGGATAGCGCCTGAGAAAGTCGCGTAGGGCCGTGATCTCCGCGGCGCGGCGCCCGAGCTTGCGGAACGCTCGGGCGCGGCCGTAGCCGGCCTCCTGGGCCAGGTCTCCGCTCCGGGTGACGGCCAGGTAGCGGTCGAAGTAGCCCAGGGCGGCCGAGGCGTTGCCCAGGGGGCCAAGCAGGATGATGCCCACCGAGACGAGGGCGGCGCGGCCCTCGGTGGAGGCTGGGAAGCGTCGAATGAGCTCCTGATAGGCCTTGGTGGCGCCGGCCCAGTCGCGGGCGGCGCGGCGCTTCTGGGCGCGTTCGAGCAACTCGCGGGCGGTGACTGCAGGGGGCGCGGGTGAGGACGTCGGCGCGGGCGCGAGCGCAGGCGTCGGCGTGGAACGCACGCCGGACGGAGGGGTCGGCGCCGAAGTCGGCGCAGGCGTCTCTGGCGGTGGGGAAAGACTGGCCGCGATCTTGCTGGGCTTCAGCGCGAAGCTGCGGGTGACGGATTCCCCGGGCGCGAGGTCGACCGATTCCTGCACGGTGTCGTGCCCGGCGCGTCGCACCACGACCTGGCGACGGCCGGGCTCGAGCGCCACGGCCAGGGGCGTGAACCCGAGGGGTGTTCCGTCGACGAGCACGGCGGCGCCGGAGGGCGTGGTGTGCACGGTGAGTGCGGAGGGGTTGGTCGTCTCTGCGCGCGGCAGCAGCCAGAGCGCCCGGGCGGCCATGCGCTGCCCCGCCGCGGCCATACGCGGCGACAGGGAGGCGGCGACCTTCCGGCCGAGCACCACCAGGGTTCCGGGCCGAACCTCCCGCGCGGCCCGGCCGGGCTCGGTCACGACGACCACCCCGTGCAGGACCCGGAGCGCGGTGTAGCTGGCGGTGACGTAGAGCGAGAACGCAGTGCCTTTGACCGAGATGGAGCCGGAGGGTGTGATCACACGGAAGCGCCGGCCCGGCCGACGGCGGGTCACCGAGGCGAGGAGCTCACCGCGGTCGAGACGGAGCACCACGTTCTGTTGCTTCAGGACGTCGAGACCGAGCCGGGTCTGGGCGCTGAGCAGCACGGTGCTGCCCATGGGGAGACGCACCGCGGCCCGCCCGGACCGCGTGCGCAGGCGCTGGCCCGCCCGCAGAGGCTGCTGGAGCCGGAGCGGGGCGTCGTCGAGGAAGGCCTGCCCCGAATGGAGGAGGACCCGGCCCTCGGATGCCGCCAGGCCCGCGGGTTTGCGGGGCGCGGCGCTCCTTGGGCCGCGGGGCCAGAAAGCAAAGCCGAGGCCGACCGCGAGGCAGGCGGCGAGGGCGATCGCCGCGAACATCCAGGCGCGGCGGTGCTCGGTCGGTCCGGTGATAGCGGTCGCGGACTGCCCGACCGCTGCGGCAGCGACGATGTCCCGGAGCCGGCGACGGCGGTTCAGATCGTCCACGGCGGACGCCGCCGGGGCGGTGCCGTCGAACCGGAGCTCGGCGTGCAGGGCCAGCTCGGCGCGGCAGGCGGCGCAGTCGGCCACGTGGGCGTCGCGGAAGGCGCGGTCTGCGTGGGAGAGCGCGGTCTCGGCGCCCTCCGCTTCGGCGAGGACGAGCCGCTCGAGCCGGGCACAGTCCGCGCTGTGTTGGGTCTGCTCGCTCATGATTCCATCCAGGGCTCCCAACCCCGCAGCACCGGATCCCCGAGGATCAGCTTGCGAAGCTGCCGCTTGCCGCGGCGCAGCCGGCCGCGAACCGTGTTCAGCCGGGCTTCCGTGAGCTCGGCGATCTCTTCGACGTGATATCCATGAACCCAGCGCAACAGCACCACCACCCGCCACTCGGGCTTGAGCCGACCGAGGAGCAGGGACAGCCGGCGGTGAAGCTGGCGGCGCTCCGCCTCCCCATCGACAGAGTCGGCGTCCGAGCCCGACCCGAAGGGGCCGTCAACATCGCTGTCTCGCTCCAGGGACGCGGCGTCCTCGCTGGGATGCACAGCCTCTCCTCGGCGGCGGCGCTGCTTGAGGTGCCGCAGGGACGTCCGCACCGTGATGCGATCCGCCCAGGCCTCGAGGTTGCCCTCCGCACGGAACGTTCCGGCCGACCGCAGCACCTCCACCAGGGAGAGCTGCACAAGGTCGTCGGCGTCCGGGTCAAAGCCCGCCAGATAGGACACCGTGGCGCGCACCCGATCAAAAAGCCGATCCGCGAGCTGCTGCTGAGCACGCACGTCACCGCTGCCCGCGGCGAGCGCGAGCTCCAGGTCGTTTTGCGGCGTGGTGGGCGCCTGCTCGGTGGAAACGACTGACACGCTCAACATCCTATTGCTTTAGTGGGGTCGACTACGCGTTTTTGGACACAGATTTTTTTTGGCTGCGGCCATTATTGAGAAAAGGCTGGGCACCTCCCGGAGATCGATCCGCCACTTCGTGGCTCATTTTGCCCCCTCCGCCCCCTCCGGGGGAACCCTCGCTACGCTCGGATGGTGCCGCAAATTGCATCCCCGTGAACACATACGATCAAATCAGGTCGGCCGAGAGGCCGACCAGGAGTATGGGATGGACGGGCCAGGGGCCGAGAATCGTACGTTTTTGGCTTCCGTCATCCAAGACGTAGCGGCGCCAGCCGAGCCCGATCTGCGCGCCGGCGTCCAGAGTGATCCGAATGCGGCGCGCCACGGACACGGCCGAAGAGAGCATCGGCAGCAGGGACCACAGGAGGTCCCCGGAGCTGTCACTGACCCCGTGGGTCTGGGGGTCGACAGAGGCATCGTAGGTGACGTAGTCCATGACCACCGCGGCCGACGCACCGAGCTCGAACCGGCCCCAGCGGTGGCGCCACCGGAGCCCGAGGCTGAGCGGGTGCGGCTGGAGCCCGAGCCGGGACGTGCCGAGCTCGCCCGTCACTTTCTGGGTGACGCGGTAGTGGAGCAGAATCGACAGGCCCTGCCCCAGGTGGAACGCCGCGCCGAAAGATCCGCCGTGGGCTGCGCCCACGTCCGACGAGTAGCCCGCCAGGGCGTAGCTCGCCTCCAAGCCGAGGCCGAAGCGCCACTTCGAGCCGTGGCGCGGGCGCGGCTTTGGCAACGGCTTGGGTCGAGGACGCGGCCGGGGACGCGCAGCGAGCCTGCGAGGGCGCGGGCTGGGGCGGGCCCGGGGACGGGGGAGCAAAGAAGGATCCAGGCTCCCGAGGGGATGGCTCGGCAGGGGCTGGCCGGCGAGCAGCACGAGGGCCGAGGTGCGCACGATGATGGCGGAGGCCTCCAGCCGCCCACCCACCGCGTCGCCGGTCACGCGGCGGACCACCAGCCGGCCGCTCTTTGCCACGAGGATCAGCACCTTGTCGGGCTTGATCACGTCGTACCAGACCACGGCGAGCACACCCTTGTAGGCCGCGTGAGCCCGGGAGAGCGCGAGCTGATCGACGTGCTTCGGCGCCAGGCGGTTGACCCAGACCACGCGCAGCACGGCCTGGGTGTCGCTGAGCTGGCTGCGCACCGCCTGCACCGCCCGCTTCGACAGCTCGGGGCGATCCCGGAGCGCTAGCAGCACGATGGTCCGGGCTTTGACCGCTGGACGCGGGGGCGTCCGCCTGGGCGCCGCGCGGCTGGACTGCGCCGGTGTGAGCACGCACAGGGCGATGCCCAGCGCCAGCAGCCCGACCGACGCCCGCCGAGCTTCAGCGCCGAAGCCACTTCGGTGAACGAACGAATCCACAGTGATCCTGATATATCACATCCAGGGGGGAAGTCCGCCCGGGCAGGCGCCCGGGCGGTGGTCGGCGTAGCCGGCTGAGCAAGGGTTAGGGGCAGCTGCTGTGGCCGGAGCAGTCGGGATCGGCGCAGTCCACCAGGCCGTCCATGTCGTTGTCCATGCCATCGCTGCAGCTGTAGGCGTTCTCCTCGAGCATACAGCGATCGTCGCAGCCGTCGCCCAGGGTCGAGTTCCCGTCGTCGCACATCTCGCCCGCCTCCACGATGCCGTTGCCGCAGGTGCCGCAGGCCGGGTTGTTCATGCAGTCCGGGTCGGCGCAGTCCACCAGGCCGTCGGCGTCGTTGTCGATGCCGTCGCTGCAGAGCTCCGGCGAGACCTCCAGCATGCAGGAGGAGTCACAGCCGTCGCCCGAGGTGGTGTTGCCGTCGTCGCACTGCTCGCCGGGATCGACGAAGCCATCTCCGCAGTAGGCCTGGCACCAGCTGTTGTTGGCGCAGTCCGGGTCTTCGCAGTCCACCAGGCCGTCCCCGTCGTTGTCTACCCGGTCGCTGCAGTTGGTCTCCGGGTTGGGGATGTTCTCGATGGTGCAATTCGGGGCGCAGCCGTCGCCGGCCACGGTGTTGCCGTCGTCACACGCCTCACCGGCCTCCACGATGCCGTTGCCACAAACGGCGCTGGGGTTGCAGGCCGGATCGTTCGCGCAGTCGGGGTCGGCGCAGTCGAGCAGGCCGTCCAGATCGTCGTCCAAGGCGTTGTCGCAAACCTCGGGCTGGGGATTGGGCTCCAGCACGCAGATGGGGGAGCAGCCGTCGCCGGAGGCGGAGTTGCCGTCGTCGCACTCCTCACCCGGCTCCACGACGCCGTTGCCGCAGCTCGCGAGACAGGCCACGGTGTAGGCGCAGTCACTGTCGCCGCAGTCCACGAGTCCGTCGCCGTCGTCGTCCACGCCGTTGTCGCAGTCGGTTTCGGCGCCCAGGCAGTCCGAGTCGGGCCCGACGCAGAGCCCGTGGTCGATGAGCGCAAAGTCGCAGACTCCGTCTCCATAGTAACCGAGCTCGGCGCAGACGTCGCAACCCGGAGGGAGGCGCAGCGCCTCGCACACGTCTGTGCCGACGTTGTTGGCCTGGATGAGGCCCTGCTTCTCTTCACTGATCCCGTCGTTGCTGTCGCTCTTGCTGTTACAGCCTGCGGCAAAAACCATCAAAGTCGCTGAAACTCCACAAATAAGTCTACGCATCGGTACCTCTCCTCGGGGTCGCGCTCCTCGAGCGTCGACCGAAAATTCGGGCGCATGTTCCCCGGCCCGGTTGTATCGAATCCGCGGTACGGCTCTCCCGCCGGGCCACTTCGGCGGGTTTCCTCGTGCTGTACTGACAAAGTGGAGCGCCGCCGGAAAAACGGACACAGCTTTTTTTCCGGGCGCGAGCCGAGCCCGAAATCCGAAACCGCTTTGCAGACACCGACCATTTTCGATACCATAAGGCTCAGAAAAGTCGGGAAGGTGGTTGACGATGCAGCTTTCGAAAGGAAACGGCCCCCGCTGGGGTTTCGCAGCGACACTGCTGCTGCTGTCCGGTCTGTCCGGAACCTCGGACGCGGGGATCATTAAAGGCCCGTACCTGCAAGCGCTGCGCACGGATGGGATTACCATTCTTTGGCAGCAGCAGAACGCCACCACTGGCACGGTGACCATCAACGGCAGCTCGCTGGGCTCCCCGAGCGGGACCCTGCACGAGGTGGTCGTCACAGGGTTGAGCCCTGACACGACGTACACCTATACCGTCGATTCGGACGGAGAAACGGACAGCGGCACGTTCACGACGGCGCCCTCGGACCCCCTCGCCTGCTTCGCCTTCCTGGCCCTGGGGGACAACCGCTCCATCCATGCGGATCACACCACGGTGGTGAACGCCGTCCTCCAAAACGAGGCCGGAATGGGGTTTCTGATGAACACCGGAGACCTGGTGTCCTCGGGGGAAGTCGGCTCCGACTGGCAGTTCTTCTTCGACATCGAATATCCACTGATCAAGGACCTCCCATTCTACCCGACCATCGGCAATCACGAGGAGGACGGCGGCAGCCTGCCCAGCTTCTACACCGACCATCTGGCGCCCCCCACGGACACCTCGGGGACCGAGAACTACTACTCCTTCGTCTACGCGAACTCCGCCTTCATCGTGCTCGACGGTCACGTGGACATCGTGCCGCTGATCGGGAACTTCTCGGCGAACCAGCTCTCCTGGCTGAACGCCGAGCTGGCCCAGCACAGCGCCGACCCGACGATCCAGCACATCTTCGTGTTCTCTCACGAGCCCCCCTACTCGTCGGCCGACAACCGCACCGGCAACTACTACCTGCGGGAGCTGCTCCGGCAGGCGTCCAGCGCCTTTGCGGTCCACGGCGTGGACGCGGTGATCTGCGGACACGACCACTACATCGAGCGTGGCGCGTCACCGGTCGGCGTGCGGTACTACATCATGGGGGGCGGCGGCGCGCCGATCTACAACAACAACTCCGTGGGCAACCTGGGCTCCAAGCCGGCCACCATCGCCGGGCTGTTCACCGACGCCCACGACGTGTACTTTGCCCAGGAGATCCACGGCTACATGCGGGTCACCGTGTGCAACGGCCAGGTGGACGTGGAAATCAAGGACACGACCAACAACGTGCTCGACACCGAAAGCTGGAACACCGGCGACATCCTCCCGCCCGGGCCCGACGCAGGCGTTCCCGACGCCGGGCTCCCCCAGAGCGACGCCGCCCCGACCCAGGACGACGCCGCCCCGACCCAGGGTGACGCGGAGACTTCCACGCCGGACAGCGCCGCGCCCCAGCCGGACAGCGGCGCCACCCCCGGCACGCCGGACAGCGGCTGCAGCTGCCGCCAATCGAGCGGGGGCGCCCCCGGGGGCGCCGTGGTGCTGCTGCTCCTGGGTCTCCTTTGGAGACGGCGGCGGAGCAGCCGCCCCGGTGCGTATCTGCAATCGAGGAGCACGCAATGGTCCACGACGAGGGACTCGCACAACGGCTGCGGGAAGCGCTGGAGGGAGAGGCGGGAGAAGTAATCGCTATCTGACGCCGATGACCTGGCAGTAGACGTCGGGGATGAGGGCGGTGTTGTTGCCCTCCTCGCACTCGGTGTTCTGACCGTTGCCGGTGCCGTCGTCGTCCACGACCACGGTGACGTCCACCTCCTGCCCCAGCCCCGGCGGGTCGGTCCACAGGCAGCTCACGTCCTCGCAGCTCCCCGGCACGATGATCCCGGTGGTGAGCTCGGTGCACAGCGGCGCGCCGGAGGGCGGGTTGCCCTGGTAGAAAGACACCGGCACGCCCAGGCCCACGGGCTGCGTCCCCCGATTGCACACGCGCACCCGCAGCAGGGCCTCGCCGGCCGGAGAGCAGGACACCAGCTCGCCGAGGCCGCCGGTCATGTCCGGTGAGGACGAGGCGTTGGTGTCTCCCTGCACGTTCTGGCGGAAATTGTTCCCTCCCGGGGCGAGCCAGTTCTGTTCCCACAGGGACGTGGGGACCACGGTGCCGTCCTGTTCGATGTGGGTCACGCTGTAGGCGTGCTGGCTCCAGATGGTCCGCGACGCGACCCATCGATCCGCCACGTCGGCGTAGACCCGGATCCCGTCGTAGGCGCCGCGCCACTCGGCGCGGCAGGTGTTGCCCGATCCGGGAGTGCCGGCGATGGGGGCCGCGCAGACGAACCCGGAGCCGGTGCCCGACGCGGTGCACTCGGCGTCGGTGGCGCAGCGGCAGTAGCCCGCGTCGCACAGGCCGCTCAGGCAGTCGGCGCCGATGTCGCACCGCAGCCCGCGGAAGAGGGGATCCATGGGATAGCCGTTGGGGCTGGTCGGGTAGCCCAGACCACCAGCGGTGGAGGGGATGACCCCACAGTTCGAGTTGGACGGCACCACCAGCTCGGCGTTGAAGTCGCCGTCCACGTCGGCCACGATTGGATACTCGTTCCACGTGCACGACGAGTGCCACTGGCTGAACAGCACCTCGCCGGTCTGTCCGTCGTAGACCCGGGTGAACACCTCATCGGCGTAAACGACCTCCACGCGGCCGTCGCCCTCGAAGTCGAACAGCGAGGAGCCGGTGCGGTTCGATGAGTGGTCCTGGGAAGGTTGCCACCAGAGCACCCCGTCGGTGCGCAACGAGGAGCAGCGGTTCATGTCGGGCAAGCCCTGGCAGTCGGGGTCGAACACGGCGATGGAGTCTGAGCCGGCACAGGCGACCTCAGCCAGCCCGTCGCCGTCGAAGTCCCCCACCGTGGGCGGACCACCGCCTCCACCCGAGGGCATGGCCACGGGACCGTAGATCACGCGCCCCTCCCAGGTCATGATGTACATGTTCGGCGCCACCACGGACACGATCTCAGCGATGCCGTCCGGGGTGAGCCGGTCGTCCTGGGCGGGATCGCTGTTGTACGTGCCGAAGTCCGCCACGGCGATGTAGCCCTGCAGCGCCCCGCCGGTCCACAGCGCCTGCCAGGTGCGGCTCACCCGGTCGAACCGATAGACGTCCGAGCCCGTGGCCAGCTCTACATGGGGGATGCCCTGCCCGTCCAGGTCGCCCTCCAGGTCCGCCACCACCGGGTAGCCGGCGCCCGAATACATGTGGCCCGTGAGCCCCACCGTCTGATCCAGCACGTTGCAGCTCGCGTCGTAGACGATGGCGCCGGTGAGGATCTCCGGGTAGGCGTCGTCGTCGAGGTCGTACACCGAAGGCGCCGACCAGCCGCTCGATTGCGCAGCCCACCCGAGGGGGCCGGAGCAGTGGGAGACGAAGGCGTCGGTGCCGGAATCGTAGGTGAACGTCTCCAACCCGCCGTAGCAGTCGTGGGCGATGATCTCGGCCCGGCCGTCGAGGTCCAGGTCGGCGACGGCCGGCGAGTTGCACCCGTTGAGCCACGTGCCCACGTTGTACAGCTGGGTGCAGGTGGCTCCGTCGAGCACCCGGATCACGCCGTAGGCGCCGTTGTAGCACCCGGAAGAGCCGTCGTTGCCGTTGTAGGTCATCACCACGATGGAGGGCTCGACCGTGTTCGGGTCGTCGTCGAAGTCGAAGTCCACCACCATGGGCGCGCTGAGCACCCGGACATGCCCCGGATAGGGGTCCCCAGCGGGCGGGCCCAGCCACTCGCACTGGATCCCCGGCTGGAACAGCCCGGCGATGGCGAGCTGCGTGCACCCCGGGTTGAACGGGCCGCGCGGCCCCACGTCGTAGGGCACGCACTGCCCCTGCTCGCAGTAGCTGTCCTCTTGGCACTGGCTGTCGTTGTCACAGGGCCCCTGATCGAGCAGACACTGGTCCTCGACGCACACCTCCGTGTCGCGGCAGCACAGGGTGCCGCAGAAATCACGCCCATCCGGGCAGTCGGCGCCGCCGCCGTCGGAGCCGGCGTCCCCAGGGTCCCCGCCGTCAAGCTGTCCCCCGCCGTCGTCGGTGGAGCCGTCCCCGGACGCGCCGCCGTCCCCGGGCTCGACGCACACGCCGCCGGGGGAGCAGTCGAGGCCCGACCGGCAGGGGTTCTCCGGATCGCAGGGATCCCCGGGTCCCCCGCCTCCGCCCGAGGGATCGCCGCCGCAAGCTGCCGCGAGCGAAACCGCCAGCAATCCCACGAGCCAACCCGCGAGCCAACCTCGATCACGCATCCAGTGGAACATCC
This sequence comes from bacterium, assembly GCA_043825095.1. Taxonomy (GTDB): domain Bacteria; phylum Myxococcota_A; class Polyangia; order HGW-17; family JAJRWW01; genus JBDRSE01. The sequence goes on from JBDRSE010000394.1 coordinate 10,956, forward strand.
GCTCGTACCTCACTGCCGGGTTCTCTCCCGACCTCCTGATGGTATCACAGTCCGGCCCGGTTCCGCTTGAGCGAAGACAGACGGTCATGGTACCAAGTAGGGTGCATCGCTCCCGGTGCACCAGCGACGATCAAGGCGTCCGAGCAGGACCGCGCAGCGTGTCGAAAGCCAACGAAGAAAAGAGGGCCAAGAGCCCGCCCGAGGACGACGAGAAGCTGGTCGGCGTGCGCATCGACGGCCGGTACGAGGTGATTCGCCCCCTGGCGGTGGGGGGCATGGGGTCGATCTATCTCGCCAGCCAGCGGAATCTCAAGCGCGACGTAGCCATCAAGGTGGTGTCCAGCGACGACGAGAAGCTCCTGGAGCGTTTTCGGCGGGAGGCCGAGGCCCTCGCCATGGTGTCACACCCGGCCATCGTCGAGATCCACGACTTCGTGCAGGTGGCCAAGGGCGACCGCTGCTACCTGATCATGGCGTACATCGACGGCAAGGACCTGTCGGACTATCTCGACGAGCTGCCCCAGCAGCGGCTGCCGGCCCCCGAGGTAGTCGACCTGATGCTCCCCATCGCCTCGGCGCTGGTGGAGCTCCACGCCAACGGCATCATCCACCGCGATCTCAAGCCCGCGAACGTGGTCCGGTTCCTCCGCGCCGACGGGCACCCCGGCGTCAAGCTGGTGGACTTCGGCATCGCCCGGAAGGCCCTGGAGCCCGGGCTCACCGCCACCGGCTTCATCATGGGCACTCCGCCCTACATGGCGCCCGAGGTGATCCTCGGCAAGCAGCACTCGCCGCTGGCCGACGTCTACGCCTTCGGCGCCACCCTCTTCGAGCTCCTGACCGGCCGCGCCCCCTTTGGAAACGACGACCTTCACTCGATCATGAAGGCCGCGATCAAGGATCCGGTGCCGCTGCCCGAGGAGCTGAAGGACACCCTGCTGGGGGAGCTGGTGGTGCGGATGCTGGACAAGGACGAGGAGCTGCGGCCGGACGCGCTGCAGGTGCTGAAGTCCCTGGAGGAAGCGCGGAACTCCTATCACTCCACACCGTCCGCCGGACGGGGGGGCCGTCCGGGGGTTCCCACCACTGTGGCCCGCCCCCGGCGCGACAACGTCCAGACCGCCATGGCCACGCCTTTGCGCACGACGGGTCCGGCGCGCCTCAGCCAACCGCTCGCTGCGCGGGCCACTCCCGTCAACACCATGCCCACCGGACGGAAATCCCGCCGCGCCTGGGTCTGGATCGCGTCCCTCGCCACCATTCCCTTGATCGCGTTGATCATCGGTTTGGTCTTGGCCTTCGGAGACGGCGACGCGACGAAAAGACCGAGGGAGAAAGAGCAGGAGAAGGAGAAGGCGAGCGCCGCGACTCCGCGCAGGAATCCCACGGCTCACCCGCGGCCTCGCCCCCGCCCCGTGAGAGAGGCGAGACGGGTCGCGCCCGCTCCGGTCATGTCGCCGGAGAGCGAGGCCCTTGCCGAGATTCAGAAGATCGCCGCGGAGTGCAAGGAATCCGGGCAGGCGTCCGCCCTGATCACCGCGGCGCGCAAGGCGGCCAAGTCGCGGCGGAAGAGCCGAAGGGAATACGCCCGGAGGGTGTACCACGCCCTCCTCCGGAGCGGCTGCACCGGCAAGGGACAGCGCCGCTGGATCGCCAGCCTCCTTGCGTCATTGTACATCCGCGCGGGTCAGTGCCAGGCCGCCCGGTCCACCTGGAGGATCTACCGCCTCTACTCCGCAAAGCTCGGCCAACCGGCCACGCGCATGCCTGCCTGCAGATAGCCCGCCTCCGGTTCAATCCACCTGCAGCACGAAGAACTTCAGGTAGCGCGTCTCGGGCATGGCGAGCAGCACCGGGTGATCCGGGGGCTGGAAGCCGCGATAAAGCACGCGGGCGGCGCGGGAGGCGAGAACGGCTGCCTCCTGGAGGAGCTGCAGGAACGTGTCCTCGTACAGGTGGTGGGAGCAGGAGGCCGTGGCCAGCACGCCGCCGGGTGCGAGCCAGCGCAGGGCCGCCTCGTTGAGCTTGCGATAGGCTCGGCGGGCCCGGGGCACGGCCTTGCGGCTCCGGGTGAAGCTCGGCGGATCGAGCACGATCAGCTCGAAGGGCGCCCCTCCGGGCGGTCCACCTGTGGCCAGGTCCATGACGTCAGCGCAGTGGGTCTCGAGCCCCGCGGTGAGCCCGTTGCGCCCGGCGTTGGCAGCGAGGCGATCCAGCGCGGCCTGAGACGCGTCCACCGCGTCCACCGACCGGGCGCCGGCGGCGAGGGCGTTGAGGGTGAAGCCCCCCTCGTAGCAGCACAGGTCCAGCACCCGGGAGCCCGCCGCGAAGGGGCGGACAGCCAGGCGGTGATCGCGCTGGTCCAGGAACCAGCCGGTCTTCTGGCCGGCGAGCACATCCACCTGGTAGGTCAAGTCATGCTCCACGAAGGACAGCGCTTCGGGGAGCTCTCCCCGCGCCACGCCGCTCTGCCGCGGCAAGCCCTCCTGGTCGCGCCAGACCGTGTCGTTCCGCTCCACGATGGCCGCCGGAGAAAAGACCTCCTCCAGCGCATCGAACAGGTGCGCCTTGCGCTGGTCCAGACCCAGGCAGGCGATTTGGGTGACCAACACGTCGCCGTACCGGTCGATGACCACGCCGGGCAGCCCGTCCGCCTCGCCGTGGCAGAGGCGATAGGCGGCCGGCGGGGCGATCTGACGCTCCCCCAGCGCCCGGCACCGACGCGCCTGGGCAACCCGGATTCGATCGGCGAAGAACTCGCTATCGAGGCTGATCGGCGCCCGCTCGCGGGTCAACAGGCGCACCGCGATCAGCGAGCCCGGGTGGTACAGCCCGGCGCCGAGAAACCGGCCGTCTGCGCCGAGCACCTCCACGAGGGCGCCGGCCTCCGGCGTCGATCCCTCGAGCTCGCGCACCTCGTTGGAAAACACCCACGGGTGCCCCGCCTGGACGCGCTTGTGACGGCCTCGCTGGAGGTGTACCTGCGGATGCTTCATGGGTGTCCTTTCAACGGCCCGACGGACGACGCAGCGCCCTGGGCCAGCAGAAGCTATACCCGACACAGCGCACTATTGCCAAGGGGTGCCCGCCAGATCGACGACTCTCAGGCCCGGCAGCCCCACGAGCTGGGAGAGCGCTGACCGGCGCAGGGGCGTCCAGCGCAGCGCCAGAAAGCGCAGCTCCTGCGCGAACCGCAGGTGGCGCAGACCGGCACCTGTGACCCGGGTTCGGCTCAGGTCGAGCCGCCGGAGCCTCGTGAGGCCGCGCAAGTGCCGCAGCCCGTGATCGCTCACCTCGGTCCACGCCAGATCGAGGCTGATCAGCCGGGACAGTCCGGACAGCCGGGCGAGCCCCTCGTCCGTCACCGCGGCCCGACGCAGCGCCAGCACGCGGAGCTGTCGCAGCGCCGCGACGTGGCGGAGCCCGACATCGGAGACGTGGGGTCCCAGGCGCAGCACGGTCAGCCCGGCCAGGGCCGCGACCAGCTCCAATCCGAGATCCGTCACCGAGGTGTCACTGAGGTCGAGCTCCCGCAGGGTCTCCAGCTCCTGCAGCCATCCGAGGGCGAAGTCGGTGATCCGCGTCCGGGAAAGATCCAGCCGGGTGATCCGGGGAAGCGCCGCGAGGTGCTCAATCCCGGCGTCTGTGACCAGGGTGGCCGCCAGGCTCAGTCGCCGCAGGCTCCGGGTTCGTGAGAGCCGGGCCAGCCCGCTGTCGTCGAGCCCTGTGGACGAGACGTCGAGGCTGACCAGGGCCGGCAGCCCGGCCAGCACCTCCAGGGCGGCCTGCCCCAGGTTCGTCCCGCGCAGGGACAGCGCCTCCAGCGCCCGCAGCGTGCCGAGCGCGGCCCAAGCGTCCGGCGTCAAAGTCGACTCCTCCACAGAAAGCCCCACCAGGTTGCGGGCCAGCCTCCGCAGCGCGGACAGGTTCGGCAGCTCACGCGTCTTGCTCACCAGGCCCAGGTGCAGCCGCGGGACGAGCCGAAGCACGCCCACCAGGTCAGCGCACCGGTCGGTGTCCAGCAGCACCATCCGCACGACACGTTGATGTCGCTCGAGCATGGTGGCGGCCCGCCGGGGGCTCGACCCGGTCAAATCCAGCCCGTACAACCGTCCGTTGAGCAGGATCCGCCGTCCGCGCCGCGACCATGAGTAGCGGCGATTCCGGCGGTGCTCCCAGAACCACACCGCTCCTGTTCGTCCCAGGTCCAGCACGTCCCCGGGCCCGGCGTGGACGTAGGTCAGGGCGTCGTCCGGCTCTCGGATCTCGACGACCCCCGACGCGGCACGGATCCGCGCCGGGAGCGCGCCCGGACCCGGGCCGCTCCCGCAGGAAACCTGGGTCATCGCACCCACCAGTAAGACCGCGACGACACGCGAGCACATGACGATCCTCCACGGGCCGTCCATGCAGATTGGGTGCCAGACGGACGCCGGACAAGACGCGCCCGTTCGGGCCGAGATCCGGACCCGGGTCCGGTCCACCGCACGCGCACGGCCGGATACCGGCGGAGTGACGGAGCTTGTGCTCGCGGAATCAATGTGTGTAAACTCCGGTGGTGGGAGGAGCCCATGACGAACGATCGCTCCCAAACGAATCAACCGCTCCTGTTCGTTTTGGTGCCGGCTCTCTGCCTCGCGCTCGGGCCGGCGTGTAGGTTCGATCCGGCCGGGGTGCCGCCGCCCGGCGGCTGTGGGGACGGCGTCGCCGCGGCGAACGAAGAGTGCGACCTCCAAGACCTGCGCGGCCAGACCTGCACCAGCCTCAACCTCGGCACGGGAGGGCTGGCGTGCGGTCCGAGCTGTACCTACGACGTGTCTGGGTGCAGCGTCCAGCCGGTATGCGGCAACTCCAACCTGGAGGGCTCGGAGCAGTGCGACGACGGAAACACGCAACCCGGAGACGGCTGCAGCCCCACCTGTCAGCTCGAAGCGAACCCTGACTGTGGGAACGGGCAGCTCGACCCCGGGGAGCAGTGCGACGACGGGAACAACGCCCCCTGCGACAGCTGCTCTCCCCTCTGTCAGGCAGAGGTGTGCGGCAATCAGGTCATCGACTGCGGCGAAACCTGTGACGACGGAAACACCCAGGGCGGGGACGGCTGCAGCCCCACCTGTCAGGCCGAGGCGCCGCCCAGCTGCGGCGACCATGTCATCGATCCGGGGGAGCAGTGCGACGACGGAAACACCACGCCCTGCGACGGCTGCTCCGCCGCCTGTCAGTCCGAGAGCTGCGGCAACGGCGTAGTCGAGTGCGGTGAGGAGTGCGACGACGGGAACGGGAGCAACACTGACGGCTGCCTGTCTGACTGCACCCTCCCCTTCTGCGGCGACGGGTTCATCTGGGCCGGGCACGAGCTCTGTGAGCAGGGGCAGCTGTCCTCTGACTGCGCGAACGAGGGCTACTCCGGCGGCACCCTGGCCTGCGGCGCGAACTGCCAGAGCTATGACTACTCCCAGTGCACGTCGGGGGACGGCGGCGCCTGCACGTCGGATGGGCAGTGCGCCGGAGGGTACTGCTACCTGGAGTCCGTGGATGGCTTCCCGGGGGGGTACTGCACCTCGGACTGTTACTGGGACCCCTGCGGACCCCAGGGCGCCTGCTTCTCGGTCTCGGGCGGTGACCGCTGCTACCAGAGGTGCAACACGGGCGCCGACTGTCGCGACGGCTACTACTGCCGCGTCGATCCGTTCACCTACACCGACCTGATCTGCCGTCCCCTCTGCACCGCGGACAGCCAGTGCCCCGCCACCGGGCAGTGCAACATCTACACGGGACGCTGCGGCAGCCACTTCGACCCAAGCCTCGGCGACAACGGCGACGCCTGCGGCGGCGGCGACTGCCGGGGGGGCTGCTGGGACGGGTGGGACAACGGCTACTGCGTCAGCGAGTGCAACATGTCCAACCCGAGCTGCCCGGGGGACGGCGTGTGCAGCGCCATCTTCGGCGGGGTGAGTGGAGATCGCGGATACTGTCTGGACGGCTGTGTCACACCGCCCGACTGCCCGCGCCCCGGCTTCACCTGCCGCGCCAACCCCTACGGCTCGGGTCAGGTGTGCGCCGAGGCCCCCTGACCGACGCGGCTACCGCCCCTCGGGTGCGTACTCCTTGACCGTGCCGCGGAGGTAGTCCGCGAGGAGCTGCCAGAGCTGCGCGCGACGGCTCGGGTACAGATCCACGACGTTCGCGCGCTGGCGCGGATCCCGCGCCAGGTTGTACAACGCCCACACGTTCTCCCCCCGGTCGTACACGAGCTTCCAGGGCCACTGCAGCGCCATGTGGCGGTCGCTGTACCAGGGGACGGGCAGTGGATACGCCGCTCCGGCGCTGCTGGCGAACAGGACCCGCCCCGGCTCCGGCGGCAGCAGCAGCGAGCGCCCGTGCAGCGGGTAGCTGCACCGCGCCCCGAGCACCTCCAGGAGTGTGGGCAGGACGTCGACGCCGGACACGGGGTCGCTCCGCACCCCCGGCGGCAGGCCCGGAACCCGCAGCAGCAGCGGCGTGTGCAGCAGCGTCTCCGTCACGTCGTTGGCGTGTCCGAAGTAGCCCCGCTCCGACCGCAGCTCCTCTCCGTGGTCCGCCGTGATGACCACGGCCGTCTGCTGCGCCAGCGCGCCCTCGAGATGGGCGAGGACCCGGCCCAGCGCCCGGTCGATGCGCCGCAGGATCGCCGGGTAGTCGTGCGAAGCAAAGGACTTGTAGGCGGCCAGATGCAGCGACAGGAAGTGCGCATGCAGCAGGAACCCGGGCCGCTCCTTGCGGAGGCGCTCGAGGGTCCCGACGATCCGCCTCGCAAACTGATCCGGGCTCTCCCGAGGACCCTGCCTCAGGTAGTCGTCCACCGTGGCCAGGCCGAGCTCTCGCGCCACCTCGTGCAGCTTCTTGGCCGGGTGGAAGGCGGCCAGGTACCGCCCCCGCCGCAGAGAAGCCATGCTGCCGTTCGTGGCCGACTCGGCCTGATAGGCGTGTCGGAACTGCACAGCGCCCGCCCGGAACCGCTCGAGGACGGGGAGCGCGGCCGGCCTCACGCCATAGCCGTCGGCGCGGAGGGCGTCCACCGTGATCAGCAGCGCCGATCGGACCCGGGGGCGGCCGCTCCGGACGCAGCGGTGCCGCTCCCCGCCCCGCGGCTCTCGATATCCGGATCGCGGGGGGGACCCGACCATGTCGCGGAGCCAGGACAGGTACCGCAGCGGGACCACGCGCGCGACCTGTCGGTTGAGCCGTCGCGCCGCCCGGGCGCTCTCCAGGCTCGTGGCCACGACGTACCGGCTGCGCTCGCTGAGTGTCGACACCACGACCGTGCCGGCCAGAAACGCCAGCAGGCCGCCGAGCATCGGGACCCTCCACCGAGCCAGCGCCTCGGGCCGAACCCGCAGCGCCAGGAGGGTCCACAGGAGCTGGAGCTGCACGAGCAGCAGCGCCGCCGTGGGCTCCCGCAGGTACTTGGGGGTAAAGACCGAGGCAGACGTGCCGAGCGTCGCCCAAACCGCCGCGATACAGGCCGCGCAGACCAGGGACACGGCGAGGTGGAAGGCGGGGAGTCCGCCCGGCTTCCGTCGGCTGAGCAATACGTGCACCCCGACGAGCAACAGGCCCGCCAGCACCGCCCCCGTCCGGATCAGGGGACGGGTCCAATGCGCGGTCACCCAGTGGCTGAAGATCAAGCCGTCGAAGATCAACCAGCCGCCGAGGATCACGCCCAGACGCGCGGTGAGCCCCCACTGCCTGCCGAGCAGCCGCAGCGCCCCACCGGCGCCGAGGGCCAGCGCGGCCAGCAGCCACACCAGGATCGAAACCGCTGCCAAGAGCTGCACCACGCTGTGGGCGGCGAGCTCCAGGCCCGTGACGAAGTCGATGGTGTCGGGCACCACCGCGACGGTCAACACGAGGTCCCCCAGGAGCAACGTCAGAAGCGGGAGCCCGTACAGGAGAAATGGGGACCGGCTCAGCTGAGCCCACCATGTGCTACGCGGCTGCGCCATCGTGGTCTCCGGCTACCCCGTCAGGGTCCGGCCGTAGCTCTCCGCCAGGTTCGTGATCATGAGCTCCCGGCGAAAGTGGCGCCGGACGCGATCCCGGCCGGCCGCGCCCCACCGCTCCCGCAGCGGCGCGTCCCGCGCCAGCCGCACCAGGGCCTCGGCCAGCTCCGACACGCCTCCCTTCGGCACCAGCAGCCCGGTCTCCCCGTGCACGACCTCCTCCGGGATGCCGTCGCTGGCCGTGGCCACCACGGGCCGTCCCGCGGCCATGGCCTCGAGGATCGACACCGGCAGGCCGTCGCCGCCGCCCGAGGTCAGCGTAAAGATATCCGCGGCGTGCAGCAGCTCCACGACGTCGTGCCGCAGGCCCGGCAGGATCACGTCCCCGGCCAGGCCGGCGGCGCTGATGTGCTGCAGGAGCTGCGGTCGCCAGGGGCCGTCTCCGACCAGCACCAGCCGCAGCGTCGGCGCCCGGCGCTTCGCCCGGGCGAAGCCCTGGATCAAGGTGGCAAGGTCCCGCGGCCAGAAGAAGCGGCACAGGCACATGACCACGAGCTGTCCGGGGCGCACCCCCAGCTCGGCGCGCAGCGCCTCGGGAGCGCGCCGCGGGCGCGCGAAGGCCTCGGTGTCGATGCCGAGCCACACGACGTCGATCCGGTCCGGAAAGCCCGCGCGAACCAACGCGTCCCGTTCGGCGTGGCTGACCGCAATGAAGCGATCCACCTGCGCCGCCTGGAACCGCTCCTGGACCGTGGACAGCAGGCGCCGCGGCTGCGGATAGTGCGGGACCATGAAGCCGTGCACGCTATAGACCAGCTTCGGCCGGGGCCGGGGGAGCGCCAGGTGCACCAGCCGCCCGTAGAACGCGGCCCGGGCGCCGTGCAGGTGCAGGAGCTGGCATTCCTGCCCGGTGATCAGCGACCGGAGACGCATCATCGCGCGCCAGTCCCGCGGGTGGGCGATCTCCAGGGGGTGGAACCGGACTGCGGTGTCCGTGAAGTCGTCGGGGCCGACGTTTCCCCCGTCGTCCGGCATCACCACACCCACGTCGAACCGCTCCCCGAGCCCCAACGCGAGCTCCCGGACGTGGGAGGCCGCGCCACCCCGGCCCGAGGCGATGAGGTGCAGCAGCCGAATGCGGCTCACGGCTCGCCCCGCTCCTTCCGCTCCCAGGCGAGGGCGCTCTCGAGGATGGCGGTGAGGTCGCGGCGCGGTGTCCAGTGCAGGACGGCCTCCGCCCGGGACGCGTCGGCGGTCAGCACCGGCGGGTCCCCGGCGCGTCGGGGCGCCTCCTCCGCGTCCACCTCCCGGCCCAACACCCTGGCGAAACCGTCCAGCAGCTCGCGGACACTCACCCCGACCCCGGTGCCGAGGTTGAGCACGTCCGACGGCCCTCCCGACCAGAGCCGCTCGAGGGCGAGCCGGTGGGCCTCCGCGACGTCGCAGACGTGCACGTAGTCGCGCACGCAGGTGCCGTCAGGGGTGTCGTAGTCCGTGCCGAAGATGCGGAAGGGGCCGCACCCCGGATCGAGGGCGGCCCGGATCAAGTTCGGGATCACGTGGGTTTCGGGCTCGTGCCGCTCACCGACCCGGAGCTGCGGGTCGGCCCCGGCCGCGTTGAAGTAGCGCAAGGACACTGAGCGCAGCCCGTAGGCCGCATCGCTGTGGCGCAGGAGGCGCTCCACGGCGAGCTTGGTGAACCCGTAGGGGTTCACCGGATCGGGCGCCAGCTCCTCGGTGAGGGGCTGGATCGGCCCCTCCCCGTACACCGCGGCCGACGAGCTGAACACGACGGCGGGCGCCGGCGCCGGCGCCTCAAGACAGGCGGACACGAGGTTGGCCGCCCCGAGCACGTTCGTGTGGTAGTAGGTGAGCGGGTCGCGAACAGACTCGGGAACCAGGCTCTTGGCCGCGCAGTGCACCACGCCGTCGAAGCGCTCGGAGCGGAGCAGCTCCGTCACGGCCTCGCGATCCCGTATGTCGGCGCGATGGAACGCATCCGCCCGCTCGGCAAACTCCGCGTGCCCGGTGGACAGGTCGTCCACCACCACCACGCGCCAGCCCAGGTCCTGGAAGTGGAGCACGGTCTGGCTGCCGATGTAGCCGGCGCCGCCGGTGACGAGAATGGAACGCATGAAACAGCCTGTCGGCCCCATTGTCCGGCAATCACCGGAGTCTGAGTATTGTACGTGTTCCGCCGCCCGCTGTCAGCGGTGGGAAGGCAGTCCGGCCCCGGCGCCCTACGCCCACTGCTGCCGGAGCCAGTCCAGCAGCTCTGCCTCGGCGCTCTCCACGCCGTCGGCGCCGGCGACCTGCTCCAGGATCCCGAGGATGATGGACCGCGCCTCCGCGCGGCTGACATCCAGCACCTGCTGCCGGGCCTGACCCTCGTCCGGGAAGGCCTGCGCCGACTCCGAGATGAGGTGCCAGATCTGCTCGGCCCCCCCCAGGGGCTCGCCGATGCGGTTCACCTGCTCCTCCTCCTGCTCGGAGAAGCGGCCGTCGGAGCGCAGCATGAGCCGGATGAACGCGCCGAGAATGTGCTTTTCACGGGTGTCGAGATCTGCGAGATTCATGGGCGCATCCTACCCGAAACAGCACCTGATTGCATGGACTGTGATTGCGCAGAGTGAACCGATGAAGGCGCCGATCCCACCGACCGCAGCGCTGCTTTTCTGCCTCGTCGCCCTGCCCGGCTGCAAGAAGAAGCCGGGATCCGAGCCACCGCGCCCGCAGACCACCCTGCGGGCCTACTCGGGCGAGGCGCGGAGCTGCGCGCGAGACAGCGACTGCGTGGTGACCAACGCCTGGCAGTCCTGCTGCCCGGGCTGCCTCGAGGTTCCCCGGGCCTGGAATCGCCGCGCCCATGGCAGGCTCGCGGCGCAGGCCACGGCATTCTGTCGGCCCGCGCGCCGGCGGTGCGGGCGATCCACCTGCAGCACCGTGGTCAGCGACGTCCTGCAGAAGCTCGACCTCTTTCCCAAGTGCCTCGGCGGGCGTTGCCTCGTGCGGTGGCGCAAGGGCCTCCCCGCCCAGGGCCGGGACTATCTGCGCTGGTCCCATCCCGGGCGGGATCTCGACGGTAAGCCGCTGGCGCACCTCCCGCGCGCCGGCCTCGAGGCGCAGCTCGCCCTGGAGACGCTTCGGCTGAGCGCCGAGGGCGATCCCCGGCTGATGAAGCTCCCGGACAGCCAGCCGGTCAAATACTCCAACTGGTCCGTGCTCGCCGTGTTCTGGCCGCTGCTCGAGGGCTTCCGCATCGTGCTGGAAGGCCGCGCCGAGGCGGCCCCACCGCGGCGCGGCAAAGCCGGCGCGGGCACCGGGCTGACCCTCGTGTCCGCGTCCGGCGCGAGGTTGCGGCTCCATTGGGACCGCGGCGTGACGCAGCCCAAACTTGGCGATTGGATCCGCGTGGAAGGCCTGGTCGTCGGGCACGCGGACCGCATCCCTCCGCTCCACTCGGCGCCGAAGAGCCCGGGCCGCGCGGCGCAGCTCCCGCCGCAGGATCCCTATGGACACCTCTCCCTGATCCGCGTGCACTGGAATCCTGCCGTCGCTCCGAAGCGTAATCCGCGCTAACCCGACGGATCCGGCGAGCCCAGCGAACCCAGCAGGCGCGCCTCGAAGGCGGTCCAGTCGAACCGTGCCAGGTAGCGATGGGGGGGCGAGAGCTGCAGCGTGAGCCGATCCCGGTTTCCGTCCACGTACACCAGCCCGAACCGATCCGCGTTGTTGGTCGGATCGAAGAAGATCGGCCGGAAGAACGCGTGCTCGGTTCGACCCAGGTTGTTGACGACCAGCTTGTCCCGCCGCTTGAGGCCCGCGCCGAGCCGAGCCGCGGCGAGGCCCCCCCGGAGGAGCTGATTCACCAGGGGCTTGCCAGGTGTCAGCCCATAGGCCCTGGCAAATCGCTCCAAGCCGTGGTGCGCCTCCTGTGGCCCCGCGTCGGTCCGCCTGGATGCGCCGTCCGGAGACGCCTCCCACTGCTCCAGCAGCAGGGACTGGTTCCCCACGGCCGGGTCGTGGGCCGACGAGCGCCCTTCGTCCATCCGGAAGCAGAGCACGTCCAGCGGGCGGGACCGCCCGGCAGCGCCGGCCACGGCCTGGATCGATCGCGCCAGCTCGAGGGTCAGCGCTTCGGTGAAGGGCAGCCCGGCGCCCCGGGCCCGCCGCTGCAACCCGCCGACGCCCAGCTCCAGCCGCTGATAGGATGCCCAGGGCTGCTCCCGGTGGTGGAGCTCGACGAGCCGGGACTGGTGTCGCCGGAACGCGTCCTCCCGGGCCGGGTGGAGCGGCCGCGGGCCCGCGGAGTCTCCGCCCCCCAAGCGATCCCCGGCGGCGCAGAGAAACCCCCGCGCCAGCTCCCCGTGGCCCAGGAAGTGATCGAACAGCAGCACCAGCAGCACCACATCGGAGGCAGCGTCCTCGACCACCAGCAGGTGCCAGTGTCGGTCCCCGACCATGGCGCGAAGCTCCTTCAGTGACCGTCGCTCGAGCTCGGCCGCAGAGCTCGTGGAGATCGGCTCTCCGGGATCCTGCGCCAGCTCCAGGGACCGAATGGTGCCGTACCGGCTGCGGAAGCGATAGCACAGCCGCGGAAAGCCGTCGGTCACCAGGGGGGCCAGCTTGGACCGTACCTCCGCTCTCCGCACCGGAAAGAACGGGACGCAGAGCAGGTAGGCCTGCACCTCGGGCACCAGAAATCCACTGACGAGGTCAATGGGGTGCATCGGCAGGGTTCGGGGCAGCTCCATCGATAGGAGTATCAGGGCCTGTCAGAACTCCCGTCAAGCCGAATTCAAAAAGCAAATCCGGCCCTGCTCACGACCCATCGAAAAAAAATGGTAACCGTTCACGTGGGAGACGGCACAGCGCC